>DATNBQ010000224.1:0-9779 GCA_035571955.1 Urbifossiella sp. | reverse complement strand
CTGGGCGTCGCGCTCGCCCTCTGGCTTTACCCGATCCTTTCCCATCGGGGCGTGCCGTTCACCAGCTTCGCACTGTTCATGGGCGCGGCGCTTTCCGTGACGGCGTTCCCGGTGATGGCGCGCATCCTCGCCGATCGCCAGATGGAGCGGACGGAAGTGGGGCAAGTGGCCCTGGGTTGTGCGGCCGCCAGCGACGTGACGGCGTGGTGCCTGCTCTCGCTCGTGGTCGGCGTCGCTCAATCGCGGTTGGCCGATGCCGCCGCGACCGCCCTCAGTTCGCTTGCCTTCACGGCCGCCATGCTCGTCGTGGTGCGGCCGCTGATGGAGCGTCTATGTCGATGGATGGATGCCCACGAAGAAAAGGAATCGCCGGCCGCGATGGCCGTTCCGCTAGCTTTCGTCGCGCTCCTGATCGCGGCACTCATCACGCACTGGCTCGGGATTCACGCCGTGTTCGGGGCCTTTCTGCTCGGCGTCGCGATCCCGCACGATTCGCGGTTGGCGCGCGAGTGCACCCGCCGCTTGAAGGACGTGGTGGCGGTGCTGCTGTTGCCGGCCTTCTTCGCGCTCACCGGGCTGAGAACCGAGATCGGGCTGCTGACGAGTGGCGAGCAATGGCTGATCTGCGCGGCCATCACGGCAATCGCCACGCTGGGCAAGTTCGGTGGCACGTTCCTCGCGGCATGGGTCGCGGGGCACGATTCGCGCTCGTCGGCCGCGCTCGGGGTGTTGATGAACACCCGCGGCCTGATGGGGCTCATCGTCCTGGATATTGGGCTCGGCATGGGCGTCATTTCGCCGACGCTTTTCGCCATGATGGTGCTGATGGCGCTGGCCACGACGATGTTGGCGGCGCCCGTGCTCAGCCGCTTGAAACTCTGATAAGATGGTCGGCTAGCGCGCTCGGTTTCGCTGGAACGGGTTGCGGGCACCGACATGGATCAACAACTTCTCGACCTGTATCACCGCTTCGTGGGGCGGGCCTTCGATCGGCAACTTCGCTTCGCCGAGTTTCAGGAACGCAAAGCGCCTGGCGCGGACTGGACGTACGACAGCGAGACGGCGACGCTGGCGTTTGGCAAGCTCAAGTTCGAAGCGCCGCTGGTCGGCTCGCATGCCGAACACAACGATTCCTGGCTCTGGTCGTGGGCCAACCGCACGGTGAAGCTGTCGATCACCAATCGCGCTCTGGGCGATACCATCCGGGCGCTGGCCCACCGAGCGATGGTGCCGGAGTTCGCCAAGAACGCCTTCCCGCTCGAACCGGTTCTGGGCGAACACCTGGCCGCCGAGGCCGTTCATGTCTTCGGCGCCGTGCTCGTCGGCGAACTCGAGTACGACGCCTATTTCATTGCCCCGTACGACGATGGCCGGCTCTTGCTTATGATTCGCGACGATCGTTTGCGGAGCGCGGAGAAGCATTCGCTGGCCCGGGTGCTGTCGGTCTTCCCGCAGGTGATGGCCAGCTTGCCGCTGCTCGACCCCCGGGCCGCATTGATCGAGTATGCGAAGTCGTACGGCCTGGCTGTCGCGGAAACGGCGGACGGAGTGAAGATCGCGGGAACGGGGCCGGGCGAACTGACGGCGATATTCGACGCCCGCAACCGGCTTAAATCCCTGATGGGCACGAACGTGACGATGCCCAAACCGACGGCGCCGCGCAAGCAGGCCAAGGCGAAGCCCAAGGCCAAGAAGAAAGCGAAGCCGAAGGTGAAAGCGATGAAGGCAAAGAAGCGATAGTCGGCTTGTCGCTCCGTGACGGTCGCGGCTCGGTTCCTGCAATTCTCGGCATTCGCCTCGCCGCTCGGGTTCGTTTCCGCTGAAATGCCGCTATGCCAAATCTCGATACGCGAGCGACCGTCGGGGAACTGGCCGCGGACCTGGCGTGGCTGGAAGATCATTGCCGGCGCGAGCCGGGGCTGGCGGCCCACGCCGGGCAGCTTCACCTCGCGTCGGCCCTGGCCCGCAACGTGATCGGGCCGTTCCTCGAGGATCAACCGGCGCTGCCGCTGCACGTCGCGGTGGTCGGAGGGGCCGGGGCCGGCAAAAGCACCGTCGTGAACTTCCTCGCCGGGGCGGTCGTTGCCGAATCCAATCCGCAGGCCGGCTTCACCCGCCACCCGACCGCGTTCCTGCCCGCCGCGGCGACGTTCCCGTGGCCGAGCTACCTCGGCTTCCTCGGTTCACTGACGCGCACCAGCGACGACAAGCCCGCCAACCTCGACGAGGACGTGTATCAAGTTCGCCGGCTTCCCGCGAATGCCGGCCCAGACCCGCTTGCGGAGTTCGTCATCTGGGATTGCCCGGACATGACGACCTGGGCCTCGGCGGGGTACGTTTCGCGGTTGATGGAAGTGGCGGCACTCGCCGATGTCGTCGTGTATGTCGCGTCGGACGAGCGCTACAACGACGAGGTTCCGACGCAGTTCTTGCACCTCTTGATCCGGGCCGGCAAGGCCGTGGTCGTGGTGCTGACCAAGATGCGCGAGGCAGACTCGGAGGCGATGCTCGGCCACTTTCGACAGGAGATCCTAGGAACTCTGCCGAAGCTCGCCGACGGTACTGCCCCGGCAGTTCCGGTGCTGGCCTTCCCGCAAATGGCGCCGGCCGTTCGCGGCGACCCGGCGGGTGAAGGGTCCTCCTGGCGTGTGCAACTGCTCAACCAGGTGCTGGTGCAGTGCGAATCGGCGGCGATCGCGCGTCGCCGCACCGTCTCGAATGCCGCCAAGTACCTGAGCACGGCCGGCGACGGCCTGCTCGAAGTGGCGCGTCGCGACCTCGCCGAATACGACTCGTGGAAGGCCGCCGTCCATGCGGGCCAACTCGAATTCGAGGATCGCTATCGCCGCGAATATCTTTCGAGCGAGCAGTTCCGCCGCTTCGATCGCTATCGGGAACGGCTCCTCGATTTACTGGAACTTCCGGGTGCCGGGCGGCTCTTCGGCAACGTCATGTGGGTGCTCCGCTTGCCGTACCGCTTCAGCCGCAATGCGGTCATCGGCATGCTGGTGCGGCCGGACTTGTTGAACCTCGGCGAACAGAACGTGCTGTCGGCGGCGCTCACGGGCTGGCTGGATGGCTTGCAGGCGGAGTCGCTGCGCCGCGCCGCCGGGCACCCGGTGTGGAAGGCCATCGCGCATGGCTTCGATGCGGGTTTGGCGGCCCAAGTGCGCGGCCGCTTCCAGCAAGAATTCCGCGCCTTCGAATTGAAGGAAACGGACGAACTGGAGCGGGCCGGCCAGAAGATGGTGGACGCATTGGAAAAGCGGCCGGCGTTCCTGGGAATCCTGCGCGGAGTCAAACTCGCGGCCGACGCCGCCGCGATCGCGGTGATCCTTTACTTCACGTGGGTGCCGAGTTGGTATCAATTATTGCTGATTCCACTTGGGGTGTCGGCGACGCACCAACTTGCCGAGTTGATCGTGCGCGGGGCCGCGGAGGCAGCGCGGGGACGCGTTCGCCAGCAACGCGAGGCGCTGGTCAGCGCGTCGCTCTCCGGCCCGCTGGCGGCGTGGCTGGACGACTGGCCCGCCACCGGCGGTACATCCTTCGAAAAACTTCAGCAGGTATTACAACGATCGCAGGCGCTCATCCGCCAGCTTGACGAGGCCGTTACAGCGAAGAGCGGGTAAAGCTCGGTGGCACAGGCATTCGCGACTGTGCACCGCAGCGCGCACAGGCAAGAATGCCTGTGCCAGCAAAGAAGGCTTGTTCTGGTGGCACAGGCATTCTTGCCTGTGCAGGCTTTCGGCACAGGGAGGAATGCCTGTGCCACCGAGGACTGAGTTACTTCACTTCGACCAATCTCTCGGCGCGGGCGGCGAGCCGCTTTGCCTGGCGGGTGCGCGGCGACTTCGGGGCCGTGTCCTGCTCCAGGAAGGCGCTCCAGGCGTTGATCGCTTCGCGCCAGGCGTCCGCGGCGGCCTCGCGGGCGCGCTGCGATTCGCCGCTGCCCGCGTACTCCGCCCGCTCCTGCTTCCGCTCGGCCTGTTCGTGCTTCACCAGCGCGAGTAAGTACGACGCTTCGCCGAAACTGACCGCGGCCGCCGAGCGATCCAGGATCAGCCGGGCGGTTCCCCCTTGCTTGCGCCAGAACTCATCGACGAGCGCCCGCGCATTGGCGACCTCCGGATCGCTATCCGGTTGCGGCGTCAGTTGCCCCTTGTTCGGATAGCGGCTTGCTTCCAGGTTGTCGTAAACCTCGGCGGCGGCCTTGGTCCAGGCGGCGAGTTCGCCGAGATCGACCTTCTGCAAGCGTTCCTGACCGCGGCCGAACTCTTGCCGCTTGTTGGTCAGGTCGCGGGCGGCATCCTGGAACTGGCCGCGCTGGATGCGTTCGCGCGGGCTGGGCGCCGTGAAAAAGGCGGCGACGTACTGGTTGACGATCGCCAGGGCGATTCGCTGCACCGCCGACGGATGAAGCCCTTCCGGCAAGCGCGGCATATTCGTCGGCAGCAGGGAGCTCCTGTACATGTTAAGAATCTGCTGGGTCGGATCGTCGACGTCGCGGCCCCCTTCCTCCGGCGGCAGGAACGTGCTTAACACCCGCGTATATGTGGAGCGGTCCGTCGGCGGGTTCCAGAACTTGACGTTGGCGAGCCCCGGTCCATCCGGCGCCGCGGACGCAAACCGCGCTTGCAATTCGGCCGGAGCCATCGCCAGGCGCACGCCGGTTTCGCCGCGAATCTTCTGTTCGAGGAGCGCCATCCGCGGCGACAAGGAACTGAGGGGAACCGCCAGCACCACCGTCGCTTGCTTCACGTCATCGAGCGCCACCTTCCAGGGATCGCTCTTGTCGTCGATCCATGCTTTGAGTTGATTCGGGTCGCTCTTAATCTGGGCGAGGATGCCAATGCCCTTGCCGGCGGGGCCGGGGAACGGTTCGCCGCGCCACGGTTCGAACAGCAGTATGTCTTTACCGATGCGGGCGCCGACGGCCCAGAACGGTCCATTCTGGTTGGCCAGCGGCTTGCCATCCGCGCCGATGGTCGCGGTGGTCTTCGCATCGCTGCCGGGCGGACCGATCAGGCAGCCATCGATTCCCATTTGTTGCAAGAGCGCGAGGAAGACGTAGGCCCTCTCGAGGCCGGAGCCAGAGCCGCGCTGCAAGGCGTAGGTCGTCGGGATGGCGGGAATGACCAGGCCGCCGCTGGTCCACGGTTCGAGGACGAGTTGCCGGCACGTCCAGGCAAACGCCAGTCGGGCCTGTTCCGCCGGCGGCAAGGCGGACGCGTCGAGCGATTGGGCCGAGTCGCGGAGGTAGAAGCAATCGGCGAGGTAAACGGAATCGAGGCCCGAATAGGAACCGGCGCGAACCTCGGCGAGATCGTCCTTGGAAAGCGGCACGATCGCTTGCAGGCTCTTGGCCGCGGAATCCGAAATCGGCGCCGCGACGGGAACATCGGTTCGCTCGGCGAGGTCGTTGTTCAACTGGCCGAGGGCGACTTTGCAGGCCGCCAGGTCGTTATCGCGGCGGAGCTGCCGGGCCACTTGTTCCCACGGATCGGTCTTGGACACCTCGGCGGCCGTCGCGGCTTTATCGGTTGTCGCGGGCTTGCCGCAACCGGTCAAGGCGAGAGCGGAAAGCGCTGCAGCGAACAGAGCGCTGCGATTGACAGTCAGGAAGGTAATGGCGCCAACCAACCAGCCCCACGCCTCTCCCCGTTGGGGAGAGGCCGCCATCTCGCGCCAGCGAGATGGCGGGTGAGGGGTCTTGTTAGTCGAATTCAACCCCTCACCCGGTTTGCTCGCTGCGCTCGCAAACCACCCTCTCCCCAACGGGGAGAGGGTCAGAAAGGTGGTTGGCTTCGCCTCAATGGCGGGTGGGGGGAGCGACTCTGCGCGACTAGAAGAGTGCTTAATGGACATCGAATTACCGAAACGGATCATGCGCGGCTCATTGCGGTGGAAGAGTCAAGGCGTCGCGGATGCGAAGGCAGACGCGGATCAGGTCGGGAAGCTGGTCGATCGGCATGGCGTTGGGGCCATCGCTCTTGGCTTCGTCGGGCCGAGGATGCGTTTCCAAAAAGACGCCGTCGCACCCCGCGGCCACCGCCGCCCGAGCCAGGTACGGAATCATTTCGCGAATGCCGCCCGTCCGGTCGCCCAGTGCTCCTGGTTTCTGTACGCTGTGAGTCGCGTCAAAGATCGCCGGCGCCCCGGTTTCCTGCATCCACGGAATCGCCCGCATGTCGTTGACGAGCATGCCGTAGCCGAAGGTGCTGCCGCGTTCGGTGAGCAAAACGCGGCGATTGCCGATCTCCGCCAACTTCGCGACCACGTTCTTCATATCCCACGGGGCCATGAACTGGCCTTTCTTGACGTTCACGACGCGGCCAGTTTGCCCGCAGGCTTCGATCAGGTCGGTCTGCCGGGCGAGGAACGCCGGCACCTGGAGAACCTCGCACACGTCCGCGGCAATGGCCGCCTGGTGGCACTCGTGGATGTCCGTGGTCACGGGGAAGCCGGTGGCTTTCTTGACGGCTTCGAGAGTCTTTAAGCCTTCGTGGATTCCCGGCCCGCGGAACGACTTGCCCGACGTGCGGTTGGCCTTATCGAAGGACGCCTTGAACACGATGGGAACGTTCAATTCGTCCGCGTATTGCTTGAGCCGCTCGGCGATTTGCAATGTGAGGTCGTGCGATTCGATAACGCAAGGCCCCATGATCCATAGGAGCGGCGACCCGCTGCCGACCGCGTACGAACCCACCGTAACGGGCATAGGAACTTCCTTGAAAGGCCCGAGAACCGCCGATTGTTATATGAGCCGCGCTCGGCTACGCGGACTCCGCCTCGCAGCGAAACTTTCTACACTGAGGAAATGCCAGCACTGCAACGGGTCGTTGTGACGGGCTCCGCCGGGCGGGTCGGGCGGGCCGTGGTGAAGGAACTACACGGCCGGGGCCACCACGTCATCGGCTACGATTTGCGGCCGACCCCGGGTCTGCCCGCCGAGCAATCCGTGATCGCGAGTGGCGGCGGCAGCCTTGTCGAAGCGGCCCGCGGCGCCAGTTGTCTCATTCACCTCGCCGCCACGCCGGACGACGCGAACTATCCGCGCGGCCAACCGCCCGACGACGCCGACAACTTCCTTTCAGAACTCGTGCCGAATAATATCGTCGCCACTTACAAGGCCATGGAAGCGGCCCGGACGCTCGGCATTCCGCGGGTCGTGCTCACCAGCACCGGCCAGGTGATCGATGGCCATTTGAAGGCGGGGAACTATCCGGTGACGCCGGAGTCGCCGCCACGGCCGCGCTACCTGTATGCTTGCACCAAGGTCTTTCTCGAAGCGCTCGGCCAGGTTTACGCCAAGGAGCACGGCATGCAGGTGCTGGCGGTGCGGCTCGGCTGGTGCCCGCGCGACAAGGGCCAAGTGAACGAGATCGCCGGCGGCGAATTGTTTCAGGACGTGTTCATCAGTCCCGGCGACGTGGGCCGTTTTTACGCCGCTGCCGTGGAAGCCCCGACGCTGCCGACGTATGCCATCGTGTATGCCACCAGCCGCTTCACGCACAAGTTGCGCTACGACCTAAGCGAGTCGCAGCGATTGTTGAACTGGTCGCCGCGCGAGCAGTGGCCAGCCGGCGCGAGCGAGTTTTGACCCGCTTAGCCGCGACCCAACGGGAAGCACGAGGCGATAACACCCATTGACTCGTTCCACTGGCTCAAAACAATAAGCCATCGAGGCGTAACAACTCTCCCACCGAGGTTCATCATGCTCCGCCGCATCGCACTCGGCCTGCTCGGCGCCGCCGCGCTCGCCGCCCTTCCCACGTTCGCCCAGGATGTCAAGAAAGACACGCCCAGGAAGAAGGAACGCATCGCCATCAACGACCCGGCGAAGCTGGTCGCGGACGCCGACTTCAAGATTCAAGGTGAGTATGCCAACGATAAGTTCGGCGTACAGGTGGTCGCGCTCGGCGACGGCGCCTTCGACGTGAAACTGTTCGATGGCGGGTTGCCGGGCGCCGGCGCCGACATGAAGAGTGCGAAGAAGGGGAAGGCTAACCGCGAGGATATCGCGATCGTCCGCGTCGCCATTTCCAAGGGACTGACCGGCACGATCGCCAGTGGGACCATGACCCTCGGCGACGCGACACTCAAGAAGGTCGAGCGCAAATCCAAGACGCTCGGCGCGAAGCCGCCGGAAGGGGCCGTCGTGTTGTTCGCCAAGCCCGGCGACGAGAAAAACTGGAACGGCGGCAAGCTGATTGAGCTCTCCGACGGCAAGTTCCTCAACGTCGGGGTCACGAGCAAGCAGGCGTTCGGCGCGTTCAAGGCACACGCGGAATTCCGCTTGCCATGGATGCCGAATAGCCGGGGCCAGGGCCGCGGCAACAGCGGCGTGTACCTGCAGAACCGCTACGAATGCCAGGTGCTCGACAGCTTCGGCCTCGCCGGCGAGAACAACGAATGCGGCGGCATCTATACCCAGCACAAGCCGCTCGTGAACATGTGCCTGCCGCCGATGCTCTGGCAGACTTACGACATCGAATTCACGCCCGCCAAGTTCAGCGACGGCAAGAAGGTGGCCAACGGCCGCGCGACCATTTACCACAACGGCGTGAAGATTCACGACAACATCGAGTTCCCGAAGGAATGCCCCGGCGGCCAGAAAGAAGCGGCGACGCCCGGCCCATTCCAATTCCAGAATCACGGTGACCCCGTGGTTTACCGCAACGTCTGGGTTCTTGAAACCAAGTAGTTCGCATCCACATCTCATTGTAAATCCGCGTGCGGCAGACATGCCGCTCGCGGATTAGCCACCAAGGATTGCCTTCCACTATGAAAATCGCAGTGATTGGTACAGGGTACGTGGGCCTGGTCACGGGGACGTGCCTGGCCGAGAGCGGCAACGACGTGATCTGCGTCGATAACAACGCCGCCAAGATCGACACGTTGAACCAGAACCGAATCCCGATTTACGAGCCGGGACTGCAAGAACTCGTCCACCGCAACAAGGACGATGGGCGGTTGCGGTTCACGACGGACCTGGCGGCGGCAGTGCGTCCGGCTCGACTCACATTCATCGCAGTCGGCACCCCGCAGTCCGAAGCCGGCGACGCCGACCTGACCGCCGTGTTCGCGGTGGCCGACGCCATCGGCGACGCGTTGAAGGGCCTGCCGCCGGGGCCGGCCGGTTCTCGCGTCGTCGTGACGAAAAGCACCGTGCCCGTCGGCACCAACGCCAGGGTCGCCGAGCGACTGGCCGCCAAGGGGTGTTCGCACGTCGATGTCGCCAGCAATCCCGAATTCCTGAAGGAAGGGGCCGCCATCGACGACTTCATGAAGCCCGATCGCGTCGTCGTCGGCGTTCGCAATCCGGAAGTCGCTGAAGCGCTGCGCGAACTCTACCAGCCGTTTCTCCGCACCGAACGGCCATTTCTGGTCATGACGCCCGAATCGGCCGAGATGACCAAGTACGCTGCCAACGCCATGCTCGCCACCAAGATCAGCTTCATCAACGAAATGGCGAACCTATGCGATTGCCTGAACGCGGACATCAACGACGTGCGCAAGGGAATCGGCCACGATCAACGGATCGGCTTCCAGTTCCTTTTTCCCGGCCCCGGTTACGGCGGCTCGTGCTTTCCCAAGGACATCGAAGCGATCATCGCGATGGGCCGCCGCCGCGACTTGGCGCTGAAGCTGATGCAGGCCGTGGACGGGGTGAACGACGCCCAGAAGCTGGTGCTGTTCGACAAGATTCAGCGGCACTTCGGGGCGGCCCTCGCCGGCAAAACGATCGCCGTCTGGGGGCTGGCGTTCAAGCCGCG
>DATNBQ010000223.1:0-5808 GCA_035571955.1 Urbifossiella sp. | reverse complement strand
GACAGGATGGCCATGCGGGTGGCGGCGCGGACGGCTTTCTTCGGGATGCTGTAGGAATAATCGCGGGGCTTGGGTCCCTTGGCGGTGCCGCCGCCGCGGCGCTTGTTGGTCCGCTTGGTGCCGGCGCGGGCGTTGCCAGTTCCCTTTTGGCGGAACAGCTTCTTGGTGCTGCCGGCCACTTCGCCGCGGCGCAGGGTGCTGTGCGTGCCGGCCCGTTGATTGGCCCGGTGCATCAACACCACTTCATGCATGAGTTGCTTGCTGATCTTCCCGCCGAACGCCTTGGGGTCCACGCTCACCGTACCGACTTCGGCACCGGCTCGATTGACTACCGGGACGCTGATCGCATCGGTATATTCAGTGACGTGATTGCAAGGCCCGGCTTCGCAAGAAGCGGGTGCGCCGTTCGTGTGTTCAGTCATGGAAACCACCTCGGATCCCGCCAGTGCCGGTTGCCCGGCAGTGCCGCTGAATCGATCGGCGTAATGCCGATCACGGCGAAACGGGATCGCCTGTTATGACTCGGAAGGCCTCAACCGCCGGTAATGACGCGGATCTTGATGTCCACGCCGGGGGGCAAGTTGAGCCCTTTGTTCAACGCTTCGATCGTTTTCTGCGTCGGCCGCAGGATGTCGATCAACCGCTTGTGCGTCCGGATTTCGAACTGCTCGCGGCTCTTCCGGTCGATGTGCGGCGACCGCAGCACGGTGTACCGCTCGATGCGCGTCGGCAGCGGGATCGGCCCGTGCACCTGGGCGTTGCTTTCCTTCGCCGTCTGCACGATCTCCGAAGCCGTCCGGTCGAGGATCTCGTGGTCGTACCCTTCCATCCGGATGCGGATGCGTTCGCTGGTATTCGCCACGCCGATTCTCCTCGCCTGCCGCGCAGGCACTCTCACCGGGAAAGAACTAACGTAGAAGCGGCGTTCGGAAGCGTCAAGGGCGAGGCGCGAAGAAAGGGCGAATGCTGGGTGGCACCGGCTTCCAGCCGGTGTGCCTGTACTTGCACCGGCTGGAAGCCGGTGCCACCAAGATACATGGACCAATGGCGTGCCGCTTCCGATAATCTCAACACACCCTTCCCGTCAGGAGCCTCTCATGTTTCGGTTGCTCCCCGCCCTGGCAGTCGCCCTGCTCGCCGCCGTTCCATTGCACGCCGCCGACGCCATCACCTGGAAGAAAACCGTTCTCGATCGCAAGTTCCGCTCCGAAGGCGTCGCCGTCGCGGACGTGAACAAGGACGGCAAAATCGACGTGCTCAACGGCGAATACTGGTACGAAGCCCCGGACTGGACTCCGCATGAAATGAAGCCGTTCACCGATTACAAGGACGGCCTGCGGAACTACAGCCACTCCTTCGCCTGCTGGGCCGACGACTTCAATGGCGACGGCTACCCGGATTTGATCGTCATCGATTTCCCCGGCGACCCCTGCTTCTGGCTCGAGAACCCCAAGGGGAACCCGAAGGAGCACTGGAAGAAACACATCATCTGGCACTCGGCCTGCAATGAAACGCCGACCTACGTAGACCTGCTCGGCACCGGCAAGCGCGTGCTCATCATGGGCTTTCAGCCGAAGGGCAAGGGGAACGAAGGACAGATGGCGTACTTCACGCCGAACGCCAAGTCGCCGAATGCACTCTGGGACATGCATCCGATCAGCGTGCCGAGCGCGCCCGGGAAGGAAGTTCCCGGTACGCAGAAGTTCAACCACGGGCTGGGTGTCGGCGATGTGAACGGCGATGGCCGCAAGGACGTGATTTGCACCGGCGGATGGTGGGAGCAGCCCGAGAAGGCGGACGGCAAGACGCCGTGGGCGTTCCACCCCGCCAACCTCGGACCCGCCGCTGCCGACATGTTCGTGTGGGATATGGACGGCGACGGCAAGAACGATGTGCTTAGCACTTCCGCCCACCAGTTCGGCATCTGGTGGCACAAGCAGAACGGCTCTTTCCAGCGGAAGGACATCTTCCCGAAGCTGGTGAGCGAATCGCACGCCGCCCACTTCAAGGACATCGACGGCGACGGCCGCCCCGACCTGATTACCGGCAAGCGATGGTGGAGCCACGGCCGGGCCGAACCCGGTTCGGACGGCCCCGCCATCATCTACTGGCTGCGGAACACCAAGGGTGAGAACGGCCTGACCAAGTTCTCTCCCATGGTGATCGACGACGACAGCGGCATCGGCACGCAGTTCGAAGTCGCGGATATCAACGGCGACGGCCTGCTCGACATCATCTCGTCGAACAAGAAGGGCGTCCGCGTGATCGTGCAAGAACGGAAATGAGATTACCCGCGAGGCGCTCGGGTTAGCCGCGAGGCGGAGCCGAGCGCGCGATGACGCCGGATCACGGCAATGGCAGCGCTACTCGAAAGCCGGTGTAGGGGCTGGCGACACCGGCGAACTGCGTTTGCGGATCCTTGGCCTCCGATTCCAAGATTGCATACGTCAATGGCGAACTCAGCGTGAAGTTGCGGCCGCGGAGGATCACCAGATCCTTCGCGCCGAACGTCGCGCCATCCACAATCCGCAGCGTCTGACCCAGGCCCGGCAACACCGCCGCCGTCCACTCGCGGCCATTCCCCGCCATGTCGATCAAGTCGAACTGATTCTCGGCAAGTTCGGTCCCTGGGCCGTGCGTCGGCCCCGGCTCGGCCAACTTAATTCGAGCCATGCCGCCTGTCTTCAAGGGCCGATCCAACCCTTGCCGGTCGAACAAGCCCGCGGCGTGATCCCATTCCGCGGGTGTCGGCAATCGCCCGCCCAGACTCGCAGCGAATGCCGCCGCCTCGTTGGCCGTCATGCGGACCGCCGGCGCTTCGGGGTCGCCTGGCGAGCCGTACAGCTTGTTCCATACCTTCGATTGTGAAATGTAGAAAGGCGGTATCACGCCCGGCGCGATGAGGCGGAAGCGCACGGTCTCGCCGTTGTGCGCGACCGTCAGCCATTGCGGCAAGCGGCGGCCATCGGCCAGGGCGACAATCTTCGACCCCTCCTCGGCCGTCGCTCCGTTCGGCAAGACTCCATCATTCCCATTGGCGACCGGAGCGCCGCCATCGGGCAGCAGGCTGCCGTCGCGGTTGCCGCATCCCTTGACGGCGAACGTGCCGATGCTCACCGCGACGATGAGCGCCGCCGTAATCCCAGCGACCAGCTTCTTGGAGCGTCCTGGCTTCTCGGCAATCGGCAGCGGGCCGGTGGTGCGAACCGTCGCGATCGCCGGGTTGGTATCCGCCTCGGCCGTGCTGCTGCTAAGGCGCGATCGTGGCGGCGGAACTGCCCCGGACTTGCGGTGGATCTGCCGGCCGAGCGCCTCGGCTAGGTCTTCGACAAACGCCAGGCACGACGGATAACGATCCGCCGGTTCCTTCGCCAATGCCCGCCGCAAGACGGTGCGTTCCGCTTCGCCGATGAAGGCCGCGAACTCGAAGTTGCCGTTCAGGTGCGCCTGCATCACCTCCATGACCTTGCCGAACTTGAACGGCGTACTTCCCTGGCGAAGCTCGATGTACGACATGGCGAAGCCGTAGAGATCACTGGCGGGGCCGCCTTCGCCGCCCCACACTTCCGGAGCCATGTAGGCCGGAGTGCCGGCGAAGCTCATCTGGGCGACGTTGGTTTCACTCGTGCGGGCCAGGCCGAAATCGGCAACCTTGGCGTGGCCATTCACAATGAGAATGTTGTCCGGCTTGACGTCGCGATGGGCGATCTGCTTGGAGTGCAAAAAATCGAAGCCGTCGGCGGACTCGTGGATGTAAACGAACAGTTCGTCCACCGGGATGCCGGGGTGCCCTTCTTCCTTGCAATCGACGAGGCGGCGGCGCAGCGAGATGTCCGCGAGTTCCGTCACGATGTAGAGCCGATTGTTGGCGACCCAGAAATCCTCGGTGGCGAGCAGGTACGGATGGCGAAGGTTCTTGATGAGTTCGAGGGAGCGGAGTTCGCGCTGGGCGACGTCTTGGTCGGCGGGTTGATGCAGGATTTTGACGGCTTTCTCGATGCCGCTCGGCATCTTGCGGGCGAGCCAGACTTCGCCGAAGGCGCCGCGGCCAAGTTCGCGGACCATCTGGTATTGCTGATCGATGGCGACGACGGCGTCGCCGGGGCCGGTATTGAAGGCGGCCGCGAGTTTGGGAACGCCCGAGGCCATCACCGTGCGAGTCGGGGCGGCGAGGGGTTCCTCGGCAGGCAGCCGGTTGCTGCGCTGGGTGGCGAAGGCCGCGTTGCCGGCGGCCTCGCGGCGTCGTTCGTATTCTTCGGTTAGGGCGGCCGGTTCGCTTCCCTCGGGGCCGAGTTCCGGAAACCGCGCGACGTACTCCGCCGGAGTCGGCTGTTCGCCGTTCTCCCAGCGATGCCCCAGTTCGATTGCAGCCAGATTAGCCAGGACAGCGCGGCGAACGCCGCCCGACAACCCTTCGAGAAACGGCGTCCAGTCGGTGGAACCGCGGGCCATCGCGACGTGAAATTCATCTACCCGCATCGACAGCACAGCCCGATCGTCGGCGGAGAGGTCGGAATCGCTGGCAGCCATCGGGGAATTGTATCAGCGGGCCACGCGCAGTCCGAGCCCGACCGTCAGGGAGCGCTTGGAAGGGATGTAACCAGATTCTCTGGGGGTCTTGGCCTTCTTGGGTGGCACCGGCTTCCAGCCGGTGTGCCTTTACTTGCACCGGCTGGAAGCCGGTGCCACCCAAGAATCCAAATACTCTAGGGGGTCTGACCTTCTTGGGTGGCACCGGCTTCCAGCCGGTGTGCCTTTACTTGCACCGGCTGGAAGCCGGTGCCACCCAAGAATTGCATCTACTGATGGTGCTCCCCAGTGATTCTTGCTTCACTCTTGCCAACATGTCGCTCGCGGCTCGGATGGTTCCTTATGCCACGCGCTGGGCCGGTTCCAGTTCCGCGGCAACGGGGCTCTCGCTCAATTCGACCGCGAGGAAGCGCGTGCCGGTGGAATCGTAAAAGATGATGCGATCGGCGTCGGCGGTCCACACGGCGCTGGTGCGGAGCAAGCGCGGCCCCTCGACGTGGTAGACGCGCCCGCATCCCCGGCCGCGCTTCTTCAGCGGCGTCCAGAAGAGCGGCGTCTGCTGGGGATCGAGCGCGTCCTTGTCGCACAGGATTCGATGCACGAAACCGGCCAGTTCTTCCACCGCCGCGAACGACGCTACCATCGCCTCCATGCTGCCTCCGTGGTGTGGTCACTTGGCGAGCCGGCGGCGTTAGCTGCCGGAGATGTTGGATGACTCCGGCCGCTGACGCGGCCGGCTCGCCAGCTTAATCAACCTCATCGGAGATTATCGACCGTAACGAGCCACTCGCGGTTTCCCGGTGCGTGCCGATGCCGCCATTCTAGGAGAATCCGCTGCGGGTTCGCCCGGTTCTACCACCTGTGAATTTGCCGGAGCGCTTCATAAAGCACGATGCCGGCAGACGTGGCCAGATTGAGACTGCGGACCTTGTCGCTGGGCATGGGAATGCCGAGAACGCGGCCGGCACACTTCGCACGCACACCGGGCGGCAACCCCTTCGATTCGCTGCCGAACAGCAAGCAATCGCCGTCCTGGAATTGCGCCTGCGTATACGGCATCTCGCCCGGCGTTTCGATGCACCAGATGCGGCCGCCAAAAGAGGCCTCGAAATCCTCGAACATGACGTGTTTCACCAGATCGACCGCGGGCCAGTAATCGAGGCCGGCCCGCTCGAGCGATTTGTCGTCGAGGCGAAACCCCAGCCGGCCGATCAGATGCAGCCGCGTGCCGGTCGCCGCACAGAGCCGGGCCACGTTCCCCGTGTTCGGCGGTATCTC
>DATNBQ010000222.1:0-17903 GCA_035571955.1 Urbifossiella sp. | reverse complement strand
GGTTGGAGCGGGCCATCGAGGGCATTGCCGCTGCCGCCGTTGCCGTTGTAATCGCCCATGGCGCGAGTGGCGCCGGCGATTCCCGCCCAGCCGGCCTGACCATAAGGCAGCACGATCGGCTTGCGCAGCGACGGGCAGCTGTACGTCTTCACGACGGTGGAAGCGACGGTGATGTCGCCCGTGCCCGGTGTGCCGGGATTCTGGACCGGCGGATTGCCCGTTCCCGAGGGGAACAGGTACAAGGGCCCCTGTTCGATGTACGGAAGGATCTGATACCCCCATCCCCAGTTTTGCGTGTTGAAGTCGGCCGGGATGGTGCCGGTCCAGTTGCGTTCGGCGGTCCAGCTGCCGCCGCCGGAGGGGAGCGCCCCCATGGTGTCGTGATGGTTGTGGAAGCCGAGGGCCATTTGCTTGAGGTTGTTCTGACAGGTCGAGCGAGCAGCCGCCTCGCGGACCTTTTGCACCGCGGGCAACAATAGCCCGATCAGGATCGCGATGATCGCGATCACCACTAACAGTTCGACCAGCGTGAACGCCGATCTTCGAGAATGAATACCCATTGCCACGCCTCCAACGAGGAATGAACCGATCGAGATGAAGACCGGAAAATCCGGTCGGAATCACAAGGGCGCGAATTGAGAGCCTAGGTCGCGCGAGTACGACCACACTGTTTGTACACGATCGCAATTGGGGTAGTCAAGCAAATAACAGAATTCAAAAGGGTGTAGCAAGATTCGCTGGGGGGTGTTGGATGCTTTTGGGTGGCACCGGCTTCCAGCCGGTGTGTCTTTACTCGCACCGGCTGGAAGCCGGTGCCACCCAAGAATCGCCCGAGATTATCTACTCCTCCCAGAGATTATTGCTGCACCCATTCAAAATGGCGGATCCCAAATCGGGTCGCGGTTTCGCGATCGGCCCCATTCCTCTTGTCCGATGCCCGGCAATCGGTATAGTTTCATTCTTCGGCCCGCACATTGACCGCCGGCTCTCGCGCGATCGGCCGACGCGCGGCAAGGCCCGGTTTCCTTAGCCCTGGGGTTCGCACGTGACGGAAACGTTCATCGACCTGCGCGCGCTGTTGGTCGAGCGCGAGGATTTCGAAGGCGGCATGGTGTCGAAGCTCCGCGAGGGGCTGGCCCAAGGCGGCCCGCAAGTCCGCAATCTCCGCGAAATCATCGAAATTCTCTCGAAGCGCCTGGCGGTCGCCGCCGGCCCCCAGCAGAAGAAAATCCACCTCAAACTGGGCATCGCTTACTTCTTCCTCGGCCACATGCCTTCCGCGGTCGAGCATCTCGAAAAGTCCGAAGGCCCCTTGGCTGCATTTTACCTCGGCCAAGCCCACGTAAACCGGCACGAATACAAGGAGGCGATGAGCTCGTTCGAGAAGGCCGAGAAATCCGGCTATGCCGCCCAACAGGTGCAGCTCCAACGGGCCGGCGTGCTCCGCCTGCAAGGGCATCTCGCCGACGCCAAGTCGATTCTCGGCAAGTTGAAGGACGCCGCCGCCCACAACGCTGAGTTCTACTATCAGGAGGGCGGCATCGCCGAGGCCGAAGGCGACACACCCCGCGCCGCCAAGCACTACGAACGCTCCGTCGAACTCGAACCACGCCACGCCGGCGCCCTCTTCCGCCTCGGCTTCCTCAACGACCTTCAAGGCAACGATCACGAAGCCATCGGCTATTACGAACGCTGCCTCAAGTATCCGCCCATCGGCAAGGGCGTCCTCTACAACCTCGGCGTGCTATACGAAGACAACGAGATGTACGACAAGGCGGCCGAGTGCTATCGCCGCCTCAACAAGAGCGACCCCAACGACGAACGCGCCAAGCTGTTTGTCAAGGACGCCGAAGCGTCGCTATCCATGTATTACAGCCCCGAGGAAGAGCAGATCAGCACGCAGTTCCGTCAGGTGATGGAGGTTCCGATCACCGATTTCGAGCTGTCGGTGCGAAGCCGGAATTGCCTGAAGCGGATGAACATCCGGACGCTCGGCGACCTCACCCGCGTCACGGAAGCGCAACTGCTGGCGAGCAAGAACTTCGGCGAAACGTCGCTGGAGGAAATCCGCGCCATCATGAACGCCAAGCAACTCCGCATCGGTCAATCGCTGGAGCAGGGGCAGCAGTACGAATTCCGCTACCGGCCGCAGCAGAACCTCAGCCCGGAAGAGCAGGCCGTGCTCAACAAGCCGATCAGCGATTTGAACCTGTCCGTCCGGGCTCGGAAGTGCATGAATCGGCTGGCTCTCGGAAGCCTCGGCGAACTCTGCCAGCGAACCGCGGATGAACTGCTCGAAGCGAAGAACTTCGGCATGACCTCGCTGACGGAAGTCCGCGAGAAACTCGCCCAGTTTAACCTAAAGCTCCGCGGCGACTGAGTCAGCAGCAGAAACGATGGCACGACGAATCGATGCCAAATTGCTTTTCCATCGTGCGGCCTCCCAGCGCGCCGAGGATGCTCGGTATCTTTTTTCCGGAGGTCGAACGACGGCGGCCGTTTATCTCGCGGGCTACGGTGTTGAGTGCCTGCTCAAGGCACTCATTCTGTCGCAGGTCGGTAAGCAGAAACAGGAAGGGATTCTCAAGCAATTCCGCACCATCAAGGCTCATGATTTCGAATGGCTCCGGCAGATGTATTATAAACAAGGAGGAGCGGGCTTTCCTCGGGACGTCGTCGAGGCGTTCTCGATCGTCTCGGGTTGGAGCACCGATATGCGTTACCAACCCGGCACCGTACCGGACGATGACGCCGAAGCTTTTCTTGAGGCTGCGGATGTGATCTCGAAGTGGTCGAATCGGAGGCTTTAATCATGTCGCCGAGCGTGCCGCGTGGCAAGACCGACCCTGCCGTAAAGCGGATTCTCGAGAAGCTGAACCAGTATCAGTCCGAACATCCGAGGGCGCGGATCCAGGTCTATCGCCAGAATCGGTTCTCAATTCGAATTCGCGTCATCGATCCCGCATTTCAAAAGCTGAGTCGATCCGAACGCGCCCGCATGGTCTGGCCGCTGCTTCGCGAGCTCCCGGACGACACCCTGACCGAAGTGAGCATGGTTCTCCTGATACCACCCGAAGAAATCGAAACTTCGATGGTGAGCCGGGAATTCGACGATCCACTCCCTTCTCAGTTTTGACGTGCCCTACTGCGGCGTCGACCGCACCAGGTATGCCTTCCGATAGTACCTTGCAATTCGCTGTACCGTGGGGTCCGGATCGCTGTCTTGCATCTTCACCACCCAGGGCGGCGCCGGCAATCGCCGAACGGCCGCCAACTCCATCATCACGCGGACGGCCCCGGCCCTCACGCCGGGGTTCGTATCGCGGCTCAAGCGCTCCAGCCACGGCTCCGGATCGGCCAAGTCGTCGTAGCGAAGATCGAGCAATAGCTTGAGGCGTTCGCCCGGTTCCGGATCGGCAAGGCGGCGGCCGAGGCCGATTTCGGTCTCGGTTCGCCCGCGGCTCAACAAAGCCTCGCGGCAGAGCGTGCGCACGCCGCTGTCGGCATCGAAGAGCCAGCGGAATAGCTCTTCGTCGCCGATAACCGTCGCGGCATCGGTCGCCGGCCCGAGGGCAAAGAGCGCTGCCCGGCGCACTTCCGGTTCGGCCGCGTCGAGCAACGGCACGATGGCGCCGCGGAGGTCGATTTCGGGATTCATGGCCGCGCGAATCGCCGCCAGCCGCGCCGGAACCGACGGCATTTTCAAGGCCAGGGCCACAACGCCGCGGCACTTGTCCCGATGGAGCGCTCCGCAATCGTCGAGGATCCTCGGCAGCATTCCAACGAGCGCTTCGCGGCCGTCCTCGCTGCCATCGGCGAACAGATCGAGCAGCTTTTCGCCGAGAACGGCGCCGCGCGGATCGTTCGCTGGCAGCCCTTGCATATGGCGCTCGAGAGCGGCCGCCGCCGCGGAACGAACCGACTCGCCGCTGGCGCGAAGAAGTTCGAGCAAGCGCTCGGTTCCTTCGTCGCCGTGGGCCGCGAGCGCGTCCGCCCAGCGGGTCCGTTCCTCCTCGGTGGCCGCGGCTTGTAGCCGATGCGCCGCATAACGCGTCCGCAGTGTCGACCAGTGCGTTCCCGTCCAAACGCCCGCGATAAGCAGTATGCCGGCCAACCCGGCCGCTCCGCGGCGCAACCACTTCCGCCCCATGATCCGATCCTCCCAGGGCGGAAGAATCTATCCCGCGCTGCGGGCAACGGGCAATGGCAAACCGACTCGCCGCAATGCGGAGCCATCGTCGTGCTTGGGGGGCATGAACCTCCAATTCGCTACAAGCTTCCTAGCCGATTCGGCTTCGTCAGCGAGCAGACTGCCCCGAGGCGGCGAATCCCGCCATTCGAGCAGAGTTTTCGCACCTGCTTCGACCGCGTCGGAAAATCGCCTGATGCGAAAAGATTTGCTGAAGTCGAATCATGAGTTCTTCCGGATGGGTCGATGCCAGATGTGCAACTTTGGCCCCGGCCCGCTTTCCGCTCCGGTTCGGTGGCACTTTTCCCTCGTGCTGGAGCGGTTCTCGGGCGGGATCGGCCACGTGATCCGCATCCTGAGCCCCGAAAGGAGGACTCTTCGTGAATGCTGCTCTTCTGTTGATGACCTCGTCGTTGATGGCCGGGGCCGATGTGCCCGTGGCCGCGGTCGCCCCGGCGGCGCCCGCCGCGGTCGCCGGTTGTGGAACCGGCTGCGCGACGGATTGCTGCGACTCGTGCGCGAAGAAGCCCGGCCTGTTCGATCGGATCAAGGCGAAGATGGCTTGTCACAAGGCGAACCGCTGCGCTCCGGCACCGACGTGTTGCGCCCCGGCGCCGGCGCCGACCTGCGCTCCGGCCTGCGACCAATGCGGCTCGCCGCGGCCGAACCTGCTCGACAAGATTCGCTCGAAGATGGGCAGCCGCAAGCACAAGGGCGATTGCTGCGCTCCGGCCTGCGACAGTTGCTCCGCCGCCCCGGCCGCTCCCTCGGCCATGCCCGCACCGGGCGCCCCGCCGGTCACCATGCCGCCCAAAAAGGTGAACTCCGACGCGCCGCCGATCGCCATCCCCTCGCCCGGCGCCGTTGTCGTCCCGACCATTCCGGTCACGCCGATCACCGGCAGCGCGAACAGCCCGTACTGATCGCCCACTGTCGGATCGCTCCAACCCGGCTGGCCGATTCATTCCGAATCCTCCGCATCGCCCTCACGCTGCGGAAATTCGGAACGGGTCGGCCGGCCGACGTTTGGGAAACGTTGCAGATAAAGTAGGCGAGCCGGGAGGGTGATTGAGCGACCGGAGTCGAATCGGTAAGACTCCGATCGCTCACGCTCCCGGCTCGCTTGCTGATCCAACTCCGATTCAAACCACGAGCTGGGTGAATGGCTTCGGCTTGTCGACGATGGTGATGGGGCGGCCGCCGGCCGTCTCGTTCTTCTTGGTGTGGTCGATGCCCATGAGGTCGCAAACGGTGGCCAGGAAATCCGGGCAGGCGACCTTCTGATCCACGACCGCGGCGCCCTGGGCGTCCGTCTTGCCGATGACCTGGCCGCCCTTGAGGCCGCCGCCCCACATCGCCAGGCTCCACGCTCGCGGATAGTGATCGCGGCCCGGCTTGGCGCCCCGCTTGTTGATGTGTGGCGTCCGCCCGAATTCGCCCATCCACACCACCAGCGTGCTGTCGAGCAAACCGCGCTGCTTCAAGTCGTCCAAGAGCGCCGCGATCGGAGTATCGATCTGCCCGGACAGATTCTTGACGCGGGTGAAATTGTCCTGGTGGGTGTCCCAGCCGCCGAGGGAAACCTCGACGAAGGGGACGCCGATATCGACGAGGCGGCGGGCCATCAGCACGCCGTCCGAGAAGCGGCCGCTGCCGTACTTCGAGCGGTTCGAACTGGGTTCCTGAGAAAGGTCGAAGGCCTTGGATTCCTTCGAGTGCATCAGTTTCACGGCGCGTTCGTACGTGGTCTTGTGGTCGGTAATCGCGCCGGCCCGGTACTCGCTCTGGAAGGCCTTTTCCATTTCCTGGAGCAGGCCGATTCGCTTATCGAGTTGGGTTTCCGACACGATAGCCTTGAGGTCTTCGCCGCCGCGGGTGGGGTCCTGGACGAGGAGCGGCTGGTATTTCGGCCCGAGGAAGCCGGAACCGTAGTTGCGGTTGCCGATGGAGACGAAGCCGGGGATGGAACTATCGGTCTTGCCGGTTTCGCGGGCGACGATGGCGCCGAGGCTGGGGTAAACGAGGCCGCCTTGCCCTTCGCGGTAACCCGTGTGCATGTTGTAGCTGGCGCGAGGGTGGGCCCCTTCTTGCGTGCTCATGCCGCGGACCACGATGCCGTGGTGCATGAGCTTGGCGAGCTTGGGCAGGTGCTCGCTGATCTGCAGGCCGGTGGCAGAGGTGGCGATCGGCTTGAATTCGCCGGCGCCGGTGCTGGCCGGCTTGAGGTCGAAGGTGTCCTTGTGGCTGGGCCCGCCGGCCATCCAGAGCACGATGCACGACTTGGCTTTTTTGCCGATGGCAGCGGGCGCGGCTGAAGCCCGGCGGGCGAGCACTTCGAGCCACCCGGACGCGGATGCGGCCCCGACGCCCAAGGCGCTCAGTTGGAGGAACTTGCGCCGCGTGGTCTCGGTCAAGCGATCGGAAAACATGGCAGGCTCCCTGTGCGCCCACCCGTTGCCACGTTGCCACGGGTGGGCTTGGTTTGTTCTCTCAACGAATCATCGTGAATTCGCTGCTATTAAGCAGCACCCAGAGCACGTCGCGGTAAGCGTCCACGGCGGTGCTCGAGTGGGCGAAGTATTCGCCAAGCCGCTTCGTTTCGGCCGGCGTGGGCCGCCGCGACAACACGGCCAGGTACATTTTCTCGAAGACAATCGCCGGCCTGTCGCCGGGGGAAACGAACTGGCGGACCAGGCCGGGGTTATTGGTGATCCGCGAGTTCATGAGGCGCAGCGCCTGGGGGATGCCAGCTTCGTACTCGTTGGCGTTCGCCGAGTCGGCGCCGGCCAGGAAGAACTGGACGAACTGAGCGCGAAGGCCGATCGGTCCGCGCTTTGGGTTGTTCACTCCCTTGGCCCGCGGTTGGGGGGCCACCTTGTCCGCCGCGATCGCCGTCGCCAGGCTGTCGTAAAGTTGCTCCGGCGAAAAGACTTTCACGGTCATGTGGGCGAACAGACGATCCTCGGTTTTGGTCCCGCTCGCGGGCTTGCTCGATCGCTGATAAGCCTGGGTGTTGCAGATGGCCCGGTAGAGATTCTTGAGGTCGAAGCCATTGCCGGCGAAATTGCGGGCGAGGGCCTCGAAGAGTTCGGGGTGCGTTGGGCGGTTGCCGTCGTGCATGTCATCGATCGGGTTGACGAACCCGGCCCCGAACAGTTGCCCCCAGGTGCGGTTGACGATCGATTTGGCGAAGTACGGATTCCGCTCGTCGGTGATCCAGCGGGCCAGGGCGGGCCGATACGGCTGGCTGGGAGAAAGCCGAGGCTGCTCGCCGCCGAGGAACTTGGCGGGCACGGTCTTGGCCGATTCGGGGAAGAAATCCTTGGCCCGCGTCCGCGTCGGCCCCTCGATCACGCCGATCTTGGTATTGTCGCCCCCCTTGTTGGCGTTCTTCGCGCGGTCCGCCTTTACTTTGGAGAAGAACTCGGCCATGCCCCAGTATTCCGTCTGCTTCCACTCCGTGAATGGGTGGTTGTGGCACTGGGCACATTGCAACTGCACGCCGAGGAAGCTCTGGGTCACGTGGTCGGTGAGTTTATCCACGGAACGATTGGCCAGGTAAAAAGTGACCGCGGGGTTCTCTTCGACCGAACCAGTGGCGGCGACGAGGTTCGACACGAACTGGTTCCACGGCACGTTCTTGTTGAACGAGGCTTCGAGCCACTTGGTGAACGGCTCGCGGAGAACGAAGCGGTTGTTCGATTCGCGGGGGATGAGCCGGGCTTGCCAGAAGTCGGCGAGATGCCGGCCGAAGCGGGAATCGTCGAGCAGCTCGTCGATCAACTTGGAGCGTTTATCCAGGTCGCTGCTATCGAGGAAGGAGCGGGCTTTATCGGCAGTGGGAATCACGCCGGTGAGGTCGAGGTAAGCGCGGCGAAGGAATTCCTCATCAGTTGCTAATGGGGCGGCCGACTTGCCCACCTCGGCGAGCTTCTTGGCGAGAGCGTCGTCGATCATCCGGGCGACGAGCCGGGCGTCCTTCGGGCCGGGCGGCGGCAATGGCGGCAGCGGCTTCGCCGGCAGCGGTTCCAGTTCCGGCACGACCGGCGCCGGATCGACCTGCTTCCGCTTGTTCTTATTCTTGTTCTTCTTGAGCTTCTTTTGCTGTTTGACCTGATTCTGGGCGCCGACCGAGACATCGCCGACGAGCACGGCGAGCCCGAACGTCACTGCAAATAGAGCCAGGGGTCGGAGCAGTTTCATGGCATGGTCCTTCGCGGGCGGGAACGCCGCTATTCCTTCAACACACTATTATGGCGAAAGTTCCGGAAGAATTCCGCGCTCGCCCGGTGGCACGCCGGTTTTGGATCTTGGTGGCACAGGCATTCTTGCCTGTGCGGGCCACATGCACAGGCAGGAATGCCTGTGCCACCAAGAATCACTTGGCGAAGGCAGCCGAATTGTCGCGATACGGCTTGAAAGGATCGCTGACGATGGTGACGATGTTGCCGCTGGCCGGCAGCGTGCTCGATTGCACGTACAGGCTGGCGTCTTTGTCAGTGAGCGCGCCAAGCGTCAATGTGATGGGCGGCGAGCCGTCGAGTTCCAGTTTCACTTCGAGGCCGTTGGCCGCGGGGGAAAGCTTGTAGTCCGGCTTGGCCGGGCCGGCCACGAACGCCTTGGCCCGCAAGCCATCCAGGATGTCCAAGAACTTCTCCACCTTGGCCGGATCGACCTCGTACTTGCCCGGCGCCTTGCCCACCGTCCACTTGCCGTCCTTCTTTTCGAAGCTGAGATCGACCTCGAAGCCGGTCTTTTCCTTCCAGCCGCGCAGCGACAACTTCTTCACCTTGGCCATCTCGAAGCGGACGATGGTGCGGTCGCGCAGATCGACGCTCGCGATCTTCTCGGATGTCAACTTCGGCACGATAAAGACCGGCACTTTCCCTTCTTGCCGGGCATAGACGTGCTGCTTGTCCTCGGTCTCGTTGCCAAAGTAGTAAACGCGCACTTTGTCCTCCGGCTTCTCCTTGTCGGCGGCGATGCCGGTATCCAGACCCACGGTCACTTTCAGTTTCGGGTTCTTCGGATCGAGCCCGAACTTGGCCAGTTCCGCCTCGCTCGGGGCCTCCGCCACGAACTTCTCGACCGATTCGGTGGCCAGGGGAATCAACAAATCGCTGATTGTGCCGAAGTCGGCGTTGTGGCCCTTCTCGGCGTCCGGCTTGACGAACTTCCAGATCACCTCGCCCTTCGGCGTCGCGGCCGTCGGCTTTTCCTTGACGACCTCGGCAGTGACCGTGGTTCCCTTTTGAATGGTCAGGCGGCTCGCTTGCAGCGAGGCGAAGCTCTTGAGCGTGGGGTCGAGGAAATCGAGACGCGATTTGGCCACGGTTGAAGCCACATCCACGTCTTCTGTGAAAGCCGGCATCGGCGGCGCACCGTGCGGCGACGGCGGGATCGCCAGGCTCACCTTCACCTTCTCGGGCAAGCGGGCATCGGTCTTGGTTCCGTCTGGTCGCGCCCGCCGCATCAGAATCCCTTCGGCGTCCTTCTTGCCGAATTGCAGCACGATCGGCGTTCCCTCGATCTTCGGTTCGGCCTTGGGGTCGGCCTTCGGATCGGCGTTCGGCTTGATGCCGCCCATCCACAGTTTGATCTCGGAACGCGTCTCGGCCGGGGTAAAGTTGGCGTCATTCGCCGTGGGGAAGTCCTTGATGACGTGCGGCTGCGCGAGCAGATTGAGCAGCTTGTCGACATCGCGGGAATTGGCGTCCTGCGGGTCGTTCGGGCCGCCGTACAACTTCCATGCGTTGAACGAGCCGGCTCCCTTGCGCAGCTTGGTCGTCTTGCCGCCCACGGTGATGTCGATGGCGTCGATGCGGTTCTTGTCGGTCGCTTTAACGAGATCGCGATCGCGGAGTGGGTCCGGGTTGGCGATCAGGCCGGCCAGCGATTCGAACGACGGCGGCGGCGTGACGTGCACGACTGTGTTGCTGCCTTCGAGCTTGGCGTAATACTTGGCGGGCGGCGCGGGTGGCTGCGGTTTGCCGGCCTCGCCCTTCGGCGCCGGTTCTTGCACCTTGCCAATCAAGGCGGTCTCCGTCGCGCCTTCTTTTTCTTTGAGTTCCACGCGGATGAGGTCCGGGTTATCCGGGTTCAGGCCGTACTGCTTCAGATCGCTCGGATGATCGATGAAGTCGGCGGCTGTGGCTGCCTGCAAGTTGACGACGGTGTTGAGGAGCCCGCGGACGCCATTGATCGCGGACGGATTGGTCCCGGCAAGTTCGCCGGTGGCCGCCGCATCGCCCCACCCCGATGGGGAAGTGAATTGCCAGTTCCCGGCGTTCTTCGCTAATGCCAGTTCCTTCTTCTTGGCGGTCAGCTTGATGATGTTCACGTCGTCGATACCGGACCGCGAATCGACCGCGAACAGCTGTTTGAGGCGGTAATCGTTGGTCCACTTGGCGAGATCGCCGGCGGTCCCCGATTGCGACTCCTTGAACAAAGCTTCGAGTTCTCCACGGGGGACGGCCATGGGACGCGTGCGCGTCGAGGTCGTGGCGAAGGCGACGGCCCGCGTGCCGCCGATGGTGACGTCGCCCAGGTTCAGAGTGCCCGATTTGTCTCCTGCGCGAAGTGTGACGCGGAGGCTGGGCGGCTCCAGGCCGTGAGCGGCGGGGTTGGTGCTCAGGTCCGGGTAGGCCGTCGCCTTCAGCTGTAACAACGCCTCGATGACGTTGCGAATAGTGCTGGCGTCGGCGCGGGCGGTGATTGGCTCGACGATCGACCAGTGGTTCTCGTCTTGCCGCTTGAAGACCAGCCGCGAGCTTCCTTTTTCCAGTTCGAGGGTATCGATTTCGGCGGCTTTCATGCCGGCCAGGTTGGTCATCAACAATTCGCGCGACGGTGTCCCCTCGTCTTGCGTGAACGAAAAGACGAGCAGCACGATCCCGAGGATGAGCAGGGTTGAGAAGAGAATAGCTGTGGTTCGGAAATTCATCGGATGGCAACTCCGTCACATGTCGCAAACAATGCACGCTCTCCGCTGGGTCGCGGCCACGCCGAAAATCAGCGGCGGCGCACGACCCAGACACCGGCGCCGAACCCGCCCAGACACAGCACCGCGAGGGCTAGTGGCAGGTAGAGGATGCGCGTGGTGTCGATGGTGTCGGCCGGTGGGAACGTGTATTCCTTGTAAACTTTGTTCTCGATGCCGGGAGCGATCGCCGGGCGGTTGCGCAACCAGTCGATGCTCACGCTGATAAGATCGAACGGGATGGTCGTGCGAGCCTGCCGAGCGACTTCGTCGGAGAAGAGAAACGCATCGCCGTAAACGACGGCGCGGCCGGCTGCCGCTTTACCCGGCGCGCCCCCTTCGGAAACAGCCACCGCGACCGGCCGCGAGGATCTTGAGATGCGCTTGCGCTCCTGAACGCCCGGGTTGTCCAGGAGTTCCTGAATCGCCTTGTTCACATCCGTTAACTTATCGTCCTCAAGCCAGGTGACTCCGCGGATGGTGCCCATAATCGGCACGGCTTTAAACGCGGGATTGGTACTGAGCGCTTGCACTTCGCGGGGCAAGAAGAAAGCCAAGGCCTGCACGTTCGAAGCCATCGTATCGACAATCGGGTTGCCTTCCGCGGCAGCGAAGCCGACCAGGGCAATCGAGGGGTCCCGAGCGCCTCTTTCCGAAGGGAAACTGTAGATGAACTTGTCGCCGAGTCGGACGTCCAGTTCGTTCAAGAGCCCTTCCAGGCCGGTCTTCATCATGCCTTTGTTGTTCGGCCCCGGCACGGCCCCGGCGAGCACAACGAGCTTCCCTTTCAGTGGGCCCATCATGTAATCGTGGAGCGCCTTGACAGCCGATTCCGCGAGCGGCGTCTGCGGGTTGGCCACGACCACCACTGAGGCATCCGCGGGTACGCTCGGATTCTGGAGCGCGAACACCAGTGGCTTCACTTCGATGTAGTTCTTCTCGAGGAATGCCTTCATCTGCGACGCCGATTGCGATGGCCGCACCGCCTCGGCCCCCGGCCCCGAAGCGATGCTCAGTTCGCCATTCGATTGCGTGAAGTAGACGATCGGTTTTAGTTCATTTTCCGCCAGGAACCGCAGTTCGCGGACGATTTGGCCTTCGCCGACGAATTCGAGGTGGCCCGGCGAATCGCGATTCGGCCCCGGCTCCTCCTTGAAGAGGTCGCTGTAAGGAATGAAAGCGTGGCGCTTGCCATCCTCGCCGGCAGTCAGAAGAATGCCCTGGCCATCGCGATCGATCCGCGGGTACTTGGTTCGCAGTTGCTGCAATTCGGTCCGATTCGTCGGGCTGACGAAGCGGGCGGCGAACTTGCCGGCGCTCGCTTCCTCGGCACTCTTGACGAGTTGCCGGACGTCGTTGCCGCCGCGATCGAAGCCGGGCAGAATCACATACGCGGTGATCGGTTGCTCGAGCTTCGCCAGTAGTTCTCTGGTTCCCGCGCTCAGGGTGTAGAAGCCGCTCTCGGTCGTATCGAGTTCGCTCTGCACCTTGGCGGAGACGATGACATTGCCGACGACGAGGGCGATGAAGAGCAGCAACGCGGTGAGGCCGAGGTTGGCGCCGTAAACGAGTCGCCGCAACAGGGCGTTGTTGCGTTCTTCGCTCCGGGCCGGCTGGATCGCCGAGAACACGAGGCCGGCCCCGGCGATGACCATGACGAGCGGGATGATCACCCAGCGCATCTCCTTGCTTTCGCCGCGATCGAGCCACTTGGAAAGACTGTCGCTCCAGCGGACGAAGAACCAGCCGCCGAATATCAGCAAGGTGAGGCCGATCAGTCCGCCGGCGGCAAGCAAGGTGACCCGCGCCTCGGTCCGTTGTTCCGCCTCGGTCGCCTTGATGGGCGCGGCTTGCAAATAAATGCCGATGGCCCCGGCGACGAGCAATCCCACGACGCAACCAATCAGGCCGACCGAGTAGTCGCCTCTCTTGAGGTCGGCAATTTCCAGCTTCGGCTTGTCCGCTCCAGTCGTAGCAGCATTCGTTTCCGCTTCAACCTTTTTGACCTTGAAGGTTTGCCAGCCCAGCCCGACGGCCCCGGCCAGGAACGCCAGCGACAGCGCGAGAAAGAGGAACGACGCCGTCTGCCGCTGCGTGCGGACGAACTCGACGACGGGTTGGCGGGGCGCGACTGGCGTCTCATTCATGGCAAATTCACTGGCTCGGGTCGAGTTAAAACTCAGTTCCACTTCCGCGCTTCGAGAATCTTCACTGACAGGAAGACGAAAAAGACCGACAGCGACGCGAATAGGATTGTGTCGCGGAGCGGCAACAGGCCGCGAAGCGATTCGTGCCACATGTGGATGTAAGAGAACCGCCCCAGAGTGGTCTGGAGGAACTCGGGCACCCCCAACGAATTCCCTTCCCGGCGAAGGATAAAGCAAAGGAAGAACATCAACATCCCGACGAAGGTGAGCACTGCGGCGACGATCTGGTTTTTTGTGATCGTCGAAAAGAAGAGCCCCATGCCGACGAACGCCAGCCCTTGGGCCGCGAGGGCGGCGTAGAAACTCAACAGCGGCCGATAATCAAAAGGTTGGCTCACTTCGATCCGCAAGGCAATCAGGAACAGCCCGGCCGGCACCCAGGTGATCAGGAAGAATATCCACGTCGCGAAGAACTTGCTCAAGATGATCGGCAACTCGTTCACGGGCGCGGTCAGCAGAACTTCCAGCGAGCCCGTCCGTTTCTCCTCCGATATGAGCCGCATGGTTAATGCGGGCACCACGAGCAGAACGGCGATGGCCGGGAGAAAGTCCAGGAAATACGCCCCGACGATCGGCTCGGGGATTGAACTGCGGGCGCTACTGAGCGACGCCAGGAAGACGCGGTACTCATTCCAAGAGATGAGCGCCATGCCGAGGATCACGAGGAAGCCGATCGGCGACAGAAAGTAAGCGGCCAGTTCCCGCCGCGTCAGCGTCACGAACTGGCTGTCCGAGCAGATGCCAAGCGACACCGCCAGGTAAATCAGCCCGAGTCCCATCAGAATGATGCCGCTCGGGACCAGAAACGAGGCCGGCGGCGTCGAAATGGTACCGGCCTGAAACGATGCGATGGCGAGCACCACGACGCCCACGGCGCCGATCACAATCAATACAGCTCGGAGCCACTGCGAATAGTTCTTGCGAACCCACCCGGCGATGGCGATGGCCGCGAAGATCGCCACGGCGAGTAACCGGGCCAGCACTTTCCAGCGGTCGAGGTCGCCGGTCGGTTTGCGTAGAACCGCTGGGCCGTCGTACAGCAGCGTCGGGATGGTGCAGCGGCCAAAAGCATAAAGGGCGACGGAAAGGCCGGCGGCGCCGATCGCGAACGCCACCCAGTAACCGATTCCTTCGGAGTTGTCCACCTGCCCGAGATAAGCCGCCAGGAACCCGAGGCCAAGCAGGGCCAGGGCGATTCCCTTGCCGACGAGGAATTCCGGCCACAGTACGCCCGCCAGCAAACTGCCGCCGGCGAGGAGGCCGCCCACAATCAACAGAGCTCGTTCCGCGAAGAACCGGTATTTCTCGTCCGTTTCCTGGCGGGTGAAGGGGATCGCGAAGATCAGCGACAGGAAGCCGAAGCCAACGCCCCACGGCAGCAAGTTGTAGCCCATCGCCTTGGCGGCGCCGGAGGTGAACACGGGGCCGGGGGCGATGCTGGCGATCAGGCCGAGCACCAGCCAAAGCGCCGACAGCATCCCATACATCCGGCGAACTTCCTGCTCGGTATCGCTCACCGCGTGGTACATCAAAAGAGCGACGCCCAGGGCAGCGAACAGGTAGCCCCAGCCGGTGGTAATCCACCGCGGCGGCAGCACCATGTTCGTGACCACGACGACCGAGCCGAGCACCAGCGCGAACAGGCCGATGAAGCCCACCATGCGGGCCAGCGCCGGTCCCTGGACGAGCGTTTGCGAGGGCGCCGTTTCGAGCGGCCGCAATGGGAATGCGGCGTCGCCGGATGGCGCTGCGACTGGGGAAGGTTCGGTCGTTGTGCTCATGGATCCGTTTTTGTGAATCGAGGTTCTTGTCCCTGGCGAGCGGGGGGCGTAAGTCCCCTGATTCTCCAAACGCACTCAAGAATCAGGGGGCTTACGCCCCCCGCTCGCCGAGGCGCCCTACGCCGCGGGACTTACCTCAGGTTCCGGCCTCGCTTGCACTGCCGGCTCCGCCCTGGGCATCACCACGGCGGTGTATACTTCTTCCAAGCTGGCCCGCTTCAAATCGAGGCGCCGGATCGCCCACCCCTTGGAAAGCACGCGGCTCGCCAGCAGTTCGCGTTGATCCTTGCGATCGCGGGTCTTGATGTCGAAGGCCGTCAAATCCGGCGTCGAAGGTTTGGCGGCCACGCTGGCCACTTCCGGTTGATCGTGAAGGAAGCGGGTCACCTCGTCGCCGGGGCCGCGGACTTCCATCTGCAACACCGGCTCGCGCTCGGCAATCGATTGCAGCGTATTGTCGAACTTGATCTGCCCCTTGTTAATAATGATGACGCGCTCGCACACCTTCTCGACCTCGGGCAGAATGTGCGTCGACAGCAGCACGGTGTGCTTGCCGGCCAGGTCGTTGATCGTTTCGAGCGTCTGTTGAATCTGGATGGGGTCGAGGCCGCTGGTTGGTTCGTCGAGGATGAGGACGGGCGGGTCGGCGAGCAGAGTGTCCGCGAGGCCGACGCGCTGGCGATAGCCCTTGGAAAGCGTGCCGAGTAACCGGTTCTGCACTTCCTTGATGCGGCATCGCTTCATGCAGTCGTCGATGCGCGCCGAGCGGCCGCCGCGATCGACGCCCTTGAGTCGCGCCCGGTAGGCGAGATACTCGCGAACGCGCATCTCCGGATACAGCGGCACGCTCTCGGGCAAGTAGCCGATCCGCTTGCGGACGTCCATCGATTGATACATCACGTCGAAGCCGGCGACCCAGGCATAGCCGCGCGAAGCCGGCAGGAACGTGGTGAGGATGCGCATGGTCGTGGATTTGCCGGCGCCGTTGGGACCGAGAAAGCCGACCAGTTGGCCGGCCCCGACCGCGAAGCTGATGTCGTCCACGGCCAGCACCGGGCCGTAGTTCTTGGTCAAGTTCTGCACGGTGATCGCGGCGGTCTGCATGAAATGATCCGCGTTCCAAGTGTCCGTTACATTCGCGCGACGTTGCACCGGTTCATCATGATATTACACCCATCGGGTGCGACAAGTTGGTAACATAGTGGAAAAGACCCTGCGCATGCGGAGCCGCCATGACGCCGAGCCGATGCACTCACCTCCTCGCCGCGATGTTCGTCGCGGTGTTTGCCGGGAATTCTTCGGGCGATGAAGTGTCCGAGAAACAGAAGAAGGCCGCGCTCGAGAAGCTGGCCAAGGCCGAGGTCAAGCGGGCTGCTGCCGTGGAAGGGGAAGCCGTGATCGCGGTGGGGCAATTACCCGAGGCGCGGCTCAGGGCGATCGCCGCCACGCTGGCCAAGACCGCCAAGCTCGGCCGAAAGGCCCTCCAGTTCGACGACAAGGAAGAACCGTGGAAAGGCAAACTGACCGTCATTTACCTCCCGGAACGGAAGGATTTCGCCCAGTACATGCGGTTGGTCGTCGGACAGCGCCCCGAGACGAGCTGGGCCATCTCGATCCGCGGCGACGAGCCGTTCGTCATCAGCGGCGCGGACCTGAATGCCAGGGCGAGCAACGCGGACATCGCGGCGGAGTTGAGCCCGCTGGTGGCCTCGGCAATGCTGCAAGCGAAAGTGGGAACGACGGCGAAGCCGCCGCGCTGGGTGGAGCGCGGCCTGGGCAACGTCGTGGCGTGGCGCGCCGATGGAATGTCGGGCAAGCGGTTCTCGGCTTATAAAACGAAGGCGCGGGCGGCGGTGCTCGGCGGCGGCGGCCGCCCCGCGGCCCCCATTGCCGATGTCTGGTCCGGCGAACGCCCCGACGGCGAGTGGCTCGCAGCCAGCCTCATGGATTTCCTGGCGTTCGGGCCCGGCGCGGCGAACTTCCCCAAGTTCCTGTCGGCACTGCGGCCGGGAGAGAACGGCGAGGATCCCGCCATTACGACGGCGATCGAGGCGGCCGGCTGGAAGAAGCCGGCGGAGCTGGAAATCGCCTGGCGCAAATGGGTGACCGCGGGGTCACCGGTCAAGCGGCAGTAGCGATTACTTCTTGCCGGGGAACTTCATCAATTCCTTGCCGGAAGCGACATCGAAAATGGTAACCGTGCCGTCGTCGGAAACCACTGCGGCGGTCTTGCCGTCGGCGGACATCTTAAGTGTCGATGGGCCCGGTCCGGCCAGTTTCATGTGCATCTCGCCGACCACGACCACGCCCCTAGCATTCTTCTCCGGCTTCGGCGAATTGCCTTCAAACTGGAGCTGAACGCCCGAACCCGGACTGCCCAGAGGCTTTTTCTTGTCGAAGTGGAGCTGGAACCGGGGGCCCTCGGCCTTGTCCGAAGCAACGGGTTTGGGCTTCTCCGGAGTCCGCGGTTTCTCGTCCTTTTCGTCGCCGAGACGGAGTTCCAGAATCCCGCCTTCGGGCGAAACTTTGAAGGTCATGGGAATACCGTGCGGCGGATTGGATCGTGTCAGTTGCACGAGCAGTTCGCGAACCAGGGCCGCCGTCTTCGGGTCCTTGGAAGCCTCCAGTCTCTTGATCGCGGCCAGCGTGGCGTCGCTGCTTTCGGGCTTGCGTTCTTCCGGCTTGTGGAACTTCAACTGAGGGCTCATCCGTTTTTAGGTGTAACACAGGGCGAAATGGCTCCGAAT
>DATNBQ010000221.1:0-2610 GCA_035571955.1 Urbifossiella sp. | reverse complement strand
CACAGGCAAGAATGCCTGTGCCACCATACAAAGTGCCCGAAGCCGCAAGCGATGTGCTTGCGGCTTCGTGGGTTGTTCGTTTAGTAGCGGTCGCGGCCTCCGCCGCCGCCGCCTCCATAACCTCCACCGCCACCGCCGTAGCCTCCTCCGCCTCCACCGCCGTAGCCTCCCCCGCCGCCGCCGTAGCCGCCGCGGCCTCCACCGCCGCCGCCGTAGCCCCCGCCGCCGCCGCCGCGCGGACGCTCTTCACGGGGCTTCGCTTCATTCACCGTCATCCGGCGCCCCTGATATTCGGTGTCGTGCAGCGCCTGAATCGCGGCTTCCGCCCCGTCGCTCATCTCGACGAACGCGAAACCCCGGCTCCGGCCCGTTTCCCGATCCGTAATCACTTGGGCTTTCGTCACCTGGCCGTACTGCCCGAACAGCTGTTCGAGGTCGGCGTTGGTGGTCTGGAACGGCAGGTTCCCGACATACAGATTCTTAGCCATGTGAACCCCTTCCCGGACGGTCTCCAAGGCCGTTGCCGGGAGCGCACAACGTGAACTGGCCGCATCGCGGCGGCCCGGAAGATGGGCGAACGATCACCGCACCCGGCCGTCGAACCTACGCGTTTTCAATTGGTTGGACGCGCGAACGACGTGAGACGGGGTCGGCCAAACGTACCGGGATAGGTCAGCGTGATGCGCTCGGGGCAGTTGCAGAGGCTTCAACACCTGTCGCATGGCTTCTGAGCAGATCGGCTGTTGCAATCCGGGCCTGGTACGCCACAAGGCTCGTTCGGAATCTTCCTTGCTGATGGGGACCATCCCCACCAACTAACGGGAGTATAACGGCCTTATCGCCGGAGGAAAGCATATTTTTTAACGAAAATTGGGATGCTCCCGCGCAGGCTGTCAAACTTGATCGGCTGGCGCGACCGTTCCGTCCGGCGAAAACCGCAGCCGATTTGCCTTCCACGAGAATTCGGGCAGCCGTTCGCCGCGGGCCGCCAAGAGCATCGCCTCCGCGATGTTAAGCTGCGCCGCCTCCCGCAAGCCGATGTAGGAAGTGGTGAGGCGGGGATTGATTTCGATGGCGTAGTCCGCCGAGCCGTCCGCGGCTTCTCCCAGAACCAGGTCGACGCCGACATAGCCTTTGAGGCCGGGCAAGCAGGCCAGGGCTTGGCTGCCGATCTTCACGGCGCGTGCGGCCAGGTTTGCCGGGATCGGTAACTCGCCCCCGAGATAGCGGTAGCGGCCATCGGCGGAAAGCGACTGAAACGCCGGGATTAATGGCGTGAGGCCGCTTGGCCCGCACAGGAACGCGATGCTCGCCGCCTGCCCCGGCACCCACTCTTGCAGCAAAAGAGAATCCTCGCCGTGCCCAAGTTCGCCCGCCGCTCTCACGGCTTCCTCGATGCCGTTGTTGTCGTCGATGACGAACGTGCCCGACGAGCCGGTGCCGTAGATTGGTTTGCAGACGAGGGGAAACGCGGTGAGACGCGCGGGGGAGCCGAGCGCGGATGCCAACGTCGCGGCCCGCGGCGTTGGCACACCGGCGGCCTCCCACATCCGCCCCGTGTCGAGTTTGTTCGCCACGGTGCGAATGGCCGCTTCGGTGCAATTCAGCGTTTCGATGCCGGCCCGTTCGATGGATGGCGACAGCTCAGCCAGCTCTTGATCCGGGGCAATTACCAGGCAAACATCGCATTCGCCCAATTGATTCAGATAGCGTTCGTCGGCAATGGAGACATCTATTCCGGGGATGCGGCGGAAGTCGGCCGCGACCGCGGAGCACATGGCTTTCCCTTCGCGATAGAGCGAGTGAAACGGATCGCTCGGATCGCAGCCAAGCCCCGTCGCCATGAGAAGTTCGTAAACCAGGATGCGCATTCCGTGCCTCACATGGCCAGCCCGCGGCAAGCGGTGCGAAGTCGGCGGATCGCTTCCGGAATCTCTCGCGGTTCCACCACTCCAAAGCAGAGCCGCGCCTCATTCCGCGGCGCCCGGCCGACATCGTCCGCCACATGGGCGAACTCGCCCGGCACATAGAGCACGCCCGACTCCAGGGCCGCCTTCGCCAACGATCCGCCGGGCCCAGCATCGACCCCTTCCGGAAATCGCACCCACACGAACAATCCGCCCGCCGGAACGGTCCAGGTCACTCCCGGGAAGTCCGTGAACTCCTTTTCCAAGGAACGCAGCATCAGATCGCACTTGGACCGATATACCTCGCGCAGGGCTTGTAAGTGCCGGGCGTATTCCCCCGAAGCCATGAAGCGGTCGATGAGATGCTGGGCCAGGTTATTCGAACCGAAATCGTGGCTGCCTTTCAAGTTCAAAAACGGTTCAACGAGTTCCCCCGGCAACAGGGCATAGCCAGTTTTCATTCCCGGCGACAGCGGTTTTGAAAACGTGGAGGTGTAGACGACATGCTCGTTGCGGTCGTCGAAGCGCTTGATGCTCGGCAGATCGCGGCCGGCGAAGCGCACTTCCCGATAAGCGGCGTCTTCGAGAATCAGGATGCGCTGCGTGCGGCTGTAGCGGCGAATCAGTTCAAGGAGTTTCGGCCGCCGCGATTCAACGAGCGTCAAGCCGGTCGGGTTCTGGAAGTAATCGACGGTGTAGATCA
>DATNBQ010000220.1:0-11015 GCA_035571955.1 Urbifossiella sp. | reverse complement strand
CGCCACACTGCTCACCGGCATCCCCGACCGCGACGACTCCGGCGACTTTTACGTGCTCCTCCTCGGCGGCACGCTCGGCATGATGCTCATGGCCTCCGCCAACCATTTGATGATGGCGTTCATTGCCATCGAGATGGCCAGCTTGCCGAGCTACGCGATGGCCGGATTCTTGAAAGGCAAACGCAAGGGGAGCGAAGCGGCCTTGAAGTACGTGGTGTTCGGAGCGGGAGCCTCGGGCGTGATGCTGTATGGCATCAGCCTGCTGGCCGGCACGTTCGGTACGGGGCAACTACCGAACCTGGCCAGCGCGATCGCGGCCCGGCTCGAAGTTACCAACGGCCTCGATCCGCTCGTCCTCACCGGCCTGGCGATGCTGTTCGTCGGCTTCGGGTTCAAGCTCTCGGCCGTGCCGTTCCACTTCTGGTGCCCGGACGTGTTCGAGGGAGCGGCGGCGGAAGTCGGCGGCTTCTTATCCGTGGCGTCCAAGACCGCGGCCGTCGCATTAACCCTGCGCGTCTTGCAGACACTACAGGTCGGCGCCGTCAACATGATCGCCTCGCCGGATACGCCGTTTCTGTTGCCGAGCACCATCGGCATCGCCGTCGGCGTAGTCGGTGCCATTACCGTCACCTTCGGCAACCTCGCCGCCTTTTCGCAAAGCAACGTCAAGCGGATGCTCGCTTACTCCACCATTGCCCATGCGGGCTACATGCTGCTCGGCGTCGCGGCGATGACCATCGCTTCGACCTCGGCGGTGCTCTACTACCTCGTCGCTTACCTGCTGATGAATCTGGGTGCATTTGCGGTTGTGGCCTTAGTTCGCAACAAGACGGGCTCCGAGGAAATCGCTGCGTTTCGCGGGCTGGTCGGCAAGTCGCCGGTGCTGGCCGTGACGATGTCGCTGTTCCTGTTCTCGCTGCTGGGGTTCCCGCCGTTGGCCGGTTTTGCCGGGAAGTTTCAGGTGTTCGAGGCGGTGTACGAAGCGGGGCGCGGCGCCACGGATGCCGGTCATTCGGCGCTCGGCACAGCATTCTATGTGCTCCTGGCCGTCGGCGCCCTGAACACCGCCATCAGCGCTTACTACTACTTGCGGATCGTGCGGGCGATGCTCCTTGAGGACGCCGCGTCGCCAGCCGCTTGTTCCATCTGCCCCTCGGCGACGCTTTTCCTGACCCTGCTGGCGGCCCTGCTCTTCGCCGCGGGCATCATAGTCAATCCGATCGCATCGGCGACGACGCAGGCGGCGCGAACGTTCCTCGCTTCGAAGGACCGCGCCGGCATCCCGCCCTTGCCAGGACCGTCCAAAGAGCCCGCCGGAAAGGCACCGGCTGGCGCCAAGGCCAAGGCCAAGGGAAAAGGCAAGGGAAAGGGAAAGGGGCCCGCGATATGAACCCGGCCGACGCGCACCGCTTGCAGGAGATCTATCGCCGCGAATACCGTTCCTTGTTGCAGTACGCCCGGGAAGCGTCGCCCTATGTCGCGAGATCTGATCGGCCCGTACTCGATGCGGTGAAGCGCATTACTACCGAGGAAACGACGGTGCTGGAAGCGTTCGGCGAGTTCCTGGAAGAAAAGCGCGTCACACATCCATATCTCGGTTCCTTTCCGATGCAATACACCGACTTGAACTTCGTCGCGATCCGTTACTTGGTCCCGAAGCTTGTAGCTGACCAGCGAATCGACCTGGCCAAGTTGGAAGCCGACCGAACGGCGACGGCGGATGCACCGGCCCAAGCTGCGATCGAGCGCCTCGTCGAGGTCCATTGCCGCCACTTAAAAGAGCTGGAATCCATTTAGCCGCGCTCCCCGTTGGGTCGCGGCTACGCGGTGGAGGGGCCGCACCATTTCCAAGTTCACTTACGATTATCCGCGGCCGTCACTCACCGTGGATGTGGTGCTGGCAACGCGCGAAACGCCCCCGCGGGTGCTTCTCATCCAGCGGAAGCGCGAGCCGTTCGCGGGGCAGTGGGCATTGCCGGGCGGGTTCGTCGATGAAAACGAGGTTCCGGCGGATGCGGCGCGTCGCGAATTGCAGGAAGAGACCGGCGTCGCCATCGCCGACCTGGAGCAACTTTACACCGCTGGCGAACCGGGCCGCGATCCGCGCGGCTGGACCGTGAGCATCGTATTCCTGGCCCGGTGCAACTCCGGCGAAGTTAAACCCGAAGCCGCCGACGATGCCCAGGCCGTGCAGTGGTTCGCGCTGGATGCCTTGCCGGAACTGGCATTCGACCATGCGAAGTTACTCGGCCGCGCTCGCGCTCGCCTCGCCGACCGCGAACCGTAACACTGCCTTCACTTCCCCTACATTCACATAGCGAATCCCAAGCCCCTGCCCTTCCGCCTTGGCCTTGGCCTGAAACAGCCCCGCGGCGGGGATGTCGATCCCGGCGCTGGCATCCTCGACGATCCACACCTCGAAGCCGGCGGCGCGAAGATCGCGGGCAGCGTAAAAGCAGCAGATGTTCGTGGCAATGCCGCAGACGATCACCGTCGAGATGCCGCTGCTTCTGAGAAAAGCTGCGAAGCCGGGATGCTGATCCGTCACGGCATAAGCTTCGAAATCGCGGTCGTAGCCTTTTCGCCAGATGGCGTGGAAGCGATCGGTATGGAGGCCGGGAAGGAATTCGGCGCCGCGGGTGCCGGCCACGCCGTGCGGCGGATAGAGATTGTCGCGCTGGCCCAGGAACGAACAGTGATCCGGCGGGTGCCAATCTTGCGTCGCATCGATGCGGGCGAAGGGGAAAGTCAGCAGCTGATTCACGTGGGGAATGATCGACAAGCCCCCGGCAACAGCCAGTTCCCCGGCGCACAATTCCGTAAAGCCGCACTGCATATCGACTACCAGAAGCGAAGCGGCCGCGGCTTTCATTTTTGGCCAGACCTCACATCACCGTTGACGCTTGCACGTTCAAGTGTTAGGCTTTCCTGACACTCGCTCCCGCTTCAATTATCGCTCGCCCGCCGAGCCTGCATGATGCCCCCTCCGGAACTGACCGTTTCCCGCGAACGCGCGATTCTCGAAGCCTGCCAACAGGCGATCGGTTATCAGTTCGAGCGCCCCGAGCTGCTCCGCGCCGCCCTCACGCACACGTCCGGGGCCAACACCCGCACCGCCTCCAACGAACGACTCGAATTCCTCGGCGACAGCGTGCTCGGCCTCGTCACCTGCAAGCAGCTGTACCTCCGCTTCCCCGAGTACCACGAAGGCGACCTGACCAAGGTGAAGTCGGTGGTCGTCAGCCGGAAGACCTGTGCCGAGTTTAGCCGTAATTTGGGGTTGGGGAAATTCCTCTTTCTCGGCAAAGGGGTGAGCAACTTCGGGCACATTCCGCCGAACATCCACGCCGACGTATTCGAAGCGTTGGTGGCCGCGATCTTTTTGGACGGCGGCTGGGAAGCGGCCAAGGAATTCGTGTTGCGATTCGTCGATCCGGAAGTGGAACGGGTGGCGCTGGAAGCAGTGGCCTCCAATTCTAAGGAAAAGCTCCAGCACGCCGCCCAGCGGCTCTACGGCAGCACGCCCCGCTACGTGGTGCTGGACGAGCAAGGGCCGGACCACGACAAGTGCTTCAAAGTCGCCGCCGACCTGGAAGGGCATCTATTCCCGCCAGCCTGGGGGCGGACCAAAAAGGATGCCGAGTTGAAGGCGGCGTTGAATGCGCTGACCGAACTCGAAGAACACCCGCAACCGTCGTCGTGACGGTGCTCACATGCCAATGTCGTCTTATCCGGTGCTCTGCTCCGCTTCCGGGTGCCAGCGCCTGGCGGTCTACAAGATCGCGGCCCGCTGGAGCGACGGCATTACCGACGAACTCAAGACTTATTGCCTGGCCTGCGCGGAATGTTTGTCGGACCTGTATGCGGCGGCCGAGGTGAAACGGGCTTCATGCCGCCTTGCCGCCGGCGAACGCCTGGATGAACCCGGCATCTACGAATTGCACCGGGGCGGCCGCGACAACGCCCTGCAGCGGTGCAGCGAGATCGAGGCTGCCATTCGCAAGACGACAGCGGATCGAGAACGAAGCTAACCGAGGACCAATGACGATGGACTATCGACCAACCTAAGGCGCGCCGATGCGATTGCCGTTGATCGATGGCGCGGCGCCGCCGGGGAAGCGCAAGAAGGTCGTGTCGTCGTCCGGGTTGCTCGGCGGCAACGGAATGCCATCCAACGCTTGCGCCGAAATCGGCCCCTTGCCCGGCCCGGATTCGCGCTGGCCGTTCTCCGCGACCGTCACGCCGCCCACGCCTTCCCCTTCCACGATCGCCGCGGTCTTGCCGAAGTAATCGCGGGTCACGACGACATTCATTGGCCCGTTGCCGCCGCCAGCGAACTGCACGCCGATCTTCGCTTCCAGGATCGTATTCTGGCTGAACTGCAGCTTGAACGGCCGCCCTTCGTTCACGCGATTCATCACCACCGCCGCCTCGAGGTTGAAGAAGCGGTTGCCGATGACCTCGATATCGTGCACCGATCCTTCGAACTTGATGCCGGCCTTGCCCGGCCCCTCGATGCGGCAATTGCGAATGGCGATGAACTTGGACATGGCGGTCGCATTCGCCGGGACCGCGACCAGGATGCCAGCGTCGTTGTTGGGATTGACCAGGGCGCGGCAACGTTCGAGTACGAACGGCAACCCGGTGCGGCCCGCGACCAGGGAGAGGCGGAAGGGCGCCACCTTCACGTTGCGCACCGTCACGTTTTCGACGGTCACGCCCGGCGCCGAGCCACTGATGGATATCCCGTATTCGGCGACGCTTTTGCCATCGAGTTCCAAATCCTTGAGGCGGATTCCCTCGCAATTGGTGAGGTCGAGCATGGCGAAGGAGGCGGCGCCGCCGGGCGAGGTAAACTCGATGTGGACGGGTTTGTTGCCGGGCAAGGCGGATTCGATGGTCACGTCCTTGACGAGGCGCGGCCAGCGGATGAACGGTTCGGTGAGCGGGCTCTCGGCAATGGCGATGGTGTCGCCTTCCTTCACTTTCTGCACGGCTTCGCGGAGCGTGGCGACGGTGTTCTCCGCGCCGGCCTGAGATTTGGAAACGACGATCCGCTTCTTACCCCGTTCGACGGAAGCCGTTGGCTCGGGTGGCTTTTTGTTGAAGAAGGCGAAGTAAATGCCGGCCGCGGCCCCGCCGAACACGAGCAGGGCGACGCCGGCCAGAATGAGCGTGAAGCCGCGTCCCTTTTTCGCGGCGGGAAGCTGCCGATTTCGGCCCGACTTCGGCTGCGGTGTCCGCGAGCTATTCGGCAAGTTTGGCGACGCCCCAATCGGTACATCGTCGTCGCCCAACGAGCCCCACACGCCCTCGGTGGTCTCGGCGGATGAACTGCGCAAGGACGGCGTCTGCCCCGATTGCATGATGGTCGACGATCCCGGCTGCACTTGCCCGAGGGCGTTAACGAGCGGCACGGGGGAACTCATGGTCCGCGGGGCGCCGGCGCTGCCGGGCCGCACGCCCCCGCCAGCCCCGGTAATTGCCGGAGAAAGCTGCGGCATCTCCCGATCCGCCGGCGGAGCGATCGGTGTCGCCGCCCACGGCGTTAGAGCCGCCATGATGTCCCCCGGCAACGAGTAGCGATCTTCCGGCTTCTTCGCCATCATCTTGGCCACGATCGCCACGACCTCTTCCGGCACCTCGGGGCGAATGGCGCGAATCCCCTTGGGTTCTCTTCCGCGCACCCAGATCAGCTTCTGCGGAATAGTCCCCTCGGGGAACGGCGGGAAGCCGGTGAGCAGGAAGTAGAAGGTGGCCCCGAGCGAATAAATGTCCGAGCGAATGTCGACCGTATGGCTGTCCTCGGCCTGTTCGGGGGAAAGGTAGTCGGCCGTGCCGAGGATGCTCTCGTCGTACTGCCGGGTGAGGTTGTCCTCGGCATCGTGGAAGAAGCGTGCGAGGCCAAGGTCGAGAATCTTGATGACGCCGGAACGATCGAGGAGGATGTTGCCCGGCTTGATGTCGCGGTGGACGAGGCCGATTTCGTTGGCATGCTGGAGTCCGACGGCCGCCCCATAGATGTAGTGGCAAGCCCGGACCACGTCGAGCGGCCCGAATTTCTTCACCAGATCCTGTAGGTTCGTCCCGTCGACGTACTCCATCACGAGGAAGTGCAGGTTCTCGTCCTGGTCGATGTCGTAAGCGCGGACGAGATTGGGGTGATCGACGGCGGCGACGGCCTGGGCTTCGCGGTAGAAGCGCTTGAGGCTGGCCTCGTCGGCGGCCTTGGCGGTCGGCAGCACTTTGACGGCGACGCGCCGCCGCATCAGCTTATGCTCGCACAGAAACACCGTTCCCATGCCGCCGGAACCCAGCTTCTCCAGAACCTTGTATTTACCCAGACTGAAGCGCTTGTATTTCCCTTGAAGAAGCTGCTCCGCCTGGAAGTAAGTAAGCATGCCGTCGCGGACGAGCAGCCCGGCCACCTTGGATGGCTCGGCGGGCAAACCCCCTTGCTGCTTCAACTTATCGAGATAAGGGGAAAGGCGATTGGCGTCCGCGACACCGCTTTTCTGGACCAGGTCCAGCAATTCAGCGACGGAAGCGGGAGCCGGCATCGGGGAAGTCTCAAAGTTCAGACGGGCCCGTTCGAGCGACTGCCATCAGTATAGTGCACGGTCCAGACCACGGGTGCGTTTTCCGATGCTGATAGTTTGACCGAAAAAAGCTTGTCGTGCCAGAAAGCGTCAACACCGCAACCTGGGCTTCATCGAACTCCCGCCTCCAAAGCTAGCCGCTTTACCTCTTCCGCTTCTTGAAAGCGCCCGCGACCTGCAAGGCGCCGAGTGCCGGGAAGACCATCATCAGACAGTAGCAGAGCATCAAGGCGAGCGCCGTGAGCGAGAGCAGGTGCCGCGCCGCCTTGGCCATTTCGCCCTCGACGACGAGGATCGCGACGAAGGTGGTGACGAGGATCGCCGCGCCGCAAATGATGGATACGCCCCCCACGCCGATGCGCAGTTTATCCGAGGCCTCGAACGACTTGGCCGATTCCGCCATTGCCCGCAACATGAGTATGGAGAGAATCAGCCGGGCGATGTCGCAGGCCGAAGCCAGAAGAAAGAGAATCAAGTTGCTCACCACTTTGCCGCCGCCGGCTTTCGAACCGTAAATGAGGACTGGCAGCGAGATCTCGGCCGGCACGATGCTGGTGCCGAGGGCGAATACGTAACCGAAGGCGCCGACTTCCTGGATTGTGAACGGCGCGCGTTCCGGTTCGACCTGCATCTGGCGGAATTGCGGCGGAGGAGGTGGCGGCCGGTTCGGATTGAGATCCGCGATCGATACACCGATGACGAAGAAGCCGAGAAGCAAGAGGAGGATGTGCAGGCCGGCGAGCGACGCGGCGGCGATGGCCAGCTTGCGGGCCCGTTCCGGCCCGGCGATGCAGAAGCCGATGCCGACGAGGCCAAGGAGCCAGCTAAACGCGCGGAGCGGCCCAACGATCAATCCCAGCGCCGCCGGCACATCCCGACTGGCCCAGAAGATGATTGCCAGAAGAGTCAAGAAGCCGTACAGGGCGACATCGCACCAGAACGCGATCGAGAGGATCAATGCCCCGGTTCGGCCGGCGCCGCCGCCGCCGCTCCGCCTCACGCTGCCCGAACGAAGGTCGTCATCGTCGAAGTCGTCGGAGCGGCGTTTCTTCCTCTTGGCGGGGCGGCGGTCGTCGTCGCGGTCGTCGTCGCGGTCGCGTTTCCGGCTCCGCGGCCGATCGTCGTCATCGTCGTCATCCCGGCGAGACCGGCGCGGCCGATCGTCGTCGCGGTCATCGCAGTCGCGGCGCGAGGACTGCCGACGCGGTTCGTCGTTCACGACTTCAAATTCAGGTGGGGCTGGCTTCGGGGAAACTGGCCGCGAAGGGGGCGCGGCGCCGGCAACCGACGGCTTCGATTGGAACACCGTCTGGCACTTCGGGCAGCGCACCGTCGCCACCGTGCCGTCCGGCACCTTCAGATTGGTCCCGCAACTCGGACACGCGGAAATCGCCACGAACTTGCTCCGAATGCTGGGCGAGGTCATCCGGATTCACCGGATCATCCTGACCGCTTTTTTAGCACACGCACTGCGCCAATTTCCAGGGGAGTCGCGACTCCGATTTCTCAAGATGAAGATCGTCGGGCACAGCCCGACCTACGAGGCACCTCGTAGGTCGGGCTGTGCCCGACACCCACCTACTGCGCCCTCCAGGAATCGTTGGTACACCACAGGAAAACGCGAAACGCCGGCAAGTGCTCATACTTTGCACTGGCCGGCGCCGCGTGGATGGATTGCGCAATTACTTTTCGCCGTAGGCCTTGAAAGCGTACTTCGTCGATGGCGATTTCTTGAGGGAGATCGGCAGATCGACGACGTGGGGAACCGGTTGCGTGACGGCCGGAGCGGGCAGCGGTGCGACCGCGCTCTCGACCCTCGGCAAGCCGAGCGTCTTCACCTGGGCCGTGGCGTCGGCGGCCGTGCCGCTGATGCCGCAGAACCCGGAGTTGTAGCCGTTGTAGCCGCCGAAGTATCCGCCCGTGTAGCCGGTGTTGACGTAGACGCCGCCGGAGTACGGATAGCCATAGTATCCTCCGCCGTAGCCGTACCCGCCGCCGAGGCCGTAACCGCCATAACCTCCGTATCCCAGCCCGCCGTAGCCGTAACCGCCATAGCCCAGGCCATACCCGAGTCCATAGCCCAGACCATAACCGAAGCCACGGTAGTAGGGCCGATAGAAGCCGCGGGAGCCGTAGCCTCCGTAGCCGAAGCCGCGATAGCCTCCGTAGCCGAAGCCGCGGTATCCTCCAAAGCCGCCGTGGTGGAAGCCGCCTCCGTGGAACCCGCCGCCGTGGAAGCCGCGCATCTCCTCGACATCCTTGGCCGCGGCGGCCGAGCTTACCGTGCCGTTGCCGGCCAGGTTCAGCGTCGCGCCGCTGATGCTGGACTTCGAGCCGCCGAGCAGCACCGTATCGCCTGCCGCGGCGAAACTGCCCACCGCCAGCACCGCTCCCAGCGCGGCCGCCGACGACGTGATGAATCGGGACATCGTTCACCTCCGCTTCACAACATCAGAGGCATGGCGAGACTCTGCTGATGTTGTCGTTAATGAGGATTGTAACTCAAGCTGCCGACGAAAGAAAGCCCTGGCGGCGCTCGCCGCTGTTCGCACTCTCATGATTTCGTGCTGGAATACAGGCGAATCACTTGGGGAATCGCCATGCGCCAGCTGGTCGCGGTGCTGATCCTGATCGCGCTGTTCATTCTTTTGGTCGGCACGCGGTTCAAACCGTCCGACGGGGACAAACTGGCGACGATTGGCCAGCTGGCGTGCGAGAAAGTGCGCGGGGCGCTGCCGCCCACCGTAAAACTCGCCGGCCCGTTCAATGCTCTTCGCCGGGAGATCCCCGAATCGCTCGACGATCGGGTGAAGGCGCGTCTGGAGGCGGACGATCGCCTTGCTAGCGTGCCTCTGGAGGTTTCCGCCGAAGGGACCACCGTAACGCTTCGCGGCGTCGCGCCGACCGCCCGCGCCCGCAAGGCTGCCATCAGCCTCGCCGAACACACCATCGGCGTCGACAAGGTCGTCGATGAACTCGCCGTTCCCACGGAATAAGGCGAACCACCTCTCACATGCCTTTCGCGCTCGCTTTCGAAACACTCGTTTGTAGTACGAGGAGTAATGCTGCCGCCGCTTGCCGACCGGCCGAAACTCGCCGCGGTGCTGACTCAATTGAGTGCGGCCGTGGAGGAACTGTTGCTCTCCGGGCTCACCACGGCGTCGGTGGCCACGAAGCAGACGCTTTCCGCCGCCATGCAAGAAGCGGCCCGCTTCCGCCTGCTCCGCCTTGGTTCCACACTCCGAGCCACGATGGAGGAAGTCGGCCGCTTCACGGCCCAGGACGCGGCCTTCTCGCGGCGGCGGCTCTGCTTCTTCTTGAACCGGGCCTGGCTGCTCGGCCGCGGGCTGGCGCAAGCGCTGCAAGACGCCGACGAAAAGGAATACGATCGGTTAACGTGGTCGCCGCCGACGCAGCCGCTGCCCAATGTGGAAGTCGTTTGCCTCGGGGCGGCCAAACGCGTCGCTGCCGGGGCGTTCGTGGCCTTCGAGTTCCGCTTCCGGGCCGTGGCCGATGCACCGCCCGTCGCGGCCGGGCAGCCGCTCGCCTGGTCGTTCGTTTGCCCCTTGAAGCCCGGCCTCGACATCCCCCCGGAGGGGTTTCTCCACCTGCCGCAAAAGCAGAAGTTCACACCCTTCATCTTGCTCGAAAAGAAAATCGTGGCGATCGCCAATGCGACCGTGTCGTTCGACGAAGCCGGCAGCGGCCGCATCGGTTTGACGGACCAGAGCACCGTGACGCTGAGCGGCAAGTTCACGGATTGGGGCCGTTTCCTCGTCTGGTCGCCCGAGCCGGCCGTCGAACGCATTCGCAAACACCGGCCCGGCCCGCTCGACATCGATACCGAACTTCAAGAGGAGATCGTGCTCCGCGATTATCGCATCGGCGCCGCAACCGAAGGCGAACACCCGGGCCAAAGGATCTATCCGATTACTGTCGGCGAACGGATATTCACGGCGATGCTTGGAGCGGAAGCCGAGAGCAAGGCATTGCGAAAGAACCTCGACGACCTGCGGAAGTTGAAGAAGAACCTGCCGCCGCTTTTCGGTCTGATGCACTACGAACGCTGCCGGCTGGTGTTCCAACCGCTGACGGCATTCCGCGACGAGCCGGACTACTTGACGATCTCGAAGGAAAACGTGAACAAGGCGGCTTTGCTCAAGGCGATGTCGTTTACGTGATGGAAGCTCTTCGGGCTCTGGGGAAGAAGAATCGCGGCGTAACCGCCGAGCTTGACACCGGCTGGAAGCCGGTGCCACCCAAAATCGGCCTGAGGAATCCGCAATGCAATAACAATGGAATCTTGGGTGGCACCGGCTTCCAGCCGGTGTTTGCTTGCACAACGTCGGGCGCAATCGTGATGGAAGAATCACTTGCGGCAGGGGACTACTTGACGATCTCGAAGGAAAACGTGAA
>DATNBQ010000219.1:0-22963 GCA_035571955.1 Urbifossiella sp. | reverse complement strand
CTGAGCTTGTCGGCATTCTCGGATGTGGCGGATGCGAAGGCCCAGGCGAAGTGGTTCCAGCGCGAGTACAACACGATTCGGCCGCACAGCAGTTTGCAGTATCGAACCCCGAAGGCCTTTGCCGCAACGTGCGGCAAATCGCGAGGCAAGAAGATTTTTTAAGACGACCACGGATAACACAGATACCACAGATACCACTAATAAAACCGAAGAATTCGGCTGGCATCAATATTGTTTCTTTTTATCCATGCTCTCCATGTAATCCGTGGTAAAAGCGGTTTCTTCGATGGCTCACCCGCTGTTCACTCCTGAAATTCTCGGCATGCTCGGCGAGCAGAACGCGGCCGGGCTGCGCGAGTTCTGCGAGTCGCTGCACCCCGCGACCGTTGCCGAGGCGCTCGACGACAGCTTCACGCCCGAGCAGGTTTGGGAGATCATTAGCCACGCCGCGATTCGGACGCAGGCCGCCATTTTCGAATACTTGCCGCCCTCGCGGCAGGTCGAAATGGTGGAAAAGGCCCGCCCGCAGATGGGTCAACTCATCGGCAAGATGTCGCACGACGACCGCGTCGATCTCCTGCAGCGCTTGCCGGGCAACGTGGCCGAATCGCTGATGCGGTTCGTCGACGAGGCCGATCGCAAGGACATCGCGACGCTGGTGCAATACGGCGCGAATACGGTCGGCGCCAAGATGACGACCGATTACGCCTGGCTTCCCGGCACGCTGACCGCCGCCGAGGCGATCGATCAGTTGCGGCAACAGGCCCCGGATCGCGAGACCATTTATTACATCTATGTCGTCGATGATCCTTCCCGCCGGCCCGACGGCAGCCTCGCGCCGCGGCGGTTGCTTGGCGTCGTCTCGCTCCGCGACCTCATCCTCGCCCCGCGCCACGCCCTTATCCGCGACCTCATGGAGAGCGAGATCGTCGCCCTCCGCTTCGACGAAGATCGCGAGGCCCTCGCCCGCCTCTTCACGCGCTACGACTTCATTGCCGTGCCGGTCGTCGACGAGCGATTCGGACTGCTCGGCATCGTCACCCACGACGACGTGCTCGACGTGGTGCAGCAGGAAGCAACCGAAGACCTGCAGCGGCAGGCGGCCGTCGGCCCGATTGAAGGCGATTACCTCAAGACGCGCTTCGGCCGGGTGTGGTGGAGCCGCGTGCAGTGGCTGTCGGCGCTCTTTCTGTTGCAGATGTTCACGATCAACGCGATGGCCTACTACGAATCGGAAATGGAGCGGGTCGCGTTCTTGATTGTGTTCATTCCGCTTTGCTTGTCGGTGGGGGGCAATGCCGGCTCGCAGGCAGCGACGCTCGTGATTCGCGCGATGGCCCTGGAGCAAATCCGCCTGCGCGACTGGTGGCGCGTCTGCCGCCGCGAACTGCTGATGGCGGCCGCCCTCGCCGGGTTCCTCGGCATCCTGTCCATCGCCCGCACTTACTTCCTCACTCCCGACAAGATTCTGTCCAAGATTCCCGCCGAATCGTTTTGGCACCTGAACTGGGTGGTGACCTGTTCGGTAATGGGCATTTGCTTGACGGGTGCCGTCGTCGGGGCGATGCTGCCGCTCTTGATCAAGCGCTTGCGGTTCGACCCGGCGCTCATGTCGGCGCCGTTCATCGCGACGATCTCGGACGTGCTCGGCATCCTGATCTTCTTCAACATAGTGCAGCTGTTTTTCTTTTGAGCGCTCTGCGCCGCGCTCGGCTACGCCTTGCGGCTAACCTCGTGAGTCGCTCGATTTCGGTTGCGGGGAACGTACACTATCCGGGGAACAGGGATTGTCCTCGCGGGATGGTCGAATGCGCGTGCTGATCACCGGGATCACCGGCTTCGTGGGCGGGCACCTCGTGGAGCGGCTGGAGACCGCCGGCAGGCACACTCTGTTCGGCCTGAGCCGCGATTCCAGCTGGCCCGCGGCACTCGCGCATCTGAACGCAAAGGCCGAACTCCACGCCGTCGACCTGCTCGATTCCCCCCGCCTGTATGCAGTGCTAAAGGAAACGCGGCCGGAGTGGATTGTCCACCTCGCGGGCTACGCCAATACAGGCGCTTCCTTTCAGGAACCGGATGCGTGCTGGCGCGACAACCTCGACGCTACCCGGTCGCTTTACGATGCCGTCGGCCGCTCGGGCCTCGCGCCGCGAATCCTGTTCGCGTCCACCGGCCTGATTTATGGCGAAGCGGACGATCCGGACCAACCGTGCAGCGAGCGGACGACGTTGAAGCCGGCCAGTCCCTACGCGGCCAGCAAGGCTGCCACCGATCTTCTGAGTTACCAGTACGCGCGGAGTGGCGGGATCGACATCGTTCGCATTCGGTTGTTTAACCAGATTGGCCCGCGGCAATCGCCGGACTATGCGGTAGGGAATTTCGCCCGGCAGATTGCTGCGATCGAAGCCGGTCGGCAACCGCCGCGCATTGAAACCGGCGACCTGTCGTCGCGCCGCGACCTCACCGACGTGCGCGATACCGTGGCCGCCTTCCCGCTGCTTCTCGAAAAAGGGATCAAGGGCGAGGCGTACAATGCCGGCCGCGGCGATACCTATACCATGCAAAGCGTCCTGGACCGATTGCTCGCGCTGGCGAAGGTGGAGGTCGAGGTCGTGCAAAAGCCGCAGCGGAAGGCGGACACCGCGGTGACGCGGGCCGATGCGGGCAAACTCCGGGCGGCCACGGGCTGGTCGCCGCGAATTCCTTTGGAACAAAGCCTCGCGGACATCCTGGACTACTGGCGGAGCTCCGGATGATTTCTTTGGCGGCACAGGCATTCTTGCCTGTGCTGTTATCGTTTGCACAGGCAGGAATGCCTGTGCCACCCGAGTTGGAACCACCGTGACACTGACTGGATTGCCTGAATCGCCGCGCCCGTCGGCTTTCCTGTTCCCCGGCCAAGGCGCCCAGTCGGTCGGCATGTGCCGGCCGCTGGCCGAGAACGCACGGCCTTGCGTGCGGGCGCTGTTCGACGAAGCAGCGGCCGTGTTGGGATACGACCTTTTGGATGTTTGCCTCAACGGCCCGGCGGAGCGGCTCAACGCCACCGATGTGAGCCAGCCGGCCATCTTCGTTTCCAGTCTCGCGGCGCTTGAAGAACTGAAGGCGGCCCAACCGCGGTTGCTCGACGACGTGACCGCCGCCGCGGGATTGAGCCTCGGCGAGTACACGGCCCTTGTCTTCACCGGCGCCATGACCTTTACCGAGGGCCTCGCCGTGGTCAAGGCGCGCGGCGAAGCGATGCAGCAAGCCGCGGAAGCGACCCCGTCGGCAATGACCGCGCTCATCGGTTCCGATTTGCCCGCCGTGGAAGCGGCGATCGCGGCGGCTCGGCCCACCGGGCACATCGAGATCGCCAACTTCCTTTGCCCCGGCAACACGGTCGTCTCCGGAACGATGGCCGCCATTGAGCGGCTGGAGCGAATTTGCCAGGAACAGGGGGGACCGAAGGCGATGCGATTAACGGTCGCCGGGGCATTTCATACGCCGCTGATGAAGCCGGCCGACGACAAGCTGGCCGCCGTACTCGATTCGGTGACGCTGCAAGCGCCGAGAATTCCCGTCTGGTCAAACGTTGACGCCCAACCGCATACTGATCCCGCGGAGATTCGTAAGTTACTGGTGCAACAAGTTGTGTCGCCGGTGCGTTGGGAAGAAACGCTGCGTGGGCTTTTGGCCACGGGCGTGGAGCGGTTTTACGAGATTGGCCCTGGCCGGGTTCTCGCGGGGTTGATGAAACGCGTCCACCGCAAGGCGGAATTCGTGAATGTGACGGTTTAAGGAGGCGGAGCGGGGAACTCGGAATGAAGAAGTCAGTTCCGAGTTCCGCGTTTCCCGTTCCGAGTGTCTGGGAGCTGGCGGGAACAAGGCAGAAGATGGGGCGATTGGGAGATTTCGGGCCGGCCGGCGCGGTCGATCTTTCCTTTTCGGCCTTCCGTCTGTAGATTTTTGCTGTCGTTTCCGTCGCCGTCGATAAGCAAGCATGGTGAGGGCAACCCGCCCGGCCCTCCGCAGGCCGGCCCGGGCCACAGGCGAATCACAATCCCAGGTGCCGCGGCAACCGGTCGGAGCCGGGCCGGTCGCGGGGCTCGCGGTGGACTTGCCACCGCCTGGAGGGTCGAACCGTGTCCGTTGAGCAACGCGTCATCGAGATCGTCTGCGAACACCTGGCGGTGAACAAGGAAACCGTCACCCGGAACACCGCCTTCATTGAAGACATCGGGGCCGACTCGCTCGACATCGTCGAGCTGGTCATGGAGCTCGAAGAAGAATTCGACATCCAGATCCCCGACGATCAGGCCGAGAAGATCAAAACGGTGGGTGAAGCCGTCGATTACATCGAGCAAGCGATCAAGAACAAGCCGCCGCAGTGATGGCAAGCCGCCCGCGTCTGGCGGGGTGCGGCCGAGCGAGCGCCGCCCCCTGGGAGCCCTGGTTTCCGTGAGTTTCACAACGCGCCGCCGGGTCGCGATTACCGGACTCGGGACGGTCAATCCCATTGCCTTGAACGTTCCGGATTACTGGCGAGGGCTGCTCGCCGGGACGAGCGGAATCGCGCCCATCACCCACTTCGACACGACGGCCTTCAAGGTCAAATTCGGCGGCGAAGTCAAGAACTTCCGCCCCGACCCGGTCATCGACGCCCGCTCGGTCCGCCGGCTCGATCGCTTCAGTCAGTTCGCGCTGGTCGCTGCCGCCGAAGCCATTGCCGAAAGCGGCCTCGATTTCTCCCGCGAGGATTCCTTTCGCTGCGGCTGCATCCTCGGCAGCGGCATCGGCGGCATGGCCGAGTTCGAGGAAGGCCACACCACCCTGATGCAGAAAGGCCCGTCGCGTCTCAGCCCGTTCGTCATTCCCAAGATGATCGCCAACTCCGCCGCCGGGAACATCTCGATCCGTTACCATTTGCAAGGGCCGAACACGACGGTTAGCACGGCATGTTCCTCCGCGGCCCACGCCATCGGCGACGCGATGCGGCAAATCGCCGGCGGTTTTGCCGATGTCATGATCTCCGGCGGCACCGAGGCTGCCATCACGCCGATGGGTCTCAGTGGCTTTATCGCCTGCAAGGCTCTGTCGGAACGCAACGACGACCCGGCCCACGCCAGCCGGCCATTCGATAAGGACCGCGATGGCTTCGTCCTTAGTGAAGGGGCCGGCATTCTCGTGATGGAGGAATTGGAGCGGGCCAAGGCGCGCGGCGCGCCGATTTACGCCGAAGTGGTCGGTTGCGGGAACACGGCGGACGCCTTCCACATCACGGCGCCGCACGATGAAGGAATCGGCGCCGCCGAGGCGATGCGCTCGGCGATTCGCGAAGCCGGCTGGAACGCGAGCGACGTCGAATACATCAACGCTCACGGCACCAGTACCGGCCTGGGCGACGCCGCCGAGACCAAGGCCGTTAAACTCGTTTTCGGCGACCACGCGAAGCGTCTGATGATTTCCAGCACCAAGAGTATCATCGGCCACCTTCTCGGGGCCAGCGGCGGCGTCGAGGCCATCGCCTGCTGCCTGAGCCTCAAGCACGGCGTCTTGCATCCGACCGTAAATCTCGTCAATCAGGATCGCGAAGGCGGCTGCGATCTGGATTACATTCCGAACAAGCCGCGCGAGGCCCGCGTCCACCGGGTCTTGTCGAACAGCTTCGGCTTCGGCGGCCACAATTGCTCGCTGGCCCTTGCCGCGGTTTAAACGCACGACATGCCCTAATGGCGCGCGGCGGATATGTTCCTAAAGGGCAGACAGTCCACGACTGAGCCAACTTCAACGACTGCCGCGGCCTTGCCCAGTTTCTCCAACTGCTCGGCCGTCGTCGTGGCGAACGGGTGCATCGTCCGGGCGATGATCCCCGCCCACCCGGTCGGGCCCCCGAGGCCGGCCCCGTTGTCGCCGTGGAAGTATTCGTAAAAGAGAATGTGATCCCGCCAGTACGGGTCGTTGGCACTTCCGTAACGGCTCCGCTCCCACTCTAACCCTTCCCTCGCTTCTGCAAGTAGGCCGCCAGGTCGCGGCCCAGGTCGGCATCCGTTCGCAGCCGCACGTAATCGATCTCCATTGCTCGGCACCCTTCCTGGATCGCCGCCGCATGTTCCTCCATCGCCTTCAAGTAGCTGTCGCGGACGCCGGTCGGGTCGGTGAGGATTTCCGGCAATTCCTCCAGACCGCGGAACAGGGTCATGTGCCGGAACGGGAAGTCGATCTCGGCCGCATCGAGCACGTGGAAGAGCACCACTTCGTGTTTCTGAAAGCGGATGTGCTGAAGACCGGCGAGGATGTCGGGCACGTCGTCGAGGAGGTCGGAGAAGACGAAGGCGATGCCGCGTCGGCCGGTGCGGCCGGCGAGTTCGTGCAGGTTGGGGCCGAGATTGGCCGGGCCGGCGAACGGCCCTTCGGCCAGGGCTCGGCAGGCCTCGCGCAATTGGTTCATGCCGCCGGCGCCGCGAAGGAATGCCCGGATGCCGCCGGCCACCGTCGCCAGGCCCACACTGTCCGCCTGCTGCAAAACGAGATAAGCCAAAGCCGCCGCCGCGCTCGACGCCAGATCGTACTTGGTCCGCGAGCCCGAACCGTACTTCATCGAATCGCTGGCATCGACCAAGAGCCACGCAACCAGGTTCGTTTCCTGTTCGTATTGCTTCAGATGGAAGCGTTCGGTGCGGCCGTAAACTTTCCAATCGATGTGTTTGATGTCGTCGCCGGGGGCGTATTCGCGGTGCTGAGCGAACTCGACGGCGAACCCCTGGCGCGGGCTGCGATGCTTGCCGGCGAGGAACCCCTCGACGAACTGGCGGGCCTCGAGTTCGAGTCGATCGACGCGGGCCAGAACTTCGGGATCGGGAAGCGGCATGGTTAGCTCACCAAGGAGTAAATCGCGTAGCCGCCCAGGCAGATGACCATGAGCAAAATGCCGCCGTCAATCATGATCCAGGGCAATATCGAGGGCTTCGCGCTGTCGTCCGGTTCGCGGTCGTCATCCCGGTCGTCGCGTCGGCGCCGACGTCGTGGCAGTTCGTCGTCGTCGAGGCTGAGCGGCTCCGGGGCTTGGGCGCAATCGGCCGAGCGACCGGCGGCTTCGGCGAACCGGGCGCCGGCTTCGCGACCGGGGCCACCGGGATCGGTACGGGCGGCGCGAACGACGGCGGGATCACGTAGTTGCACTTTGGGCACTTCAGCGCTCGCCCCTCGAACTCATCCTTGACGTTCAACTGCCCGGCACACGACGGGCAAACGATCCGCAATGCCATCGCAATCACTCAGGAGTTAGCTTCCGAGTATTTCCCGGGCTGCGAGCACCCGGTTCATCAGTTGGTTACGCGTCGCCCAGTGATTGGCCAGTGTTTCGGCATCCACAGTGGATGGTTCGGGCACTGCGATGCCGATCCGTCGCCGGAAATCCGGCCGCTTTCCCCGCGTCGGCTTCCCATTCCAGTACGAACAGAAACTGCCCCAGCCCCCTTCGATCCAGCAGCAAAACACAGGCGTTTTTGGGCGGGCGGTCAGCATCTGCCACACCCCGCGGCCGAAGCGGCGAACCAGTTGCTCGTCGCTGCGGCGCAGATATCCTTCCGGAAAGATCACTACGCATTCGCCGCGGTCGAGGGCCGCGATCGCCGCGCCGATTTCCTCCGGCACGTCCTCCTTCAAGGCCTTTTCCGGCACGCGGATGGCACGAAAGACATGGCGACACAGGAAGTGAAGCACCGGCTTATCGTAAAAGCGCGCGGTCATCATCGGTGTAATTGGCCGCGGCAACACCTTGGCGAGAAACAGCGGATCGAACCAGCAGGCGTGGTTGGCGACGACGAGGCACGGTCCACTTTGCGGGATGAGTTGGAGCCCCGGTCCGACGCCGCGAATGCGATACATCAGCCACAGAAGCGGTTCGGCGGCAAACTCGAACGACGGTCGGAATAGAAGGAAACCGGCCAGAACAGCGAGGACGCCAAGGGACCATGTCAATAAGCGGGTGCAGGGCCATTGGCCGGCCGCGACGATCCCGATCGCGGTTCCAAGAACCAAGCCAATCAAAGCCAAGTCGATCCACCGGGCCGATCGCATGCCGACGATGAACATGAGCAGCCGGAGGATTGCAACTTCCAGAAAGCCCGCGATGGCTGCAATGACGGGATCGGGCCACGATTGCGCGATCGCACAGATGGCGGCGACTGCAAAGGCGATCGCCAGGGCAAATGCGCCCAGGCCCAGGCCGCGGAAGCGGTGCCAGTACAGGCAGCCGAAACAGCCGACGGCGAGGCCGAGCGCCAACCACCGTTCCGCCACCCAGCGGTCTTCTGCGGGGGAGACCACCAGGCGGCCGAAGTAGCCGAGGGCGATGGCGGCGAGGAAAAGCAAGAAAGCGGCGGCGGCCAGATAGCGAGGTGGGCGATCCGATGCGGCATCGGGCATGGCGGCCCCGCGGCGTGCGGCTCAGTTATGCGGAATCTCGACGCGGCACCAACCCAGATCGAGCGACGTCGCCTTGGTGCTCTCATTGTTGAACAGGCGGGGGTTCAGCGAATAGATCACGAAGCGGCCTTGCTTGTCGTCGATGACCAGTTCCGCGGTTCGCAGAACGCCGAGATGGTGGGAAACGTTGACGATTTCGACGTTGAGCATCCGGGCCAGCTCCGTGACGTTCTTGGAGCCGGTGCGGAGGCACTCGATAATGCGGATGCGATTGGGTTCGGCAAGCGCCGCGAGTTTTTCGGCGCAGTTCTTGGCTTGTCGGTGATCGGTCATTTACGTTCCTGCAATATGAGGAGAGGGGTGATTGCCCGGCAACCACTTTACATAAGGAACGGGCGAAGGCTTGAGGCAGATTCCCGCGGAAGACCTGTGGCCGGCGGCGGTTTAATCATCTTACGTGAATGGAGCCGAGCCGCAAAGGGGAAGCGTTTCGCATTTTCCCGTCATCGATAGGCAAACCGAGATTTGAGAGCGATGAGACGGGGGGAATTGGTATGAACGGATATGACGGCGGGAGTCACGCTGCCAGAACGATTTTCGGCTGGATGGTTCGGGGCGCGACGATGCCAATGCCGACGAGATTGCCGCGTTCGTTGAAGACGGCAGCCTCCGACCCATTGCCTTCCGCGCTCGGCTCCGCGGACTCCGCCGCGCGGCCAAGCGCCTGGCCGCTGCGGAAACGCCGTTCCTGCTCGGCATCGATGCGCACGATCGGCAGCGCAGTCAGTGCCGCGGACGGGGGAAGCAGTCGCTCAACCGCCTCCGCCGCGGTCGCTTCCCAACTGATTCCCTGGTCCGAGGAGAACGGTCCGACGCGGGTTCGCCGCAACGTCTGCACCATTCCGCCGACGCCGAGCTTCTCCCCAAGGTCGCGGGCAACCGAGCGGATGTACGTCCCCTTGCCGCAGTCGATTTCCACATCGACGAATGGCCAGTCGTAATGCAACATCCGGATGGCATCGATGCGAACGGGGCGGGCGGCGAGCGGCGCTTCCTTGCCCTGGCGGGCCAAGTTGTGCGAACGCTTGCCATCGATCTTCAGCGCGGAATAGGCCGGGGGAATCTGCAGGATCGTGCCTTGGAACGAGGCGAGTGCCGCCGCGATTCGCTCGCATGGCACGGCTTCCGCGCCGGGCTGCTCGACCACCTCGCCATCGGCGTCGTCGGTGCTGCTGGCAGCGCCGAGGCGGAAGCGGGCGGCGTAAGTCTTCCCCATCGCCTGGACGTATTCGGCAAGACGCGTTGCGGTGCCGACGCAGACGACCAACACGCCGGTGGCCAGCGGATCGAGCGTACCGGTGTGGCCGATCTTCGTCTTGCGAGGGAACCATTTCTGCACGCGGTTCACCACGTCGCGCGAGGTGCAGCCACCCGGCTTATCGAGAATCAAAAGTCCGTTCATTCTTCTTTGGGTGTCGGAAGTCCAATTTGCACAGGCAAGAATGCCTGTGCCACCATCTGCTTTTTTTGGTGGCACAGGCATTCCTGCCTGTGCGAACTATTCACGCATGCGGGTTGTCGCCCAGAATCATCGACACGACAACGAGATCGGTGCGTTCGATGCCGCCGATCCGCTTCCAGAAGGCCAACCCGTTGCCATTGTCGGCCTTGACCCAGAAGTTGACCTTGTCGATGCCCTCGTTTTTGACGGCGCAAGCAGCATTCCACAAGCCGGCGGCCGATGCCTTCGCGTTGCCGGTCGGGTGCGGCGGCGACGTGGTGGAGATAGCCGCGGCGACCGTCGTGGCCAGCAAGACCGACGCCGACCAGTGCGTCATTCTCCTTCGCCGTGAAGCTGCACCCCGGATTGCGGGCCAAGTACTTCGCCAGCGATCTCGGATTGTCGGCGTCGCGCAGGCCGATCCCCGGCATTCCGTGCCACAAGGCGAGCGCCGCCGGAATGTCGGCCTCGGTCATCGGTTCGAAACGGATCATTGGGTCTCCCTCAAATGCCGCCCGCCACCTGTGTGATTTACAACCCGGCCGCCGGCCGCGGAAAGGCGGAACGCTGGCTGCGCGAGTTTACTGGAACACAGGCAGGAATGCCTGTGCCACCAAGAATCAGCGAGTTCACCCTTCAGCCGACGGCATATGCAGGGCATGCGGAAGAACTAGCGAGGCAGGCGGCGGCCGACGGATTCGCGAAAGTGGTCGCGGCCGGCGGCGACGGCACCGTCCACGAAGTCGCCAATGGGCTTCTGCGGAGCGGCCGCCGCGACGTGGTCTTCGCGACCTGGCCGCTCGGCTCCGCCAACGATTACGCCTATTCGCTTGGCATGGAGGAATGGTGGCGGCGGCGCCGCGAGCATCCCCCCACCGAAACCCTCGCCGTCGATGTCGGCCGCGTGACCAGCACCGGCCGCGAACGATTCTACGTCAACTCTCTTGGCATCGGCTTCAACGGAATGGTCACCATCGAGGCGCGGCGAATCCGCTGGCTCACCGGCATGCCGCTCTACGCCTGGGCGTTCCTCAAGGCGATGGTCAAGCACTTCGCCACGCCGGAGATGCGCATTGCCTTCGACGACGCGGTGGTCGAAGGCCCGACGCTGGCGCTGACGATTAACCTGGCCCAGCGCGAGGGCGGCTTTCCCATCACGCCGGACGCGGATCTGACCGATGGGCTATTCGATTACATGCACGCCAAGAAGCTGCGCCGCTGGCATTTACTCCGCTATTTGCCGGCGATGGCCCGCGGCCGCTTACCGCGCGATCATCCACGGATCGGCCTGGGCCGAGCACGCAAGATCGTCGTGAAGTCATCGGTGCCGCTTTGCATTCACGCCGACGGCGAATTCTTTTGCACGCCGACCGACGGCGTTCGCGAAGTCAGCGTCGAATTGCTGCCGGCCCGACTGCTGGTGGAAGTGTTTCCGAAAGCGGGGAGCGAGTAGTCGCTTCCGGCGCCGTTTACCGGCGGCCCGCGTTGGATGGCTTGGACATCACTTCCTGGGCGCGGCGTTGGAACTTGACCATCTGCTCGCGCAGGCCGGCGTCGCCGCGCTGCAGGATGTCCACCTCGTGTTGAATCTCGGCACTCAGCCGCTTCAACTCGGTCTCTTGCCGGGCTAGCATCGCCCGTTCGCGGGCCATGGACACTTCCATGTCGCGCATCTGCTTCTCGAGCCCTTCCTCGTCCTCGTGCAGTTGCCGCCGCTCTTCCTCCAGGCGTTTGCGTTCCTGGGTCAGCTTGGCGCTTTCCTTCTCGAGTTCGTCGCTCCACTCCTCGAGTTCGCCCCGCGTCTTGGGCACGGGCGGCGGCGGCGCCAACTCCCCCTTGGCGATCTGTTCCTCGATTGTTCCCAAGTGGGCGTTGAGTTCCTCGATCTGGGCGTCGCGCTCGCGGATCATCTCCTCGTATTGCTGCTGCTTCTCGGAACCGTTCTGCTCGATGGCGTTTGCTTCCTCAAGCAGCGGTTTCATGTCGTGCAATAAATGTTTCAGTTCCTTGTTTTCAGCCCGGAGTCGCTGAATTTCGGCCATGGGCGAATCGTCCGCGGCCATGCGGCTGGTGTCGCTGATGCTGGCAATCGTATTGAGAGCGCCGGCGATGGCGCTGCCCGAGTCGATGGTGTTCAGTCGGCCGGTCGGGGCCGGCGTTCTCCGAGCGATGTTCGATCGTTGGGGAATCCCGGAACCGTTCTCGGCCGGGGGCGGGGTGATGACGCGCGCCGCTGGAAGCGAGATCGCCGACGGGCTGAACTGGCCGCCGCCGGGCATTCGCAACCGCGACAGCAGATCGTTGCTGCTACCCCACGAAGTAACGGCGAGGCCGTTGCCGATGGGTTCGGCCGGTTCCGGCTCATCGACGGGCGCGGGCGTGGTGGCCAACAGTCGACGGCGCAATTCCGCCGCGGACATCGATGGCTTCGGGTCGGTGTTCGTGTTCGCCATGCGAAGGGACTCAGGTAGGGGCGAAGCCGGGGTCGGCTTGGCGGGTGCGCACTCGAACCGAGATTACCTCTGGTGCAGCCTCAACAACCGTAGGTCGCGGGGTCTGAGAGTCAAGTGAAATCGAGCGATCGTACCGGTCGGGAAGCCCAGGAATTCAGCCCCGATTGAAAGGCTTTTGCGGATTGTAACCAAGGTAGGGGGTTCGAAATGGCGTCGCGCGAGAAACTGGGCGGTTTGGCATACCTGGCGAGCCGGGAGCGTGAGCGACCGGAGTGTTTGAGGACTCCGGTCGCTCACGCTTCCGGCTCACCAGGCGAATCATTTCTTTTTAGCTTCGGCGGCGAAGGAGTTCGCGAGCGCGATCCAGGCGGCCTTCTTGTCCTTGGTCACCGCGATGACCGCCAGGGTCGCCCGCTTCTCCTCGGCGGTCGGCAAACGGCCCGCCGCCGCCAGAGTCAGCGCTTCGAGCATCTGTTCATCCCTCTTCTTGGCGGCGATCAGTTCGCCGATCAATTTCTCGAACTTACTCGGTTCCTCAGGGCGATTCACGACCAAGGGTACATTCTGCGCCCCCTGAAGATTGAAGAGGAGAGTTCGCTGACCGTTCGAAGCCGATTGGTAGAGATTAGCTATCGCGTTTCGCTTCGGTTCGAGCATCTTTTCTTTCCAGTCGCTGCCGAGTTTCTTGGCCAAGGAAGCGTCCTGCAAAAGCAAATCGAGTAACTTCTCGCGTTTCTTCGGGTCCTTGTCCTCCGTGAAGTATTTCTTTTCGAGGGCCGTGGGGGCCGAGCCGCGGGCGGACTGGATCGCGCGATCGAGGAAGTCGCTGTCGGCGTCGCCGAGCAAGACGAGCGTTTGGAAGCGAGTCACTGCAAGGTCACGGGTGGGCGGTTGGGCGACGAGCTGCAGGGAAAGCCACTGACGAGTCGCACCGCCGCCGCCGCCTTGCTGCGGGGATAGAGTGTTGTCGATGTCCATCAGGGCCGAATAAGCCTGCCCAAGTTGGCTCGGGTAAATGAGCCTCTGATATTCGATCGAATAGGCGGTCGGCATTGCAACGTCGATCCATGAGTACTTCACCGCTTCCCCGGCCTTCATCGGCTCGCTGGCTTCCACAATCTGGATAACCGTTTGGTGCTTCCCAGTGTCCCGATTGAAGACGTATGTCGCCTTGATCTGTTCCGGCGCGAGCTTCAATGCCTTGGCGAGATAGCTCTTCACGCCATCGTCCGCGAGAAGCCAGTTGACGACCTTGACCCGCTTGTCCGCATCTTTATCGGCGGTGAAAAGCCTGATTTCGAGCTTGGTCGGCAAAGTACCGGTCAGGTCGAGCATCAGGCGGCGGAGGAACTCCGCATCGGTGACGCCGCGATTGGCGAGAGCGTTGAGCTTCGGTTCGTGGGTGGGCTTCGCTTTTGGCGATGCTTGATGGCCGTCGCCGGCCTGGGCGGGAAGCATCCCGAAGCCGAGGCCGCAAGTCAGCGCCAGCGCCGAGAGAACGGCGACCGCCGTCGTTTTCAGTTTCGAGAGCAGCATCATTCGCATCACTCCTTCGCAAAGTTGGATGGCGTGAGCGGAGACGAGTCCGTGGGCCCCGGCGCCGGCCGCGAATGCCTCGGCGGCGCGAACGGTGGCATCCGCCAGTTTCGGCGCGATGACCGTTGCCGACGCGCGGTCGCCGAGCACGGTGGCCAGGGCGCCGCCGGAGAGGCAGATGCCGCGGCGACCGAGCCGGGCAGCCAACGTGCGGCGGGCCGAAGCCAGCCGCGCCGCCAAGGTTGCCGGGGCGACGCCGAGTTGCTTCGCCACCGATCGCTGCGGCCGCCCTTCCAGATCGCACAGCACGACCGGCAACCGCAACCTGTCCGGCAAGCGGGCCAGCTCCTCGTCGATCACCGGTTGCAGATCGGTCCAGGAATCGGTCGGAGGCGGCGCCGGCGGTTCGGGCATGGCATCGACCTGTTTTTCGCGGCTGCGCCGGCGGGCCAGGACCGCCCGGGCCTTGATCGCCGTGCGATAAGCGACTCCATAAAGCCAGTTGCCGACTTGTTCGCGCGGGCGGACCGCGGCGGCTCGGCGAGCCAACACCAGGAACACCGCCTGAAAGGCGTCGTCCGCCGTGTGATGGTCGCCGATGACTCGGCGCGCCACGCCGAGCACCATTGGACCGTGGCGTCGAACCAGCGCCGCGAAGGCATCGGCATCGCGATCATGAACGAACGCCGTCAGAAGCTGGCCATCGCTGCGGTCCGCCGATTCGCGAGCCACGACGACGCGCCGCAACGACGGCATCAGGCTGGCAGGGCCGGTCGGCATCTTCGGCATCAGACGCACTCCGGGGCCGAACTCATCTCCGTCATTATCTATTGCCTCGGGAAGGGCCGGCGCTCGAAAATAGATTTGCCTCCGCTTCCCGCTGGGTCGCGGCCAAGCCACCCTCGTCCCGGAGATTCCCGATGGACCGCCTGACCCGCCGCAACTGGCTGCGTGCCGCCGCGCTCGCCCCGGCCGCATTCGCCGCCGCGCCCCCCGCGCTTTACGCGGCCCCCACCGCGGACGACCTCAAAGCCGTCGTCGATAAGGCCGTGAAGTTCCTGAGCACTCGTCAAAAGGACGATGGCGACCTGGCGCCGTCGCCGCGCGTCGGTCCCGGCGTCACCGCACTTGCCATCGCAGCACTCGTCCGCAACGGCTATGCCGACAGCCCCCTGGTCAGGAAGGGGCTCGCGTTCCTGGAAAAGAACATCAAGGCGGATGGCGGCGTCTACAACCAGGGGCTCGAAACTTACACCACGTCGCTGGCCGTCGTGGCGTTCAAGGAAGCGAATGCCGGCGGCAAGTACGACAAGGTGATCGCCGCCGCGACCAAGTTCGTCCGCGGCTTACAGTACGGCGACGGCCTCGACCCCAAGGATGTGAAGGTCGGCGGCGTCGGCTATGGCAAGCCCGGCGGCCGCGATCGGCCCGACCTCTCCAACACGCAATTCATGGTGGACGCGTTGATGGCCGCGGGGGCCAAGAAGGATGACCCCGCGATTACCAAGGCGCTCGGCTTCATCAGCCGCTGCCAGAATCTCAAGAGCGAATACAACGACCAGCCGTTCGCGGACAAGACCAGCGACGACGACAAGGGCGGCTTCGTTTACAACCCTCTCGATCAGAACAACGACAAGAGCGACAAGCGGACGGCGGCAGGCGGACTCCGCAGCGAAGGCGGCATGACTTACGCCGGGCTCAAGAGCTTCCTGTATGCCGGAGTCGGCAAGGACGACCCCCGCGTGAAGGCCGCCATCGCCTGGATTCGCAAGCATTACACGGTGACCGAGAACCCCGGCCAGGGGAAAGCGGGGCTCTTCTATTACTACGTCACGTTCGCCAAGGCGATGGCGGCCCTGGGCGAGGATCCGTTCGTCGATGCGAAGGGAGTGAAGCACGACTGGCGGCAGGAACTGTTCGACGCGTTGAAGAAGCAGCAGAAAACCGACGGCAGCTGGGCCAACGAGAACAGAGCGTTCTTGGAGAACGCGCCCGAACTGGCCACCGCCTTCGCGCTGATGGCCCTCAGTTACACGAAGGCGTAAGTCGCGCAGATAAGCCGCGAGGCGGAGCCGAGCGCGGAGCGCATCCGAGGAGCGATATCTCGGCAGTGGAGTTACGAACTGGGAGTTGTCGGTCGCTCGGCTCGATTGTCCAATTCCGCGTCGGGCGAAGCCGAAGGGAGTTGGGTAAGCCGATTGGATGCCAGAAGGACCTGACGCCACAATTCCGATCCTGGCGGTGGATTATTAGGCTCGCGTTCTTCGAGCAGAGTGAAGTGAGATTGCCGCGGTGTTGTAGGGCCTTGAGTCATCTTCGATTCCTCGCTTCCACTCGCTCATTATAAAGCATGTTCTCGATCCCGTCAGCCCACAGCTGGAATTCGTAAACTCCGGATTCCTCGAAAGGTACTTTTGCCAGTGGGAAGCCGAAACACTCGACATAGTTGCCGTCGTCCGGCAGCGAGATTTCCCAAGGGCCAAAATCAACGCTCTCGCCAAATTCCTCGTTGTCTTCGTCGATTCTCGTCATCCGCACGCGAAGCAAATAGTCATCGGCGGCTCCGAAAAGCTGGGCGAAAAGAAATAGCTTTGAAACGCGAAAGGGAAACGCAAGACCGTCGGAAGGTCGAACGTGAACCAACACGTTCCGCAGAGAGTAACCATCATCGGGGTTCATCAAATCTGCCTCAATGTGGCCGCAAGCCAGCAAGCGGGCGCAAAACAAGCGGGCTCCGTAGATCGGTAATTCATCGGGATCGTGGTTCATGGCGACCTCTGGCGATTGTGACCCCCGCAGATATTACTTCTATTCGATCGAACAATCGTGGGAACTCGTGTCGCTTGCACATCCGGCAAGCCAGGTAATTGCACGGCACGGCTCGTTGCGATACGCTCGGTGGATTGATCCAGCCGGAGATAAGCATGCGAAGCCGATTGATTCCCATGGTGGCGGCCGGGTTCCTGATCGCCGGGTTTGCCCATGGCACGCATCGCGACGCGATGGCCACTTGTGAAGTCGCACCCGACCCGACTCCGCTGCCGCCCACCGTTTCTCAACTCTTCCCAAAGACGGAACCCGATGCAATGCTTTGGCCGCTCAATCGCGCCCATGTATGGCAGATCAACCGGTATGATGCCGCCGTCGAGTGAGACACTTTGACTCTGCAAATCAGGACATCACACGAGCCGTGGAAAGGTGGTTAGAACCCGGTACCAAATTACATCCCGGAGAATCAATCCGAAAAGACCGTTCACCCGGGGTGGGCCGAAAGTTGTCGGTGGCCTCGGGTCGAAACAGTCGATTCTGCTGAGCTTGCAGATCATCGATCGGGATGAGGTTACAATTCCAGCCGGAAAGGATTCATTTCGTCTCCTGGCGAGCCTGAAAGTCGGCGCTGGGACGACTTACCTCTCCCGCGAAAAGAGTGTCCTGACAGGAAAGGTCATTGGAAGCGGTGGCGGAAGGGCAGAAAAAGGATGGAAGAACGGCGAACTGCACCTCTTCGATCTCTTCCTTCACGAAAAAGATCAACTGGCGTCCTATTGCTTCGTGCTCGTTCAGGCGAAAGATTGGACGAAGTAAGCGCCGCCTCCCTCACCCCTGTCTGCCATCAACCGCATGTTGTATCCTCATATCGCACGGCCGTGAATCGTCGATCGTTTCGCCTGGAGAACCGCATGGCGAACATCGTGCTCATCAACCCCCGCTTCGAGACTTCCTACTGGGGGCTCGAACACGCTCTGCCGATCTTCCGCAAGAAAGCCAACATGCCGGTCGGCTGCTTGCCGCTCCTCGCCGCCCTTACCCCGTCCGAACACTCGATCGAACTGGTCGACGAATGCGTCGAGGAAATCGACTTCGACCGCATCGCGAAAGCGGACATCGTCGGCGTGACGGGGATGATCGTGCAGCGGGCGCGGATGCGCGAAATCGTCGCCGAACTCAAGAAACGCGGCGCCTTCGTCGTCGTCGGCGGGCCGTGGATCACCGTCAACGAAACCTATTTCGGCGACCAGGCCGACGTCATTTTCATCGGGGAAGCCGAGGAAACCTGGCCGCGCTTCCTCGGCGACTGGTCGCTGGGCCGACACCAATTCCGCTACGAACAGGCCGAAAAGACCGACATGGCGACCGTTCCAACGCCGCGCCTCGACTTGCTCAAGACCGACCGCTACCTGTTCGGCAGCATGCAGTTCTCCCGCGGTTGCCCGTTCCAGTGCGAATTCTGCGACATCATCGTGACGTTCGGCCGCCGTCCGCGCATCAAGACTCACGAGCAGGTGCTCGCTGAACTCGATCGCCTGTACGACACCGGCGTCCGCGAAGTCTTCGTGGTCGACGACAATCTCATCGGCAACAAACGCGCCGTCAAGGAACTGCTCAAGGCCGTCATCGCCTGGCAGGTCGCCCACGATTACGCCCTGTCGTTCTTCACCGAAGCCTCGCTCGATTTATCCGAAGATTCCGAACTGCTGCAATTGATGATCGACGGGAACTTCCTGGCGGTATTCGTCGGCGTGGAATCGCCAAGCGAGGAATCGCTGCGCGAGACGAAGAAGTTGCAGAACGTCCGCAAGGGGGCGAGCCTGCTGGAGCGAATTCACACGATCCAGAACGCCGGCCTCGATGTGTGGTGCGGCATGATCGTCGGTTTCGACAACGACGACCGGCATATCTTCGACCGGCAATACGAGTTTCTGGCGGCGGCGCGAGTGACGCAATCGTCCGTGGGCATGCTGCATGCCATCCCGAAGACGCCGCTGCACGCCCGGCTCGAGCGCGAAGGGCGGCTCGACCCGTCCGACGCCCCCGAGTACGGCACCAACGTCATTCCCAAGAACATGACGCGCGAACAACTCCGCGACGGTTACATCCGCGTCATGAACGACCTGGTCGAACCGGTTTCGTTCTTCGATCGTCTCGATGCACTCTATGTGGATGCGCGCATCCCGTATGCTCCGGCGCGGGTGGCGTTCCGCCGGCGGCATCGCTGGAAGCAACTCCGCGCGGGCACGCTGGACATCGCGCGGGCAATAGGCTTATTGCTGAGTTTGATGTGGCATGTCGGCGATGCGCGGTTGCGCCGGGAGTATCGCCGCCGCGTCGGCCGGGTGTTGCTCGTTCGCCGCGATCCGGGGCTGGTGCTTTATTACCTGATCAAGTGTGCGGTGCATTACCATTTGCACGCGCTGGCGAGGGGATTGGCGGCCGGCCGCATGGTCAGCACATTCGAAGCGGCCCCGGCCAAGGCCGAACCGTTGTCCGCGATTCCCATTGGAGTGTGATTCTCTTCGATCCCCTCAAGCGCCGGATGCTCCGGCGGCCAGGCCGTGGCTCCGTTCGTAAGCGGCAATCTTCTCCAGCCGCCGGGCGTGGCGGCCGCCCTCGAACTCCGTTCCCAACCACGTCCGAATAATCCGATCGATCAGTTCCTCGCCGATCAAATCCGCGGAGAGGCACAGGATGTTGGCGTCGTTGTGGCGGCGGCTCAGTTCGGCGTCGATCAAGTCGCGGCAATTGGCGGCGCGGACGCCGGCCACCTTGTTGGCGGCGATGCACATGCCGTGTCCCGTTGCGCAGATCAACAACCCGCGCGGCACCTGCCCGGACCCGACCAGTTCGGCCACGGGTATCGCGGCGTCGGGATAATCGGAACTGGTCGGGCCCGTCGCCCCAAAGTCCACCGCTTCATGCCCCAATTCGCGCAGCAAATCGAGTACGCGATTTTTCACCGCGGTTCCACGATGGTCGTTGCCGACGGCGATTTTCATGGCCGCACCCATTCGGTAAGGAATCGCTCCAGTTGGTTCGTGATGGTCCTGGCGCATTCGCGATAGACATCCAAGCTGGCGCCGATGGGGTCGTCGAGGTCGCCGTCGCCGCACAAGAGGCGAGGGGGCGGCCCGATGCCGGGGAAACTAGCGGCCAGTGCCAGGGCATGCCCGCGGGTCATGGCAATCACGTCGTCGGCGGCGGCCAGCAGTTGCGGGTTCACGGGCCGGCTGCGGTGGCTCAGCAAATCGGCGCCGAACTCCGCCGCCACATCGACCGATTCCGGCGACGCCGGCGCGCCGCCGTACGCCGAGACTCCGGCCGACAGCACCCAGAGGCCGCGGGCCGGCAACTCCTGCGCCGGGCAGCCAAGTCGGTCAGAAAGCATTTTCCGCGCCAGCCCTTCCGCCAGGGGGCTGCGGCACGTGTTCCCCGTGCAAACGAAGAGAACGATCCGCGCCGTCAGACGCTGTACGTCCGCGGCGGTGAAGTCGCCTTCTTGTTCGAGTTTCCAGCCGCCGGCATCCGCGTGGACCGCGGTGAGCCGGCCTGGAACGATTTCGCCCGCGAAGATAGCGAGGCCCGCCGCGTCGCCGAGTTTGTCCAGGAGTTCCGCAGCCGTCGCTAGATATGTATCGAAAACCAGGATGGGCGGGCAGCGGTCCCTGTCGAGAATCGCCGGGAAGAGGGATTCGATGGCCGAATGCTCGGGGCAGCGGAAGCGGATAAAGCCCGCGGCGGCAAGGCGATCGCGAAGCGCGGCAGGCCAATCGGCGGGAAGCCTGGCGGTCGCGGCGGGAAGGGCCACGGCCAGCGGCGCCGGCCATGCCCGTTGCATCAGCCGCGCGGCGGCTAACGGAGCGGTCAGGCCGACGTTGACGGAGTCGTCTGCATGGTAGGCAAGAAGCGCGGGCGGCTCGGCACAAATCTCGAGGCAACGATCAACCGCGGATGAACGGGGATTTACGAATACGCAATAGCCGACATCGCCGGGCAGCACGACTGCTTCGCCCGCGGCAAGTGCCTCCCGAACGCGGGAAACGAACTCGCTCGGATCGACGGTCGGGTTCCACTCCAGAACCGTCGGCATGATTGCCGATCTCCAGGTCGCGATTCCCCTTCAATCTAGTCGCGGGAGATGCGGAGAACAAGAGACCGGAAGAGCGTGATGTGCCTCGGTTTTGTAGCCGGCCTCTGTGAGGCCGGATCGCTGCCGGAATCCGGCCTCACAGAGGCCGGCTACATTGCTGCTACTTTCGCAGGAAGAGGCGGCCGGGGTTGCGGCTCAGTTCCGGAGCCACCGGGGCCGGTTCCGGCGGCATGGCTGGCTCCTCGGCTTCCACCGGCGTCAGCGGTTCCACGGCGCTCGGCTCGGGTACGAGTTTCGGCCCGAAGATGCGGCCCGGTTGCCGGGAGAGTGGTGCCCGTGCCGGGGCCGCTTCCACCTTCGCCTCATCCGGATCGATGATATCAACCCCCGTCTTCTCCAGGTCGGTGCGGATGGTGCCGACGCGCGCCACCTCGACATCCGCCTTGACCAGGCCGGGATCGGTCTTGGCGAACGCCGCCAGTTGCTGGATGCTCAATTGTCGCGGGATGGCGTCGACGACGAGGGCGGCGGTGAGCCGCTGGGCCGCGTCGGCGCGTTTCAGAAGTTCGACGGCTTCGGAGTAGCCGCCGCCGAACTTGGCGATCGCCGCCAACACTTCCGCCACGTCCGCAGTCTTGCACTTTTCTTCCCGCAGCACCGATTCGCCGTTGACTACCATGATCTTCGTGACCCGGGCATTGGTATCCGATGCGCCCATGGAGACGGTAATGTCCGGTCCAACGGGCAAGGTGAACGGCCCGGCGAACTTGACGCCGTCGCCGAACAGGACGATTTCCGATCGTCGCTCGCTGCTGAGGTGGATGAGGCCGGGCGAACCGGGGGCGACGCGGTGCAGCCACAAGGAGTGGTTGAGGCGCTGGCCGCCGACGACCGGGTTCGAGTCGTTGGCCAGCCGCAAGGCGATGAACGCTCCATAGCGAAGCACGGGATCAGCGGAAGCCATTAGATCCGTCAGGCGATCGGTGAATGCCGCTTCATCCGAGGCGGCGAGAGCCTTCAGGCAATAGGCCCGCAGCGCGGGATGCTCCTCGGCGATCTTGGCGAGTTCGGCCGCCCCGTCCGTATGACCCTGGTAAGCGAGCGATTCGGCCGCAGCGAACCGCACCCACGGCGAGGTGCTGTTCAAACCGACCCGCAGCGGTTGCCGCGTGTTGCCGCCCAAAGCTTCCAACTTGAGCGCGGCGGTAATCGCCCGGGAAGGATCGTGCAGCCGCTCCTCGAGCTTGCGTCGGTATGGGCTTTCCGAACCTACTTCGTTGATCGGCACTTGCCGAGCCACCAACAGGAAACGCAGGTGATTGTTGCGGTAGGCGTACGGCACGGAGACGACGACGAGTTCGCGGGTCTTGGCGTCGGCGATCCGCTGGGCGTCGGTGTTGCCGAAGAAGGTGCTGTTGAGGCGTTCGGCCACGTTCGCGGCCATCCGAATGCTCTGATCGTCGGGCTTCATCATGAAGTAGTAAGGCCGCGATTGGGCGACGCGGCCGCCGCTCCAGACGCGGCCAACGCGCAGGCTCGGCGGCCCCAGGTCGATGTTCGGTGGCGCGTTCCGCGCCTTGTCGTCGTCGATCGTCTGCTGCTCCGAGGTATCGCGAGGGGACTTCACCATGGTGCCCGCGACCACGGCCCCTTCCGCTCGCAGCCACACGTTGCCGAGAAGCAAGCCGCCGCTTGGGGTGCTCGTCTTCCCTTCCTTGGCGATCGATGACACGTTGCCCGTCGTGTCGAAATCGAGCAGGTCGCACGGCATCAAGATGCCGCCCTTCAGACTCGTGGTTTTACTTTCGTCCGGCAGCGAGATTTGTACGTCGATCCGCTCGCCTTTGCGGGCGCCCGGCGGGATCAGCGCCGACACCAACACGAGCGACGTGGTTTTGCGTTCGTCATCGAGGAGGCTTTTGATGCGCGTGAAGTTCTGCTTTTTGAGGCTGGCTTCGAGCATTTGCCGCCAGGTGCCGGGCGGCGCGAACGACCCGGTTCCGGGCTGGAGGCCGTAGACGAGGCCGACGCCGGAGACGGCGATCGGGCCCATGTTATCGGGCAGCGTCTTCATGCCGACGGTGGCGAACGCCTCGGCGTCGGCGTCCTCGCCGCCGATCTGGGCGCGATTCTGCCCCTTGGCGTTCTTCGAGTCGACGCAACCAGTCAGGCTAATGGCCAGCCCCACGAGCACGCTGC
>DATNBQ010000218.1:0-5146 GCA_035571955.1 Urbifossiella sp. | reverse complement strand
CCGAATTCCGCATTGCTAAGAGCCGCTCGCAATGACGCTGAACCACTGGGAAACCGAACGCGATCCGTTTGTACTCCTGGATTACCTGTTCCCCATGCGCGGGATGGACAGCACCGAGGAACAACCGCGGCCATCGCGGCTTTACCTTTTGGCGTGCGGACGGCAGTCGTGGGATCAGTTGCCGCGCGTCGGGCGGGCATTGTTAGAAGTAGCCGACCGGGTATTGACTCGGTCGCCGCCGGAGCAAGCTGTGCGTCGATCGGCCATGGAACTGGCCGAGGAAATGACCCATCGCCGCGGCGAACTTGATGAGATCGCCGAACTCGAACGGCAGGCGCGATCGATCGGGTTAACGCTGCCTTCCGGCGAACCGGATGCCTCGTTCGATCCGGAAACGTGGGGCTCGCTGGCCCACCTGGTCTACTTCCCGTTCGCGCCGCTGACCCCGACCTACCGGCGCATCGCCAAGGGTTTCCACTCGACGAGTTTGCTCCGCGAAGTTTTCGGTGCCGCACCGCGTCCCGCTTACTTTCAGCCGGGCTGGCGCGATCGCAACGTCCTCGGCATCGCCCAGAATATCGACGACGGCCGCGATTTCTCGTCCATGCCGCTTCTCGCCGACGCCTTGCAAGACGCCGGCTGCACCGATCCGTACATTCTGGAACATTGCCGCCCGCCGCGCGGCCACGTCCGCGGTTGCTGGGTCATTGAAAGCCTGCTGCACCACCGAGGGAAGAAATGACCGACGCAATCCCAATCACCCGCCTGGCCGCGAAACTGCATCGCCGCGTGTGCCTCGTGCTTACCGAGGACGCGGTGCTCGCGGAAGAACTGCTGGCGCGAAAAAAACTGGCTCAGGAAGTGGCTGGCCGCCTCTCGGACCGGGCCTTACTCATCCGTCCCGGCCGGATCGACTCCGTTCTCGACGAGCTCCGCAAAATGGGCCACACGCCCCAGGTCGTCGGCAAGTTCAATTGATGATTCACCGCAGTTGCAAGCCCATGTCGCTTCCTCTCCGTTCTCGCGGCATCGCGTTTCAAGACTCCTTTCGGCGGCTCAATCGCCCTATGTCTCCGCTGTTAAATCCTTTGCCATCCAAGCCCTTGTGAAATCCGCGGCCACGGGTTTGACTGAATTGCACTATCCCGAATCGCGGTTGTTGCTATCCTCCCGCTGCCCGTACTGAGGTTGCTGGCCGTGGGGGTTCTCGGTCGCCCGAACTGGCGATGGTTCATCGGCTGCGCGCTTTTGCTCGCGGGATTGTACCCTGCGCGCCTGGCTGCCGCGGACAGCGGTCCCGGTGCGCGCCGGCCCAACTACGACCTTCAGGTTTCCTTCGACCAGGTCAACCACCGCATCCACATCCGCGAGACCGTTACCTGGGCCAATCCGACCCGCAAGCCGCTCGATCAACTGGTCTTCAACTTCTATCCGCACTACCGCGTGCCGACGGGCGATTACCTGCGGCTGTCGAAGATGCTGGAACTAATGCGGGTGCAGCCGACGCAGGCCATCGACCGCGGTGGCCGCCACGGAGTCATCGGCGAAGCGCGATTGCTCGCAAGCGGAAAGGAACCGCTGCGGAGGCCAGAACCGCTGCATTACGAATTCGATGAGGAAAGCCCGACGACTCTGCGATTCCCGTTGCCGAAGCCGATTCAGCCCGGCGAGACCGCCACCGTGGAAATCGGTTTCTGCCTGCACTTGCCGAACAAGCAGGGCCGCTGGGGTTACTGGAAAGACGTGACCTTCGCGACCAACGCAATACCGCTGTTGGCATTCTGCGACGACTCGGGCTGGCATCCGGCGCCGTTCGTGCCGTGGGGGCAGCCGTGGTTTAACGAGGCCGGCATCTTCCGGGCGACGTTCGACATGCCCGCGGATGAAGTGCTCGCTTGCCCGGCGCTCATCAAGGCGGAAGGCCGCTTGCACGACGGCCGCAAGCTCGTCGAAACCGAGCCGTTCCTCGGCCGCGATTTCTCGTTCCTGTGCAGCCCGCGCTTCCAGGAATTCCGCAACGAAGCGACGCTACCCGATGGCCGCGTGCTGCCGCTCCGCTGCCTCGCCTTCTCGGAACACGAACATTATGCCACCGAGATGCTCAAGATCGTCGCCGACGCGATCCCGGTTTACTCCGAGTGGTTCGCACCGTTCCCGCATCCGCAGTTCACGCTCGTCGAATCGTTCTTCGGCTGGAACGGCAACGAGTTCGCCGGCATGGTGATGATCGACGAGCGCGTCTTCGCCATGCCGCACCTCGGCCGCAATTACGTCGAGTACCTGGTATCGCACGAGACCTGCCACCAGTGGTGGTACGACCTGATTGGCACCAACGGCTTCGCCGAGCCGTTCATGGATGAAGGGGCGGCAGCCTACTTCACGCACCGCATGCTCGATCGCCGCCACGGCAAGAATAACACGCTGTTCGTCTGGCCGAAGGAACTCGGCTGGCTGCCGAACGTCCACCGGGAGGATTACCGCTGGGCCTCCATGTATGCGGCCATCCGCAACGGCCAGATGCACCCCGCCGCCCAGGATTTGCCGAATTATCGCAATGTTTATGGTCTTTTCACCGGGGCGTACGACCGCGGCTCGAAGGTTTACGGCATGATCGAGGACCGCCTCGGCGAAGCGGCGTTCATGGATTTCATCCACGCACTGACCGCGAAGTACAGCTGGAAGATTCTCCGCGCCGCGGACCTGAAGCGCGAACTGGAGGAATACACCGGCCGCGACTGGGGCGAGTTCTTCGACCGCTGGGTTTACGGCAAGGGCGTCACGGATTGGGAAGTGAAGAGCGTGAAGGTCGACAACACTGCTCCGTATTTGGTGCGGATCAATCCACTCGGGGGAGCGGCCGGCGAAAAGAGCGTCACCGTCATCCTCAAGCAGAAGCGCGAGTTCACCGAGCCGACGGTACTGGGCATCCGCTTCCCCGGCGACGACGGCTTTCCCGTGCGGATTCCGATTCAGCCCGGCGCCGGGACGTACCGCATTCCCTTGCCGCCGGAGATGAACCTCCGCAGCGGTGCGAAGGAAACCGAAGTAGTCGTGGAATCGCTGGGCAGCGATTCGCTCAAGGTCAGCTTCACTTACCTGGGAATGGACGATCCCGCGCAGATCGCGGTCGATCCGGATAATGTGCTGCTCGACGCCAATCCGGGGAACAACGTCTGGAAGCCGCAGCCGAGCGCCCGACTCACGCCGCTATACACCATGCTCGACGAGACCGACCTCACGAGCGCCCAGGACCGCTGGAATTTCACCGGCGGGCCGTGGATGTGGGGCGCGACTTACCCCGATCCGTGGTATACGCGGTCGACGATGATCGGCCTGCGGGCCGGGGCGAATCGGCCGCAAGAATTCCTGGGCGGCGCCTACGCCGCTTACCGCACCGATTTCCGCGACATGGTGTTCGGCGTCGATGGCCGCTGGCTCGGCAACATGGAGGAAACCGGCTTCAACTACGAACGCCGCATCGCCGGGCCGTTCGGCAGCCAGGACGGCTCCAGCGGCCCGCAACGCGCCTCGGTGTACCATCGCTGGACCATCTTCCAGACGCCGAGCATGTACCTGTCACCGATGATGTACCACGAAACCTTCGCCAGCTATTCGGATAACTTCCTGCCGTTCGCGCGGACCGAATCGCCGGGCGCCGTTCGCTGGAACCAGTCGTGGAACTACGGATGGCACTTCCGCACGAATCTCTATTCGCCGTACTGGAACCCGGAGAGCGGTCTCTGGTTCGACGCCTCGGCGAACGTGAGCGAAATCCGGATGCCTTCGTGGACGACCGCGGGACAGTTCCGCACGGAACTCGCCGCGGTGCAGCGAATGCCCGACGGCCTCGGCTACTTCAGCAACGCCCGCGTGGCGGCGCGCATGGTCGGCATGGGGGCGTTGCCGGATCAAGGGCAATTCTTCGCCCTCGGCGGCGGCACCCTCTTCCGCGGCTACGACCTCGCCCAGCGGCAAGGGAGCAACCTCTGGGTCGGCAATTTGGAAATGCGCATTCCCATCGCCCCCGACATGCACTACGACGTGCTCGATCATACCGTCGGGGCGCGGAGTTTATGGTTCGCGGGCTTTTACGACGTCGGCGACGTTTACGCGAATGGCCACGAGGTCGGTGGCCGCATCGCGCAAGCCGTCGGCTGCGGCCTGCGCGTGGATGTCGCCATCTTCAGTTTCATCGAGCGGGCCACATTTCGCTTCGACATCGCCAAGACGATCAACGACAACACCCCGGTGCAACTCTGGTTCGGCATGCAGAACGCATTTTAAGCCAATGCGGAACTTGGAATGCGAATCTAGGCCGCGTTGATGATCGATCCTGACTTGTCGATATTCTTAGGTGGTCTTCGATTCCTTCCACCGCGAGGTAGGATGCCATACGGCTCATGATCACCGACGACCTCTGGGCCATCCTCGAACCCCTCGTCATCCAGGTGATTAACGACAACCTGCATGAGGTGTGCGCGAAGCGGAATCAGTCACGAACGCCGCGGTTAGTCGAGGAAGTTCGGCATTTGAAGGCGCTGCCGGCGCGGCGGCAAGAATCGGTTCGCACCATGAAAGTGAAGGTGCAGTCGGGGAGCACGATCAGCGTGGAGCGGAACATTGACTCGGTGCCGGCCCGGTTGAGTCCGTCGAGGCCAGCGTGGCGGCCGACACCATCGCGATCTGGTATGGCTCGCGGAATGAGACTGGTCGTCATCACTGCTCACACTGGCTTCCTCATTCCACGTAGAGAAACTCGTTCAGGCAGAAGAGCACTTGGCAGAAGTCGGCCAGGGCGGCTTCGCGCGCCGGGCCGGTTTGACCGTTCAAGAATCTCGTCGCATCCGCCAGTTCTCCGGCAGTCGGCTCGCGGCCGAGAGCGATCCGGTACGCCTTCGTCACGGCGGCATCGCCGCTGGCGCTCCCTTCCAGAGCGCGCTTGGCCAGCCCCTTGGCGGCGGCTCGCACCTGCGGGTTGTTCATCAGGTGCAAGGCCTGCGGCGCGATCGTCGTACTCGACCGTTCGCCCACACCCGTTGTGCCGTCCGGGGCATCGAACACAATCAGCGCCGGAATCAGCTTGCTCCGCTTCATCGTGAAATAGATGCTGCGCTTCTTGCTGGTTTCGTCCAGAGTGCCGGGGCCG
>DATNBQ010000217.1:0-10408 GCA_035571955.1 Urbifossiella sp. | reverse complement strand
CGACGCAGCCAACGAACGCGGACCGGCCGCCGAGCTGGGAGCACGCGATGACAGAATTCGCGACTGAACCGCCGCTCACCAGTCGCGGTTCGTGATCGCGAAAGGCTTCGAGCAAGGCCCGCTGTTCGTGCGGTTCGACGAGCCGCATCGTTCCTTTTTCGAAGCCTAGCGCCGTGAATTCCTCGTCGGTGAGTTCGAGCAAAATGTCGACGAGCGCGTTACCGAGCCCACAGACGTGAAACTCTCGGGGCATTGTGTGGCTCCAGCGGATGCAATTTGATCGAGGCGTCCCCATCCAGTAGCATGGTGTCATCCGCGTTGGGGATCGCGCCATGCCGCCAATTCGGGAGTGGATGACGTTTATTCATACGGACTCTTTCGACGCGGCTTGGCGGAAACTGGGTTTGGATGATGAAGATCTGGCGAGGTTGCAAAAGGAATTGGTCGGCGAGCCAGAAATTGGATCTGTGATACCTGGAACTGGCGGCCTGAGGAAAATGCGTTTCGCTCGAGAAGGAACCGGCAAGTCAGGCAGTTTCCGCGTTTGTTACGCTTCGTTCCTGGATCACGGAGTTATTCTACTCGTCATCGTTTATGGCAAACAGCATAAAAGCGACATCACCCCGGCGGAAAAGCAGACGATGGCAAGGCTGCTCAAGGAGTTCGCCGAACAGCTGGAGTCATAGCATGGCGACAGGCCGCAAGAACTCGAGTCGGGTTGCTCCGAAAATCATTGAGGGGTTGCAAGGCGTCGTGGATGCAATGCGATCCGGCGGCAGGAAAGAACTCGCACGGACGCACACCGTTCGGAAAGTTGCGAGGCAGGTGCAATTCAAGCCTGAAGAGATTGCTGCGATCCGGGCCGAATTTGCCCTAACGGAGGACGAACTGGCCCAGTTCCTGGGGATCTCGGTCGGCGAAGTCCGGGATTGGGAAAACGACGTCGGCACGCCGTCCGGTGCTGCGAGCCGACTTCTCGACGCGATGCGATGCGATCCCGGATACTGGCGGGTTCGCCTCGCGGCTAATCTTATCGCTTGAGCGCTTCCAGAATCCGTTCGAAATCGTCGTTGCTGTCGAAGGCGATCACGAACTGGCCCTTGTCCTTGGCCTTCACCTTGATCTCGACGCGGACCGCCAGGCGGTGGCGCAGCTCGTCCTCGATCGACTTCACGTGAGCAGTTTTTTCCGCGGTCTCGCGCTTGGCCGGCTCCTCAGAACTCTCTTGCTCCTGCTGCTTCACAAGCAGTTCCAGAGCACGCACCGAATGGCTTTTGAGGATCGTTTCGCGGCACAGGGCGATCTGCCGACTCGGATCAGCCACCCCCTTGAGCACCTTGGCATGGCCGAGACTGATCTGCCCGAAGCGAACGGCGTCCTGCACTTCCTCCGGCAGGTTCAGGAGGCCCAACAGATTGCTGATGGTGCTGCGATCGAGGCCGAGGCGGGCCCCCAGCTGGTCCTGGGTCAGACCGAATTTGTCAAGATAATCCTTGAACCCGCAGGCTTTCTCGATGGCGTTGAGGTCGCTGCGCTGGATATTCTCGACGAGAGCCGCCTCGAAAACCATCTGGTCGTCGAAGTTGACAACATGGACGGGGACTTCGCTGAGGCCGGCGGCCTGGGCGGCGCGGAGCCGCCGTTCTCCGGCGATCAACTGGAAGCCGTCGGCGACGGCTCGTACGACCAGAGGTTGCAGGACGCCGTGGTTCTTCACGCTTTCGGTCAGCGATTGCAGCTCGTCCGAGTCGAACCGCTTCCTCGGCTGATACGGATTGTGTTGGATCTTCCCGATACTCAGGCGATCGGCGGGCGGATCGTCGTGATGGTTCTGCGTCTCGCCGAGAAGTGCGTCGAGGCCCCTTCCGAGCCGCGGCTTGGTCGCTTCCATTTGGTTCCCCCCCTCTGAATTGAATCCCGATGCCGTTCATAGCAAGATTGCCGGCGGCGTGAAGACCAAGAAGCAACGTTCCACGTAGAACGCAGGAATAATCGTTCCACGTGGAACATCCGGAAAAATCGAATTTAAAACTGGTCTTGCCCGCTTCCTGAAAAGTTTCTTACCATCCGCCCGTTCGAAGGAAGGACCGGAACCCTGCCTTCGAACCCGATGCTTTCGCGGACCGGAACCCGCGGGAACCTCGGCAACGGGCCTCGGAACGGCCCACCGGAGAAGAGGTGCCTGTTCGGAAACGCCGCGCGATTGCGCGTGCGCCTCCCTGCACACCATCCGGCCGCGCGAACTCGAACCCCGATCGCCTCGCGATTCGGCCCGCGTTCGCGCCTACACCCGTCACGGCCTGTGCAGGAGTACGCGCATGGAAGCGCCTCGCGGTCCCATTCTATTCCGATGCGACGGCACCTTCGAGAAGGGCTGGGAGCCCTTCTACCAGTGCCTCTCTCTGGCGGCGGCCTTGCAGCGCCGTCGCCGCGGCACCCACTTCTTCAGTTATCTCGATCCCCTGTCTTTGGCCACGGTCATCAACCGCGGCAACAACGACTGGGTGCCGGCCGAGCAACCGCTCGGTTCGCCGGGCGACCTCGAAGCGACCCTGGCCCAAATCCGCCGCCTCAATGCCTCGGCCGTCGTGGTGGCTGGCGACGACGTAACCTCCGATTACCTGGCCGAACTTCGGGAAACCGGCACGCTGGTCATCGCCTTCGATTCCACGGCGGGAATCACCTTCCCCGTGGATGTGCTGGTGAATCCGCTCTTGGCCCCTGGCCGCAAGGCCTATCGCATGACGCCCGGCGCCCAGCTGCTGCTCGGCCACAAGTTCTCGCTGTGTCGCGGCATCTTCCGCCGCCAACGGACGATTCGCGCCACCGAGCAGCCCGGCCCGTTCCGCGCCCTCGTGGCCCTCGGCGACGACGATTTGCTGGAACAGACGCTCCCGCGAACCGAGCAACTGCTTCAGATTTCCGCGGTGGCCAAGGTCTCGATTGCCTGCCGGACTCACAACCCGCGCTACGACGACATCAAGGAGTTCGCCGCGGCTTCCGGCGGCAAGGTCGAGGTCGTCACCGAAGTGAAGGAACTCATGACCCGGCTGGTGCGGGCGCACTTCGCGCTGACCAGCGGCGACGGCTGGGGCCCGGAACTCTGTGTCGTCGGCATCCCGCAGTTCGTTCTGGCGCAAACCAAGCGCCACGCCATGAGCGGCAAGCGCATGGATGAAGAGGGCGTCGCCACGTTCCTCGGTGAATCGGCGGACGTCAGCTTCGAGCAGTTGAAGGAAGCCGTCGAGGGGCTGCTCGAGGATCCGATGGAGCGGAAGGGAATGACGCGCTGTGCCCGCAACCTGGTCGATGGCCGCGGCCCGGATCGCATCGTCAACGGGATGGAAATCCTGTTGCACGCCCCGAGCCGCAAGCGGACCGCTATCGGAGTCCCGGCAACCGTGCCGCTCCGGATCGCCGCGTAAATGTACGAAGCCCAGGGACGGCCGTCCCTGGGCTTTTTGCTATCCTCACTGTGCCGCCTCGTGAGGATCAGCGCCATGACCAAAGATGAAGTTGCCGACGCCCTCGACGAGATCGGCACGCTGCTCGAAATCAAGGGCGAGAACAGCTTCCGCACCAACGCGTATCACAACGGCGCCCGCGCCTTGCGCCAGCTCGAAGGGAACCTCAAGGAACTCGTCGAGCAGAACAAACTCGCCGAGGTCCGCGGCATCGGCGCCACTCTTCGCGACAAGATCACCACGCTCGTCACGACGGGCAGTCTGCCCTTTCTCGAAAACCTCAAGAGCGAGATTCCGCCCGGCGTCGTCGCGATGCTGCAACTGCCGAGCATCGGCGCGAAGAAGGTGAAGGCGCTGTTTGAAACGCTGCAAATCGACACGATCGACAAGTTGAAGGCCGCCTGCGACGCCGGCGAAGTCGCGAAGTTAAAAGGCTTCGGCGCCAAGACGCAGGCGAAGATTCTCGAAGGAATCCAGTTCCTCGGGCAGGTGGGGAATCGCGTCCGCATCGATCTCGCCGAAGGGCTTGGCCAGGCCTTGCTCGCCAAGATTCAGATGTTCCCCGGCGTGATTCGTGCCTCGGTGTGCGGCAGTTTGCGGCGCCGCCGCGAAACGGTTGCCGACATTGATCTGCTCGCCTCGAGCGCCGATGCCGCCCCCATCATGGACGCCTTCGTGAAATTGCCCGAGGTGATTCAGGTCATTGGCCAGGGGCCGACCAAGTCGAGCGTCAACGCGGCCATGCACGTCGACGGCGAGAAGGTGCTTCTGCAAGCCGATCTCCGCGTGGTCACGGACGAGCAGTTCCCCTTCGCTCTGATGTACTTCACCGGCAGCAAGCAGCACAACATTCGGCTGCGGCAACGAGCGATCGACCGCGGCTGGAGCCTCAACGAATACAGCCTCGGCGACGATACCACTTTGATCCCCTGCGCGACCGAGGCGGACATCTACAAGGCGCTGGAGATGGATTATGTCGAGCCGGAGCTCCGCGAGGATACTGGTGAAGTCGAAGCCGCGGAATTACACAAGTTGCCGGCGCTCGTCGCGGTTCGCGACATTCGCGGCGTCTTCCACAACCATTCCAAATACAGCGACGGCACGGCGACGCTCGAAGAGATGGCCCTCGCCGCCAAGCAACTTGGGCTCGAGTACTTCGGCATTGCCGACCACTCGCAATCGCTGACCATTGCCCGCGGCATGCCGCCCAGCGTCGTCCACAAGCAGTGGGCCGAAATCGACAAGGTCAACGCCAGGCTCAAGGGGATCCGCATCTTGAAGGGAATTGAAAGCGACATCTTGGAGGACGGCTCACTCGACTACGACGACGACTTGCTGGCTGGCTTCGACTACGTGGTCGGCAGTGTACATTCGCACATGAATTTGAGCGAGGCGGAACAGACCGCGCGCGTCTGCCGGGCCCTTGCCCATCCCAAGCTGACGATGCTCGGCCACGCCACCGGGCGGCTTCTGCTCAAGCGCGACGGCTACAAGATCGATCTTCACGAAGTGCTCAAAACCGCCGCCAAACACGGCAAGATGATCGAGATCAACGCCCACCCGCACCGGCTCGACCTGGACTGGGTTCACGTCAAACAAGCCAAGGCCATGGGCATTCCGCTGGTCATCAACCCGGACGCGCACAGCACGGGCGAACTGGCGCTGTACCGGTTCGGCGTGGATGTGGCTCGCCGCGGTTGGCTAACAAAGGACGACGTGTTCAACACGCGCCCATTGAACGAAGTGATGAATCGTTTGGCGCGCCCTACTTAGCTGCGAGGCGTAGCCGAGCGCTTAACTGAGGAACTCCCATGTCGAAACTGTTCGATCTGTCATCCGAGGTGGCCGCGGTACTCGGCGGCACCGGCGTACTCGGCGGGGCGATGGCCGAGGCGCTCGCGGAGGCCGGCGCCAAGGTTGCCATTCTCGGCCGCAGCGCCGAGCGCGGCGCCGAAGCCGTTCGCCGCATCGAAAAACTCGGCGGCCAGGCCATCTTCCAGGCCGCCGACGCCATGAGCAAGACATCGCTCGCCGTCGCCCGCGACGCCATCATCAAGAAATGGGGCCGCGTCACCGTGCTCGTCAACGGCGCCGGCGGCAACAAACCCGAAGGAACCGTCGCCCCGGGCGGCGACTTCACCAAGCTTTCTTTCGACGGCTGGAAGGATGTGTTCGACCTCAATCTCGTCGGCGGAGCACTCTTCCCCAGCCAGGTCTTCGGCGAAACCATGGTCGCTCAGAAGCACGGCAGCATCATCAATATCGCCTCGATTTCCTCGATACTGCCGCTGTCGCGCGTCGTGGCTTATTCGGCGTCGAAGGCCGCGGTGCTAAACTTCACGCAGTGGCTCGCCCGGGAATGGGCGACGACCGACGTGCGCGTGAACGCCATCACGCCGGGTTTCTTCCCCGCGGAGCAAAATCGCCGAATGCTCTTGAAAGACGACGGCACATATACGGAGCGCGGCCAGGCCATCGTCGGCCACACGCCGATGGGCCGCTTCGGCGAAGCGCGGGAACTCGCCGGCGCCGTGGTCTGGCTCGCGTCGCCGAAGGCCGCCTCGTTCGTCACCGGCCAGAACATCGTGGTCGACGGCGGGTTCTCCTCTGTCACAATCTAAGAAGCCCACCGACGGCCGTGGGTGGGCTTGGTAGCATGTCTCCATGACCCCATTCGATCCGGGTTTGCCCCTCGAACGGGCGCGGACCATTCCGAACACCTGGTACACATCGGTCGATGTGTACGCGAGGGAACGGGAACGCATCTTCGCGCGGTCGTGGCAAGTGGTCGGCCGCTCCGAGCAAGTCGAGTCGCCCGGTTCGTATCTCACCGCGAACATCGCCGGCGAGCCGATTCTGGTGGTCCGCGGCGACGACGGCGTGCTGCGGGCATTCTTCAACGTCTGTCGACACCGGGCCGCACCCATTGTCAATGACGAATGCGGCACCGCCACGAAGCTCCGCTGCCGCTACCACGGCTGGACCTACGACCTCGCCGGCAATCTCCGCGGCACACCGGAGTTCGAGGGCGTTCAGGAGTTCCGCAAGGAAGAAATGGGCCTGCCGTCGATCGCCGCGCAAGAATGGGGGCCGTTCGTATTCGTGCATCTCACGGAGCCGCGCGAATCGCTGGCCGACTCACTCAGACCGCTCGCCGAATGGGTCGAATCGCGCGATGGCTTCACCAAGCTAAAATGGCACGCCCGCAAAAGCTACGAGCTCTCGTGCAACTGGAAGGTCTACGTCGATAACTATCTCGACGGCGGTTACCACGTCAACACGGTACATCCCGGGTTGGCCGGCGTTCTCGACTACCGCGAATACCGCACGATCTGCGACGGCAACACCGTTCTGCAGGCGAGTCCGATGAAGCCGGCCGAGGGCGCCGCCGGCCGCACCCGCACCGGCGACCTCGCCGCTTACTGGTGGCTGTGGCCGAACTTCATGCTCAACTTCTATAGCGGCGTGATGGATACGAATCTCGTCTTGCCGCTCGGCGTCGATCGATGCCGAGTGATATTCGATTTCTACTTCGCGGAGGGGACCGACGCGAGTTTCGTGGCCGACAGCGTGGCGGTGGCCGATCAGGTTCAGGCCGAGGATATGGGAATCTGCGAGGAAGTGCAGCGCGGGTTGAGTAGCCGCAGTTACACGACGGGGCGCTTCAGCGTCAAGCGCGAGAATGGCGGCTACCACTTCCACCAAATGCTCGGACGTCATCTCATCTGACTGGGCCGCCTTCGCCGTCGAGCCACGGCGAATCGGTCAGCTTACGCGGTTACTTGCAAGGATTTCGCCGCTCGGACGATCGCTTTGCCCGTCGCTTTGAGCAGATCGTTCGGCGTAAATGGCTTGGCCAGGAAGAGTGCGCCCGGTACGTCATTGAGCCAGCTCGAATCCGGAGCGTAGCCGGAGATGAACACGACCCCGACCTCGGTGCGGGCCAGGCGCACACGTGCGGCCAGTTCCCGACCGCCCATGCCCGGCATCGTCAGGTCGGTGATCAGCACGTCGATGGTCAACCCCGTGTCGAGCAGCTCGAGGGCCGCCTCGCCATGGTCGGCCGTTGTGACCGCATAGCCGCAATTCTCGAGCGCGGACTTGGCCAACTTGCGAACGGCTTCTTCATCTTCGACGAGAAGCACGGAGCGGCCGCGACCCATTTGCCGGTCGCGTTGCGTCTGGCTCATCGGCAAATACATGGATGGCGAAGAACCGGGCAGGTCTTCGCACCAGGGCAGTTCCACGCAGAACGCCGTGCCGACTCCGACAGCCGAGTCGACGCCAATTTGCCCGCCCGATTGTTTAACGATCCCGTAGACCGTGGCCAGGCCGAGGCCGGTTCCCTTGCCCGGGCCCTTCGTGGTGAAGAACGGTTCGAAGATCTTGGCGCGAACTTCGGGCGTCATGCCGCTGCCAGTATCGGCGACAATCAATCGAGCACTCTTGACCGGATCGGAGCCAATGTGCACTTCGGTAACGGACGAGGTGTTGATCGTTAGCGTGCCTCCCTTGGGCATTGCGTCGCGGGCATTCACGGCGAGGTTCATGATGACCTGTTCCAACTGACTGCGATCGACGCGCGTCCGCACCGAATTCTGCGACAGGTTGGTAACGATACTGATGCGTTCGCCGAGAAGCCGCTTGAGCAAGCCGATGATATCCGAGACGATGGCGTTGAGTTCGACCACTTCGGGGCGGGCGGGCTGGCGGCGGCCGAAGGTCAGCAGTTGCCGCACGAGCCCAGCAGCTCGTTCCGATGCGCCGCGGATGTCCTCGACCAGTTCCATCGTCACGCTCGAATCGAGTTCGCCGTCGCGGAGCAGTTCCGCATTGCCGTGGATTACGGTGAGCAGGTTGTTGAAGTCGTGGGCGATGCCCCCGGCGAGGCGGCCGATGGCATCCATTTTTTGCGATTCGCGCAGTTGCGATTCGAGGCGGCGCCGCTCCGTGGTGTCGCGGAGAATCGCGACCCAGTGTTTGTAGCCCGTTGCAGCGCCAGCGACCGGAACGATCTGCCACTCGGCCCACATTCGCGTGCCGTCCTTGCGGCGGCTCGGCAGTTCAAGGCGCACCGGTTCCGAACCGCGCAAGGCTTGGCGAATCGCGGCCCGCGCCGCTTCTTCTTCTTCCACTTCCGGATCTGGCACCGGCGGCCCATCGCCAAAACGCCGCACCGCCGAATCCGTATGGCAAAAGACGCTCGGGCTCATGCCCAGAGTTTCTTCGGTGGTATAGCCCATCATTTGCCCGAAGGCGGGGTTGGCAAAGGCGATGCGCGGCGTGGGGTTATCATCGGGGGAAGTCTCGGCGATCATGACGCCGTCGCCCGATGCCGTCACGGCCGCTTCCAGTAACCGTAGCCGTTCGAGGTCGTCGCCGCGAATCTTGCGCTCGATGGCGGCCAGGTCCGAGGGAAGGCGGCGAATCAACACGCCCGCCGAACAGAGTACAATCGCGGACGCCGTAAATGTTAAGAGAGTGTCCGAATGCCAACTGGAGGTGGGAAGCATGCGCAGGGCCAAGACAATTCCCATGCAGGCCGCGAACACGGCGACGAGCGAGAAGACGCGCCGCACCGGTTGCGATTGCCGTCGCGAATGCCAGAACAGGACGCAGGGAACGGAAGTGGCAGCGAACCAGAACATCAAATCGGAGGCCTGGGAGATCATTCCGTTGGCCCAGAAAGCCTGGGATAAGATGAGCATGTTCAATCCTGAGCCGGCAGGAGGCGTGCGGGCGCTTGGGCGGGGCGGCGTTGATCCAACCTAGTTCACAATGCCCGTTCGCGCGGCAGCCAATCACCTAGGAGAGCCTTTTCTCTCGCGATTTGAGATGCTGGGAAGTCGATTTCGCGCCGGCGCGAAAAGCGACTGGATTAGCCGCGACCCGAAGGGGAAGCGCTGGGCACTGTCACGATACGAGGTCTTCCATCGCGGCCTGGGCGGCACGGAAACCGCTCGTCGCTTCGCCATCCATCGACGAGTTGTCGCACACTGAACCGCAAACATACAAGCCGGGGCGAATGCGAACCGGTCGCTGCCACGGGTCGAGCGTTCCAGCAGTGTGATCCGGCATGGCGAACTCGTCGCGGACGATCCGCAGCAATCGCCACTGGAGGACGTCGGCCCCGAACCATTCCGAGAGTTGGACGCGGGCGAGCCGGTCGAGCTCGGCATCGTCCTCGGGCGGCAAGCAGGATGTCCCCGCCGCAATCAATGCCATGCCCGGCGGCGCATACTCCGCGGAGTTGTTACTGAGGACGGCGAGGTGGTTCACGGGGCCGATGCCATCGCCATCAAGAACAATGGATGCTTCCGCGATTGGTGGACGCATGGCCAGGTAATGCAACAGGGCCGTGCCCCGCCCGGGAACCGCGGGGACGATCCCGTCGAGCAATCGCCGCGGCGTCACGATCACCGCCCGCGCCCGCATCGCTTCGCCGTTGACGATGACTTCGCGGTGGCCGATGGAATCGACCTTAGCCCCGAGTCGCAACGAACCAGGCGGAATGCGCTCGGCGATGGCATCGGCGATCGCCTGCGTTCCCGTGGCCGGTGTCGCGATCGGCCCGGCGGCCAACTGTGCGAGCGCAAAGCGGAACACACGGCTGGAGACCGCGAGCGAGCGATCGAGAAAGAGCATCCCCGACAGCGGCCGGAACAGGCGCTCGATGAGAGCGGGGCTGAACTTGCCGTTCCAGCGCAGCCAGTCGAGCGCCAGGCGTTCGTCGTGGGTCGCGGGGTCGGCGGGTTCTTCCAGTGTTTGGAAGAGCCGCAGCATTCGCACGATGTCCCGGCGAGTGCCGAGCGGTTGAACGAGTTCGTTTAACGCGGTCCGCGGATCGGCGACGCGATGGAACCGGCCGGCATAACGCACCAGTAGGGCTTGCGAGAATGGCTTCCATTTCAGCGGAAGGTCGGCAAGCAGTCGCCGCGTTTCCG
>DATNBQ010000216.1:0-3863 GCA_035571955.1 Urbifossiella sp. | reverse complement strand
CGTGGACGGCCTTGAGTTCCGTGGGCGATCGTCCTTCCAGGAGCGGCTCGGCCAGCAAGTTGGCGCCGAGCAACTTCGGCCCCTTGGCGATGAGCGCGCGGATCGAGTCGCCGGTGGGCCCGGCCATGACGGCGCCGAGCGCGGACTTCTTGTAGGCGTCGGCGTGGGCCGCGACGCCATCCCATTTGATGTAAACCTGCGTGCTGGGCGAAAGGAACCTCTCGGGTGGTTCCTGGGCGCGAACGGCGGCGGGTGCGATCGCGAGAAGTAGAACCAATCCTACGCTGAACCGGCGCGACATGGCTGCTCCTCGATCTGGATTCAGTTACGCGATCCCGAGTGCCGTCTTCAGGCCGTCGTCGAGTTTCTGGCGAAGCCTGGACGACCACGACCGGGCGTTTCTTGCCGCGTCCCCCGGAAGGGTGAGGGAAGCGCGCGAGAAAAACATCGCCGCGGTTCATGTTTCCTCCGAGTAGCGATCGTACTCGTCCATCTCCTCCCAGCCGATTATCTTGCCGGCATCCCACGCCAGCAGTTCCCTTTCGTCATCGGTCCACGGCGAATCGTCGTAAATCTCTTGTAGTCGATCGAAAACCGCGGCCTTTACCAAGACAAACTGCCGATGCGTCTCGGGGTCCGTGAGCCGCACCTGGGAATCGCCTGATTGCTGGATCGCGTTCAGCTGTTCGTCGGTGAGAACTATCATCGAATTCACCCCTTAAACCGTTATGGAAGCACGCTCCCCTTCGGGTCGCGGCTAATCCGAATTACTCCTTCACCGGAGGCGGAATTGGCGAATCTGGCACTCCCTTGGGGGACGTCTTTTTCGGTGGTTCAACCTTCTTCGCGCGGTCCACGAGCGGCAGCGCTGGAAATTTGTCGCCGAGCACCGTCCGGCTTTCCACTCCCAGCCAGCCATCCAGCAGCGAGGCATAGACCGCACGGAAGTCGATGCCGAACTTGAGATCGCCGTCCGAAAGGTCGTTGAGCTTGGGATACTTGCCGACGAGCCCGCCGACGACTTTAGGACCGGCAACGAACATGCACGAGGCCGCCCCGTGATCGGTGCCGCGGCTGCCGTTCTCTTTCACGCGGCGGCCGAACTCCGAATACGTCGTCAGCACCACGCGCTCGTTGTTCTGGCCGAGCGCGGTGAAGAACGTGCCGATGGCGTTGGAGACTTCGCCCATTAGCCCGGCGTGCGCTTCGGCCTGCTGGGAGTGCGTGTCGAAGCCGTCGATGGCGGCGTAGTAAAGCCGAGTGCCAAGCCCCTTGTTGATGAGCCGGGCGATCAGGTTCAGTTTGCCGGCAAGCGAGTTGATGTTATCGTTGTCGCCGCGTTGGGGGCGACCGGGGCGAACCGGTTCCGGCTGACCCTTGGTTTTGATCTCGCCGAGAGCTTCCTCGATCTTCTGGAGGCTGGTGTAGGTTTGCAGTTGCCGCTTGCGGACGAATGCGGCGAGCTCGGCGGCCTTGGGGTCGTCGCCGCTATTCAGATCCTCGAGCAGTTGCTTGCGCGGCTTCGCGTTGCCGGTCAGTTTGAGGTGGAAACTGTCGCGGTCGGCGAGGCTGATGACGCCGCCGTCGGCCCCTTGCATGGCGAGCGGCAATCGTTCGCGGCCGATGTACATGCCGGGCACGCCGGCCTCATTCACCGTCATGCCGGGAATAGTGCGGGCCAGCCAGCCGTTGGTCTGGCTTCGCTTCGGATCGGCGAGTTGCCAGATGTCCATGCTTTCGAAGTGCGAACGGTCGGGGTTCGGGTAGCCGACGCCTTGCACGATGGCGAGTTGCTTCTGGTCGTAGAGAGTCTTCAGTTCGCGCATCCGCGGGTGCAGGCCGACGTAATCGTCGATCTTGAGGATGTCCTTGCGGGTGTGGGCAAGGGTGGGGCGAAGTTTCTGGTAGAGGTCGTCGCCGTACGGAGCGACCATGTTGAGGCCGTCGTTGCCGCCGGTGAGTTCGACGACCACGAGGATCGTGTCCTTGCCTTTGGGCGCTTTTTCGGCGGCCTGGGCAGTGTTGGCGAGAAACTCGGGAACGATGCCGCCGACGGCGAGGAGGCTGGAGCCGCCCAGCGTGCGGGCCAGGAAATCGCGACGCGGAAACATGGGTACCTCCGGAAACGCCCACCCGTTGCCACGGGTGGGCTTGGCTCAGTTCAATTGATATTCGGGCAAGCACATCAAGGCGTGGAGCGCCTCGCGGGCTTTGGCCCGGAAGGCCAGGTTATCCAGGTCTTTCGCGGCCAAGGTTTTCTTGCCGTCGAGCAGGAACTTCTCGATCTTGGCGCGGGCACTTGGCGAAATCGGCTCGCCATACAGTATCGCGCCCATCCGCGCCACAACTTCGTGAACGTCATTCGGCGGCGGCTTGAAAAGCGCCGCGGCAACGTCGAATCCGGCATCGGGCGGCGGTGCGGGCGGCGCGCTCGGCGGTGGTTTCCTCGGCGGCACGACCGCGACTGTCCTCATCCCATCCACACTGGGAGTGGTGGGAAAGGTCGCGGCGGCGGCAGCCCCGGCCACGGCGCTGGAACCCGCCTCGGGAAAATCGACATACCTCGGCAACGGGTCGGCGGGTGCTATGTCGTCCACGGCAGTCTTGGTGGCGGCCGCAACCGGCGGCCCAGGGTTCTTCACCGAAGTCTGCTTCCAGTTTCCCGTGGCCACGGTCTCGGCGAAGTTATTGCGGGCCAAAAGCGTCGCGCTGTTGAGCCAGTCGGTGCCGGTCCGCCAGCCCTTCACATTCGGCGGCGCGAACAGCACCTGGCCCATCTTGGCGAGCGGATCGACGAGGTCGCCGAGCGGCGCCCGCCCCGGCACCGCCGCTCGGATCGCTCCGAGAACGTACTCCACCGGCCACTTCACGCGCTTCCGGTACGCGTGCTCCGAGAAGAACAACCGCGAACTGAGCAGCGTCCTCACCAAATCGGCGATGTCGTAATCGGATTTGCGGAAGCGTTCTTCGAGTGGAGTTAGCAGCGATTCCGGCGGCCGCGTTTCGCTGATGAGGTAGGCATAAAGCTTGCTGACGAGGAATTTCGCGCAATCGGGACGGTCGCAGCAGAACGCGATAATGTCGTCGCCGTTCCAGTTGCCGGTGCGGCCGAATACGGTCTTCGTTCCATTGTCGTGGAGCACGGGCTTGAAGCGGAAGGTGTCTTCGTCGGCATCGGTGCGGGCATCGACGTGCCAGCCGGTGAAGGCGCGGGCCGCTTCCTGAATGTCCTTTTCGGTGTAGTGGCCGACGCCGAGCGCGAAGAGTTCCATCACTTCGCGGGCGAAGTTTTCGTTCGGCGCGCCGACGACGTTCTGGTTCGAATCGAGCCACTTGAGCATGGCGGTGTCGCGGCTCATGGCGAGCAAGAACGGCGGGAAGCGGCCGAGGGCATGTTGCCGCAACAGCAGGTTCTGTTCGAACATCAGCTGCGTGCGCTGAACCTTGGCGTAGCTAGTGGCAAAGTGGTTGTGCCAGAAGAGCGTGAGCTTTTCGCGCAAGGGATGGCCGCCGTCGAGCATCAGTGCCAGCCACCAGACGCGGATTTGCAGGTCGCTTTTCAGGTAGCGGCCGGCATCCGTGAAGACATCGAGCAGGGAAGCGGCGTCCGGTTCGCCGGCCATTATGCGTGCGAGGGTTTTGGGAAAGCCGTCTTGCTTCGCGCGGCTAATCTCGGTCGCGTTCGCCCCGAAGGCCGCCCGCCGATAGAAGTGAGCGATCCACTTTTCGTTCCACGGTATCGCGGCGGACGGTTCGAACGGGGCCCACGCCTGCGCAGGGTCGACCTTCGACAAATCGGATGGCAAACGCGTGGCCATGGTCGCTCTCCTCGCGATCGGACGTGAACCACCGAGATGCGATGG
>DATNBQ010000215.1:0-4022 GCA_035571955.1 Urbifossiella sp. | reverse complement strand
GCCCCGGATTGATGCCGCAGAAGAGCACTTTCAGCCCGGGCGCCGCGAAGTCGCGGACCGTCTTGTTGGCCGCGGCCAGCACCTCGGCCCGCGTCGGTCGATAACGTTCCATAATGGCATTTTACCCGCGCTCCCAAATCGGTCGCGGCTACGCGCGGAAGCGCCGGTTGCCTACAATTCCCTTTCCAATCCTCCTTTTTGCCGAGATCATTCGCATGGCCGCTACCGCCGATATCGGGCTCATCGGGCTCGCCGTCATGGGCGAGAACCTCGTTTTGAACATGGAATCGCACGGCTACACGGTTGCCGTGTACAACCGAACCACGGCCAAGGTCGATGAATTCACGGGCGGCCGCGGCAAGGGGAAGAAGTTCGTTGGGGCGCATTCGCCGCGGGAGTTCGTCGCCGCGATCAAGCGGCCGCGCAAGGTGATGATGCTCGTGAAGGCCGGCCAGGCCGTGGACGACACCATCGCCCAGATTGCCCCGCTTCTGGAACCCGGCGACATCCTGATCGACGGCGGCAACACGCACTTCCCGGACACCACGCGGCGCATGAAAGAGGCGGCCGCGAAGGGGCTGCTCTACATCGGCACCGGCGTCTCCGGCGGCGAGGAAGGCGCCTTGAAAGGCCCGAGCATTATGCCCGGCGGCGACCCCAAGGCCTGGCCCGCCGTCAAGCCCATCTTTCAGGCCATCGCCGCCAAGGCCCGCGACAATGCGTCGGGAACCGACGTGCCATGCTGCGACTGGGTCGGCCCCGAAGGCGCCGGCCACTTCGTCAAAATGGTCCACAACGGCATCGAATACGGCGACATGCAACTCATCTGCGAAGCCTATCACCTGCTCAAGGAAATCGCTGGACTGTCCGCTGCCGAGTTGCAGCAGGTCTTCTCCAAGTGGAACGCGGGGGTACTCGATAGCTACCTGATCGAGATCACCGCGGAGATTCTCGGCTACATCGATCCAGCGACGAAGACGCCGCTCGTCGATTCCATTCTCGACAAGGCCGGGCAAAAGGGGACAGGCAAGTGGACGGTCGATGCCGCGACGGACAACGGCGTGGCCTTGACGTTGATCGCCGAAGCCGTGTTCGCGCGGTGCCTGTCGGCTCAGAAGGACGAGCGCGTGGCGGCGAGTGGCGTGCTTGCCGGGCCGGGTGTGCAGAAGGCCAGCCAGCGCGACCCGTTCGTCGCCGACGTCGAAATGGCCCTTTATGCCAGCAAGATCGTTTCTTACGCGCAAGGGTACGCATTAATGGCAGCCCAGGCGAAGGAGAGCGGCTGGGAGTTGAACAACGGCGGCATCGCCTTGATGTGGCGGGGCGGCTGCATTATTCGCAGCGCCTTCCTCGGCAAGATCAAGGAAGCCTTCGACAAGAACGCCAGGCTCGTGAACTTGATGGTCGATCCGTATTTCGCGGGAGAACTTGGGCGGGCTCATGGTGGCTGGCGGCGGGCCCTCGCGGCCGGCATCGGCTCGGGCATTCCGCTGCCCGCCATGTCCGCGGCCCTGGCGTATTTCGACGGCTACCGCACGGCCCGTTTGCCGGCGAACTTGCTCCAGGCCCAGCGCGATTACTTCGGCGCCCATACTTACGAGCGCACCGACAAGCCGCGCGGCGAATTCTTCCACACCAACTGGACCGGCCGCGGCGGCACCACCGCCAGCTCCACCTACAACGCATAGGAATTCGGAATGCGGAATCAGATTCCTTTCCGAATTCCGAATTCCGAATTCCGCAATATAGAATTCCCATGATTCTCCTCATCGACAACTACGATTCGTTCACTTACAACCTCGTGCAGCGGTTCGGCGAAATCGATCCGCAATTGCCGATGCAGGTGGTGCGGAACGATCAAATCACACTGGATGCCATCGAGGCGATGAATCCGACGCACATTATCGTTTCGCCGGGGCCGTGCACGCCGAAGGAAGCGGGCATCTCCAACGCCGTGCTCGAACGCTTCTCCCCGAGCCGGCCGGTGTTCGGCGTCTGCCTCGGCCACCAGTGCATCGGCCACAGCTTCGGCGGCGATGTCATTCGCAATTGGCGCATCATGCACGGCAAAGTCTCGCCGATCTTCCACGACAACCGCGGCGTCTTCGCGGGACTTAGCAACCCCTTCGACGCCACCCGCTACCACTCGCTCGTCATCGACAAGGCGACCTGGAACAACCCCGATTTCGAAGTGTCGGCCTGGACCGACGAAGGGGAGATCATGGGGGTTCGGCACAAGGCCTGGCCCCTACACGGCGTTCAGTTCCATCCGGAGAGCTTTCTGACGGTGGAAGGCCCGCGCCTGCTGCGGAACTTCCTGGGACTGGCGCCGGTGCGCTGATTTTGGTGGCACAGGCATTCCTGCCTGTGCAAGAGCTCGCACAGGCAAGAATGCCTGTGCCACCGGGAATTCGCAACCGACATTCGCTTCCCACCCCCAATCCGGGTAAACTCGAACCCATTCGCTAGCCACCATCCGCCCACACAGATACCGAGGCAATCATGGCCAAAGAGAAGGACGCTCGCGAGGGGAAGGACAACAAGGAACTGAAGACGGCGCTGGCCGCCATCGAAAAGGAGTTCGGCAAGGGGTCGATCATGTCGCTGGGCGACATGACGGCCCAGGACGTGGAAGGCATCTCGACGGGTTCGCTGAGCCTGGACATCGCCCTGGGCGGTCGGGGCTTGCCGCGCGGCCGGGTCGTCGAGATTTACGGAGCGGAAGCCAGCGGCAAGACCACCATCGCGCTTCATGCCGTGGCCCAGGCCCAAAAGGCCGGCGGCGTCGCCGCTTACATCGACGCCGAGCACGCCCTCGACCCTAGCTGGGCCAAGCGTATCGGCGTCGATCTGGAAGCGCTCCTCGTCAGCCAGCCGAGCTACGGCGAAGAGGGGCTCCGCATCGCCGAGATGCTTCTCAAGTCGAACGCCGTGGACATCATCGTCGTCGATTCCGTCGCGGCCCTGGTTCCCAAAAACGAAATCCAGGACAGCGAGATCGGCGACACCAAGGTCGGCCTGCAGGCCCGGATGATGAGTCAGGCCATGCGCATTCTCACGCCGACCATCAACAAGAGCCGCACCTGCCTCGTGTTCATTAACCAGATTCGCCAGAAGATCGGCGTGATGTACGGCGACCCGAACACGACGACCGGCGGGCTGGCCCTCAAGTTCTACGCCTCGGTGCGCATGGAAGCGAAACGGGTGACGCACGTGAAGGATGGCGACGAAACGATCGGGGCGGAGACGCGCGTCCGCGTGGTCAAGAACAAGGTCGCCCCGCCGTTCCGCAACGCCGAGTTCGAAATCCTCCACGATCGCGGCATCGATTACGAAGGCGACGTGCTCAAGCTGGCCATCGAGGACGAGGTGATCGACAAGAGCGGGGCGCACTTCAGTTACAAGGACCAGCGGCTCGGCCAGGGGAAGGACAACGCCGCGCAGTTCCTCCGCGACCACCCGGCGGTCCGCGACGAAATCGCCCACATCGTCTTGGAGAAGCGGAAGCCGAAGACGGGCGACGCGGAGGAGGCCGAGGCCCTTGCGGCGAAGGAGGAAGCCGAGGCGGCGGCGGCGCTCACGGCCATCGGCGAAGCCCCGGAAGAAGCCCCGCCGGCTTCCAAAAAACGGGCGAAGTGAGATTAGCCGCGCGGCCGAGTCCGCGGAGCCGAACTCCCACTCAGGATTTCGCGGAGGCGATGGAGCGGCTTCGCGTACTCCTCCCAGGAGAGGCCGTCCACCGTCGCGGTTTGTTGACCGGTGACGCCATCGACGAGCGGCCCTTCCCGCACCATGACTTCGAGGATTTCGCGTTCCCGGTCGGGGTCGAATAGATCGGGCGGCAGTTCGATTCCGCGAAGGACGTATATGCCGGCGGCCAGGGCATAAGCACCCCAGTTGCTCACCCCGGCCACGATCAGGTGATCCGTCGGCACCCGGCAATGAATGAGGTCGCCGTTGGGAATCTCCCGCGCGACGATCTCGTGGGGGATCTTTCCCATGCCGATCTCGTTGCCGCCGTC
>DATNBQ010000214.1:0-6021 GCA_035571955.1 Urbifossiella sp. | reverse complement strand
TACGCGAACAAGCAGGGGCAGTTCCGCGTTCCCGTCGTGTTCGACAACTTGATTCATAAGAAGGAAATGCCCGTCACGGTGGGCATCTTCATCAATCCGGGCACGTTCCCGGGCAAGGGGAAGGGCGGCTCCAACCGCAGTTTCGAGTACGACACGCTTTCCAATCAGTATGCCAGTTTCCTGGAGAAGGAACTGCTGCCCGAAGTGGGGAAGCGCGTGAAACTGCGTAACGATGCTGCGGGTCGTGCCATCTGCGGAATTAGTTCCGGCGGGATTTGTGCCTTCACGGCAGCTTGGGAGCGCCCGGACCTCTTCTCGAAGGTGCTCAGCCACGTCGGCAGCTTCACCAACATCCGCGGCGGCGACGTTTACCCCGGCCTCATCCGCAAGACGGAAAACAAAACCATTCGCGTCTTTCTTCAAGACGGCTGCGGCGACCTGGACAACGCCAACGGCGACTGGCCGCTCGCCAACCGCACCATGGCTTCCGCATTGAAGTTCAAGGGATACGATTACACCTTCGCCTTCGGCGACGGCGCTCACAACGGCAAGCAGGGCGGCGTGCTGATGCCCGAAAGTTTGAAGTGGCTCTGGCGCGGCACGAAATGAGAAGTTTCAAGCCCAGGGACGGCGGTCCCTGGGCCCAAACTTTCAACCGCCGGGCGTGTACAGCAAAACGTCGTCGACCAGAAGTTCGCCGGACGGCAACAGAAAGCGAATCTCGTCGATGGGCGTATCGGGCAACGCCGTGAAGCGCAGGGTCTGTTCGCCCCAGGCACCGCCGGGCAACTCGATCGTCTGCTTCGATTCCGCCTTTTTCGCGACCCGGCTATAAAGTTCCACGCGCACGTCCGCCGGCTTGTCCAACTTGAACTTGAAGTTCAACTCGGTGCGGCGATCGAGCAGGCGTTCGCCGCGCAGGTCGAGGCGAATCCACGGGTCGCCGACGATCTTCCGCTCCACGGATCTGGCCGCCTTGCCGGTCCGCGGTTTCTCGTGATTGACGATGTCGAAATCGCCCGGCCATTCGCGGCCTTGCTTGCCGGTATCGAACAGGCCGGTATACAGGATGCGCTTCGGGAAGGCGCGTTTCTCACTGGCCGCTGCCGCATCGAAAAGCACGACGTCGTCGATCAAGAGTTCGGCCCGCGGGTCGACGTAGAACTGGATGTCGTCGATCCGTTCGCCGGCGCCGAGTGCGCCGCCGGAACCATCGGGCCGCCGCATCTGCGTCAGGTCGACGCATCCCTCCAGCCACTTCCCTTGCTCCAGTTTCGGCACGGACAAATAGCGGTGGTAGCCATTGCTCAGCGAATAGAGTTGCACGCGAATGGTGTCGGTTCCCGTGAGTTTGCAGCGGAAGCGAAGGCGCGCGTTCGGGCCCATGGGCGGGCCGGGCACCGGGTTGAAAATCACGGCCCGGTACATGGCCGACGCGTCGCCTTGCTTGTCGTCGAAATCCTGGGTCAGCACGGCCCGCATGGCCCGGCCGACCGAGCGCGGTAAGTCGCTACGTTCCAGCTTGCCGCACATCCACCAGCGCCGCTCGATGCTGGTGTCGTAATCTTCGAAGGCGTGGACGCGGGTGGGGAAGAGGCCGGGTTCAACCAGCTTCGAAGCGTTCTTCGGCGGTTGCGGCAACGACGCCTTGCCGTACGATCGCAGCCGATCCACGAACGTTTCCACGAACGCGGCGGCCTTCAAATCCGTCGCCACGCGGGCGTTCGCCTTCCCTTCCTTGGCCAGTGTCATTCCCTTGTCACTGACTTCGAGATGCATTTCCTTGAAGGCGATCATCCCTTCGTTAATGGCTGCCATCACCGCAACCGGATCGAAGAGAATAGGCGTCGGTCGATCCCAGAGATCGTAGAGGTTTTGCACTTGCCAGGTCAGCGGCGTGTGGGCGGCAAAGATGGCCTCGCGCGGTTTCTTCTCCAGCTTCAAGGTCGCCGTCACGTCGAGCGGAATCACCGTCAGCGGCAACCCGGATTTGAAAACGGCCTGGGCGGCGGGAATGTCGCTCTCGATGTTCCATTCCGGTTCCGGCCGCTTCTCGCCCTTGTAGCCGACGCCAATGGAACCGCCCATCAGCACGATCCGCTTGAGTCGCTTGGCTGCGGCCGGTTGTTCCTTGATGAAGCGGGCGACATTGGTGAGCGGCCCAATGGCAATCAGCGTGAGTTCGCCGTCGGCTTCCTTCGCCAAGCGGGCCATCAGTTCAACGGCCGATTCCTTGACCGGCTTCAGTGTGCGGTTGTAAATCGCCGCCGGATGTCGGCGATACTGGATTTGCCAATCAATGCTCGATTTCGGCTGCGGATCGGCGCCGGCGGCCACCGGGATGTTCTTCAGACCCACCTGCGTGAGCAAGCGGCAAACGAGCCAGGCGCGATCCTCATCGCGACCCTTGCTGATGTGTTGCACGAATGGGTCGGGGCTGCCGCCGCGGCCGACCGTAGTGATGCCGCGAATCTCCAGTTCCGGCGACGCGATCGCCAGCGCCAAAGCGAACGCATCGTCGATGTCCGCCCCGATATCCGTATCGATGACGACCGGGATTTTTTTCTGCGCCATGGCCTTCGAGGTTACAGCAACAAGAAGCAGAACAATCGCGATCCATCTCATGACAGTTTTCCTTGATAAGTCCATCCGGCGAGCCGGGAGCGTCAGCGACCGGAGCGCTCCAGGACTCCGGTCGCTGACGCTCCCGGCTCGCCAGGTTCTATCTGTGTCGTTCGATGCGAGCGACGTTCCCTTGCTTGTCGGCGATCGATACCGTCAGTTTGCCCTTCGGCAACGGCCCTGATGGCTTCCAGGTCCACACGCCTTGCGAGGTGGTGGTGAACTTGTCCGCCAGGTTCTGCCCGGCGGCGATCCCATCGATGGCGACATCCGCCGTCACCGTGAACTTGCTCATATCGAGTCCAGTGCCGTAATCGAGCATGCCGATCGCGATGCGCTCCGGATGCACCTTCACGGACAGCGTCGGCCGCTGATCGTCGAGCATCCAGCCGAAGCCGGGCTTCGCCGGGTTCTTCGGATCGTAATCGAGATCGATGGGGCAGCCCAGATCGATCCAGCGGACGATGGTGCGGCGATCCTCGTCAGTCAGCGGCTTGCCGCCTGCTTTCACGGCACTTTCCGGCGGCATCCGCGACCCGACGAAATCGAGATCGGCCTTCGATTTGTTCCTGGCGAGATCGATTTCCTCGCCGTGGTGCTGCAGCTTGCCGTTGCCCGGCTTGGTTTCCGACGGATGGTCGTCGTTGGAGAAACCATCGAGGCGCTCGCCGTAAATCTTCCAGACGAGCAGGCTGCGCCGCGACTGGAACTTGCGGACATAGCGCGAGGCATTTGGATAACCCCACGAATCCCAGCCGGCCGGCTTGATGCCGAATTTGGCGCGTTCATCCAGGGCGAGGCGGTAATAGGTGGCGGGGAACTTGCCGTATTGATCCGCCTGTACGAGTTCGTCGTCGGCATCGAGATTCAAGTTGCCGGCAATCACGCTGGCGGGATCGCGCCCGCTATGACAGGAAATACAACTGCGATTGAGAATCGGTTTGATGTCGCGCCAGTATTCGACATTGAGCGGGCCGTTTTTCAAGTGTCTCAATCCGGTGGAATCATTGACATCCCATTTGCGATCGGAAGCACGCGTGGCCTTATCAGTGCCAATGGGAGTATCGATTGTGAGGTCCCAGATTCGGTATTTGTCGGACGCGGCGGCGGTTTGGTCAAATCGCGTGCCGACTTGACTGTGGGCGTGGCAGCCGCCGCAATTGACGCGCACCTCCCCCGGCCGCAACTGGTGCCATGTCTGGGCGGCATTGAGCACCATGCCGCGCTTGTCGAGCGTCTGGAATGTGAAGCCGACGTCGGCGGGAATCTTGGCGAGGAAGCTGGTGTCCGGGTTGCCGTCCGGGTCGACGGACTGCTTGCCATTTTCGAACTTGCGCAAGGGGATTTCGCCGAGGATGCGGAGGCGTTCGCCGGCGTGGTTGTGGTAGCGCCGCCCGGCATTCGCCCCTTTGCGGTCCGTGGTCGGCTCCATCGTCAGAATGCGGACGGAGTGAATGTCGTCGTTGGAATAGAGCCCGGCATCGGCGCCTTGATTGTGCCAGTTGAGCGGCATGCCGTTGCCGTGGCTGGTGAAGGCGTCGAGTCCCTTCCACGGGTCGCCCTTACCGACATAGGTTGCCGTGACGCCGTCCTTGATGTCGCCGTTGGGATAACTCTCGCGCTTGTAGAAACTGGACGTGCCGACGTAACCGAACGGCGACCCTTCCGGCAACTGTTTGTGAAGGCGACTGACGGGGCGCGACCGACTTACTTCCCGCGGTTGACTACCATAAATGCGTTCGTAGGGAACCACTGCCCGCGGCCAGCATTCGTTATAATTCGGGTCGTTCTTGATCAATCGCATTTCGGACGGGCTCTCAATTGTCTCACCTTTCTTGATGATGTAAATGCCGCCATCCAGTTGCGGCAGAAATGTATATTGATGGTTCACGGGGCCGGGGGAATAGCAGGTGAGCAAATGATTATCCGGCGCACCGGAGGGGTGCGTGAACTTGCCGACCGATGGCGAATTCTTGTCGCCGCGAATGGAGCGATCTGCCGGCCCTTCGAAGCCCATGCTGAACGGCGTAATGCACAGGCTGTGCAGCGGCATGAACGGCATCTTGTACGTACGCGGCTTGCCGTTATCGTGCCGGCCGAAGCGCCAGCCAACGGTCGAATCCATGCGGGCCGGGGCGAAAGACGGATAGTTCGTACTGGAGCCGATGATTCCGCCGCCCCCGCCGTAGCCGAAGGACGGTCGCTGAAACTCCACGGCGCCGGGAACGGTGCGGCCATTTCCCATGAGTCCAAATTGACCACCAGATCCGCCAGATATACCAAACTTGCTGGGTGCCGGAAAGTTGACGTCAACGATCTTCATCAAGGCCCCGAAGCCGCTGTTGTTCTGGTTGTAATACTCCTCGAAAACGATGTCGCCGTTGGAAAGTTGCGTCTGGAAGTGGAAGCCGTTGGGGGCGCCGCCCGGATCGAAGGCACTGACCAGCGGGTTCCACTCGGTGCCGTCCGGATTAATCGTCCAGATGCCCCAGAGGATGTCGCCGCGAGCCCCCTGGGATTCCAGCGTGCTGTACATAATGCGACCATCCCTGAGCAACACGGGATGCAGCGCCCCGGCCAGGTTCAAGTGGCCAATCTTCTCCAAATTCGGCGGCAAGCTGGTTTCATCAATGTCCGTGTCGGAATCGTCCATGACGAAGAGTTGCAGGCAAATCGCCGGGTAGCCCTTGGCGGGGCGGAAGCCGTCGCGATTGGAGGTAAAGGCAACGCGGCCGCCCGGCAGCGGACACGCCCCCATGTTGTACACGCCGTATTCGAAGTGCGATTTCCCGGGTTCAGGCTTGCGATAATCGGAACTCCAGTGGGCCGCCCCAGTATTCGGCGTGAACCGCTGATTCGTCAGTTTGACAATCTTCCGCGACTTGACGTTGATCTTGTAGATGTCGGCGCCCTGCTTCGGCGGGTTCCACTGGCTCGCCTTGATCAAATTGTGGATGTGGGTGTAGAAAATCCACTGGCCATCGAGCGACACGACGGGATCGGTGATCGCGCCGTCGCCGCCTTTCACGAGCAGTTCCTCGCTGCCATCCGGGTGAAGCAGCATCAGGTCGGCGCCCGCCTCCATCGTCACCGGCGACGAAAAGTCCGTGAAGAAGCGCTTGTGAACCTTGTCCCCGGCCCGCGGCGCCCGCACGTAGGCGATGTCGTAATCGATCTTCACCGAGGAATCGCTCCGGAGGTGCGGCACCTTCACGTCGATCGGATCGAGGTAGAGCTTTTCCTTTTCCTTCGAGAACGCGATCGAAACGCACGACAGGAGAAGGGCAACAACGATGGAACGCATGACGAGCCTCCAGGAAGGGAGGACGGCGGGGAGGGCAGGGCGGTATGGTAGTGAGGGTATCCGAGTTGGAAGCGCGTGTCGATAGTCGTTTGGTA
>DATNBQ010000213.1:0-14480 GCA_035571955.1 Urbifossiella sp. | reverse complement strand
GCCCTCGATGATCTCCAGCCCCTTCCACACCGAGGTGCGGAAATGACCGGCGCCTGTCACCGGGTCGCAATGGAACAGGTAATACGGCCGCACCTTGATGCGGAGCAAGCCGCGGAGCAGTTCGCGCATGGTGGCCAGGTCGTCGTTGACGCCCTTGAGCAGCACCGAATGGTTGTTGATGGGCATGCCGGCGCGGAGCAGCGACCGGCAAACCCGCGCCGACTCCGGCGTGATCTCGCGCGGATGGTTGAAGTGCGTCTGGATGTAGACCTTGCCGGCGCTGGCCAACAGGTCGATCAGTTCCGGATCGTAGAGCCGCTGCGGCAAGGTGACCGGGACTCGCGTGCCGATGCGGATGACATCGACGTGGTCGATCGCCTTGAGGTTATCCAGGTAGTAACGGAGTTTGCCGAGCGGCAAGGTGAGCGGGTCGCCGCCGGAGACGATCACGTCGCGGATCGATTTCGTCTTGCGAACGTAGTCGATCATCCGTTCGTCGTCGGCCGACACGCCTTCCCAGCCGCCGCGGGTCAGCGTGGCCCGCTTCCGCGTGCAGTAACGGCAATACATCGTGCAGTTCGGCGTGGTGATGAGCAGCGCCCGATCCGGGTAGCGGTGGGTGAGCCCCGGCACCGGCGAATCCTTGTCTTCTTCGAGCGGGTCGTCGAGTTCGTAGCCGGAGGGGTTCTCGGCCTCGCGCGGCGACGGCACCGATTGCAGCCGAATCGGATCGGCGGGATCATCCGCGTCGATGAGCGAGAAGTAGTACGGGGGGATGGCGAGCTTGTATTCGCCTTCGAGGCGGCCGAGGGCTTCGAGTTCGTCCGGTGCGAAGGGAAGGAGCGTTCGCAGTTGGCGAACCGACCGGATCGAGTTCTGCGTTTGCCAGCGCCAGTCGTTCCACTGGGCGTCGGGGACATCGTCCCAGAGAGGCAATCGTCGAGAGGAGCGACTGGGGGGGTCTTCGTCCTCGAACCCGTTCACTGCGGGAGCGGCCGCTGGGCTAGCGAACGGGCGAGCATCTGGCTCGAACATACGGGGGTCGACTCCGTGAACCCGCGATCCCGGGTCGGCGCCGCGTTGGCCGCCGACTCTTCGGGAGGCCGGCAACCGAGGTTGACACCATCGGATGCACATGCCTTAAGAACAGATGGTAACGTGAGGTCGATAAAAAACAAGTTCGCAAGCGCGGTAAACGCGCCACTTTTTGAAAATATTTTCGCGAGCTCCGCACCCCGCGCGCGGCCGACGGAGCTGAGGTCGGCCATCAGTGACACACCATTGTCACTCGATTTGGGCCTCTTTCCAAAGCTTGACGGAGCCGTTTTCGAAGCGCGCACTCGGCTCTGTGCGATTACACAACCGTGGGCGGTGTTTTCCGCGGACGGCAAACAAATCGCCGCAGGAAATTTCGACAGTGCCCATATCTGGGGCGTGGCGACCGTTGATCTCCTAGCGGTCTGCCAATTTCGGAGGAGGTAGAAGTATTGCCCCAGTAGGAATTCCTGTGGTGAAGGTAGTTCTCCTGTTTTCGATGAAGTGATTCTCCTAGGATTGTGTCAAAGCACACTGTCGGTAGGAAAAAATCAGAGATTCTGGAGCCTCCCCATGCAACTCCGCGGCATCATCCCGCCGGTCGTCACGCCGATGACCGCCGAGCAGGAACTCGACCTGCCCGGTCTCAAGAAGCACATCGACTTCATGCTCACCCGCGGCGTGCACGGCATCTTCGTGCTCGGCACCACCGGCGAGTTTTACGCCCTCGATGAGCGCGAGAAGCAAGCCGTCACCGCGGCGGCCGTGGAGCATTGCCGCGGCCGGTCGCCGGTTTACGTGGGCTCCGGCGCCGAGACGACGCGCGAAACCGTTCGCCTTACCCGCATGGCCGAAAAGGAAGGGGCCGACGGCGTCTCGGTCATCACGCCGTACTTCATCAAGCCGAGCCAGACGGAACTGATCGAGCACTTCCGCCGCGTCGCCGAGAGCACGAAGTTGCCGGTCGTGCTGTACAACAACCCGGCGACGTGCGGCGGCGTCAGCATCGAACCGGAGACGTGCGGCAAACTCGCCGCCGTTCCCAACATCATCGGCGTCAAGGATTCCTCTGGCGACTTGCAGAACACCATCGAGATCATCCGCGCGACGCCGCGTGACAAGTTCGCGGTGCTCAATGGCCGCGATACGCTAATCCTCGCGGCCCTGGAATTCGGCGCAGGCGGGGCAATCCCAGCGTCGTGCAATATCGCCCCGGATCTTTGCGTCGGCATTTACGAGGCGTTCGCCAAGGGAAACCTGGAAGCGGCGCGGGCGCTGCAAGCGCGGCTGCACCCCATCCGCATGGCCATGACGCTCGGCACCGGCAACAGCGCGGTGAAGGAAGCGATGGCGCTGCTCGGCCGCCCCGCCGGGCCGAGCCGCTCGCCCATTTCCCCTTTCAACGACGAGAAAAAAACGAAGCTCCGCGGTATCCTGAAGGACGCCGGCGTGAAGGAATGAAGCCGAGCCGCGACCGTCAGGGAGCGATGTTGCCGATCCCCGTTATACCCGATCTCCGAAACCCATCATGTTTGTCGATCGCATCGAACTGTTCGTTAAGGCGGGCGACGGCGGCCGCGGCATGGTCTCGTTCCGGCGCGAAAAGTACGTGCCCAAGGGGGGTCCGGACGGCGGCGACGGCGGCGACGGCGGCTCCGTGATCATTCGCGCCGATACCAACGCCGACAACCTTGCCGGCCTGACCATGAAGAAGCACTGGCGGGCCAGGCACGGCGAACCCGGCATGGGCGCCAAGTGCGCCGGGGCCAGCGCCGAGAGCATCGTGCTGCTCGTGCCGCCAGGGACAATCGTCCGCGATCGCGACCGCGGCAACATTCTCAAAGACCTCGTCAAGCCGGGCGATGAAGTGATTGCCGCCAAGGGCGGACAGGGGGGCCGCGGCAACGTCCACTTCAAGAGTTCCACCAACCGCGCCCCGCGCCAGTTCGAACCGGGTGAAGAAGGCGAGGAACGCTGGATTAGCCTGGAATTGAAGGTGATTGCCGACGCGGGGCTGGTCGGTTTCCCCAACGCGGGGAAATCGACGCTGCTGTCGCGGCTGTCGCGGGCCACGCCGGAAATCGCCCCGTACCCGTTCACCACCAAGCACCCGAATCTCGGCATCGTGACGCTTGGCGGCGACGCCGGTTTCGTGCTCGCCGATCTTCCCGGGCTCATCGAAGGGGCGGCCCAGGGCGTCGGCCTCGGTCACGAATTTCTCCGCCACGTCGAACGCACCCGCGTCCTCATTCACCTCGTCGAACCGTTCCCATCGGACGGCTCCGACCCCGTCAAGAACTACCGCACCATCCGGAAAGAACTCCGCGATTATGTTGTTCCCCTGCATACCAAGCCCGAGATCGTCTGCGTCAGCAAGGCGGAACTGACCGGTTCGGAAGAAGTGCAAAAGCGCATGGAAAAGGATCTCGACCGCGAGGTGCTTTTGATCTCGGCGGTTACGGGGCAAGGACTGTCGAAGCTGGTCGGGCAAACGGCGGCTCTCTTGGAAGAACTGAAACGGGAGGAACAACTGGCGGCGGCGCGGAAGAAGCCGATCGAGTTCCCGCTGGAGCCGGCGGTCCGCACCGGCGCGGAGATCGCCCCATGACTCCGGACATCGTCGTGGACATCGGCAACAGCCGCATCAAATGGGGGATATGCCGGGAAAACCAGGTTGTTGAGGTCATTCGGCTGCCGCTCGACGATTCCGGTGCATGGGAGGCGGCGCTCGAAGCCATTTCCAAAGCTCCGACACGTTGGGCCATTTCCTCCGTGAACGCCGCCGCTTTACAGCGGTTCCAGGGTTGGACCAAGAACCGCGGCGAGACCGGGTTGCTCTTGCACTACAAGAATCTGCCGATTCGGATGAATGTGCAGGAACCGGAGCGCGTGGGACTGGATCGCCTGTTTGGCGCCATTGCGGCCCGGGCGATGGCGCCGGGACGACCGGCCATTACCGTCGACATCGGCACCGCCTGCACCGTCAATCTCATCGACGTCGAGGGCATCTTTCAAGGCGGTGCAATCCTGCCCGGCCCGACACTCATGTCCAAGGCGCTGCACGATTACACGGCCAAGTTGCCTTTGATTGAGATCGCGAACCTTCACAGCGTCTCGCCGCCGGGACGCTCGACGAACCAAGCCATCGAACTGGGGATTCAGTCCGCTGTCGGCGGCGCCCTCGATCGGCTCATCCGATACTTTTCCGACATCGTCGAGGCTCCGCCCGTTGTGTTCCTCACGGGCGGCGACGTGGGACCGTTCGAAGACATCGACGACAATTCGTGGACGCCCGACCCCGAGGATACGCGCTTCGCGCCGACCTTGGTTTTGGAAGGGATTCGCATTGCCGCGGAAGCGCTGCCATGAGTGACACCGCGGTGTCAGTGCTCACGCCGCCGGGCGCCGGGGCCATCGCGACGGTGGAAGTGGCCGGGCCACAGGCCTGGGAAATGGCCCGGCAACTCTTCATCCTGGCGAGCGGGGGGCGTCAGCCCCCTGATTCTCGGATGGTTGCGGAGAATCAGGGGGCTGACGCCCCCCGCTCGCCGGGGCGAACACTCCCCGAATCGCCCCAATTGCATCGCTTCTGGTTCGGGAAACTGGCCGACGGCGACGAAGTGGTGCTCGCGATGAAGAGCGTCGATCCGCCGCGGATCGAGGTGCACTGCCACGGCGGCCGCCGCGTCGTCCAGTGGGTCGTGGACCAGTTTTTGGCGAGCCGGGAGCGTCAGCGACCGGAGGAACAACCACTCCGGTCGCTGACGCTCCCGGCCCGCCAACTCATCCAGGCGCCGACGCTGCGCACCGCGGCGATTCTGCTCGATCAGTACCACGGCGCCTTCGATCGGGCCATTCGCGACCCGGACCAACTTGCCGAGCTGTCATCGTGGGCGTCGCTGGGGCGGCATCTCGTCGAGCCGTGGAAAGTCGCCGTCGCGGGGCCGCCCAACGTCGGCAAAAGCTCGCTCATCAACGCGCTGGCCGGGTATCAGCGCTCGGTGGTCTCGGAGACGGCCGGCACTACTCGCGATGTGGTCACGGTGCAGGTCGCCTTCGACGGCTGGCCCGTGGAACTGGCCGATACCGCGGGACTGCGTGCGAGTAGCGCGCTCGGCTCCGCGGACTCCGCCTCGCGGCTAAACTTGGATCCCGTCGAAGCCGAAGGCTTGGCCCTGGCCGATCGCTATATTCGCGCGGCGGACCTGGTGCTGTGGGTCGTCGATGCGGGCGCGCCACTTCCCGACGTTCGTGGCAACGGACTGGTTGTGATCAACAAAATCGACCAGCCAGCCGCCTGGGATCGTGCCCTTTATCCCGATGCAATTCGTGTTTCGGCACTCACCGGTGAGGGGATTGCCGGACTCGCCGCGGCCATAGCGCGGGCTCTCGTTCCTCGGGTGCCGCCGCCCGGCGCCGCGGTTCCCTACACGCCGCAACTGGCCGATCTGGTCGAACGCGCCTCTCGTGACGAGGCCATCGCCTTCATAGAACAAGCGAAACAAACGTGAAGCCGCGAGCGCCGGGAGTCATTCATGCAACTGGGTAAAATTCGCCGGGCGTCCGGCGCCGCTGTTGTTCTCATTGAGGACGGCCGTCTCTTCACTTCGACCGCCAAGACGCTTGCCGAAATCCTGCACGCGGCGAACCCGGCCCAGGCCGCCAAGGCCGCCGTCGACGCTTCAATCGCGCCCGAACCGCTCGGCAGCCAGACGTTCCTCGCTCCGGTCGATCGCCAGGAAATCTGGGCCGCCGGCGTCACGTACAAGCGGAGCAAGGTGGCCCGCGAGGAGGAATCGAAAGGCGCGGCCCAGTTTTACGACAAGGTGTACACGGCGCCGCGGCCGGAACTCTTCTTGAAGGCGACGCCCGAACGCGTCGTCGGGCCGGGGCAATCGATCCGCGTTCGCGCCGACAGCAAGTGGAGCGTCCCCGAACCGGAACTGACGCTCGTCGTTTCGCCCAGCCTGAAGATCGTCGGCTACACCATCGGCAACGACGTCAGTTCCCGCGACATCGAAGGCGAGAACCCGCTCTACTTGCCGCAAGCGAAGGTCTACAAGCAATCGTGTTCCATAGGCCCGCTGATTACTTTGACCGGGGCGATGCCGGCATTGCCCGGCGTCGAGATTCGCCTGGTCGTTCGCCGTGGCAACGCGATCGCCTTCGAAGGCACGACGACGCTTTCGCAAATGGCCCGCACGGCGGAAAGCCTGGTCGAATGGCTCGGCCGCGAGAACGAATTCCCCGCCGGCGTCATGCTCCTCACCGGCACCGGCATCGTCCCGCCGGACGAATTCAACCTCTCCCCCGGCGACATCGTGGACATCTCCATTGCCGGCATCGGAACGCTGAGCAACCCGGTCGAATGAAATTCGGAATTCGGAATGGGGAATGCGGAATAGAAACCCGGGCTTTATTCCGCATTCCGAATTCCGCACTCCGAATTAAAGGAATGGATTCGTCTGCTTCTCGTGGCCAGTCGTGGTGACGGGGCCGTGGCCGGGATAGACCACGGTGTCCGGCGGCAGGGGCCATAGCACGCGTTCGATACCGGCCTTGAGCGTCTCGAAACTACCGCCGGGGAAGTCGGTGCGGCCGATGCTGCCGCGGAAGAGTACGTCGCCTCCCAGCACCGTGAACGGCTGCGTTTCGCGGACCATATACACGACGTGGCCTGGCGAGTGGCCGGGAATGTCGAACACTTCCAGGGCGATGCCGGCCAGTTCAATACAATCGCCTTCTTTCACCAACCGATCGGCCGGCGGGCTCACGATCGGGATACCGTAGCCGGCGCTCATGTTCACCACGGCATCGGTGAGCATGGGTGCGTCGCCGGGGCCGATCAAAATGGGCGCCTTCGGGAATGCGTGCTTCATGGCGGCGTTGCCGGCGATGTGGTCGACGTGGCCGTGCGTGTTGACGATGGCGATGCACGTCAGCCCGCGTTCGGCGAGGAATTCCAGGATCGGTTCCGGCTCGAAACCGGGATCGACCACGAAGGCCTCGCGGCCGCCGTCGCGCCAGACAATGTACGAATTCTCGGCGAACGGATCGGAAACGACAGTGTGAATCTGAATCGGCATGTTGATCTATTTGGAAGATTGACCACGAAGGCACAAAGATCGCACAAAGGCGCTCAAAGAAGCCAAGAGTTCTGATTCGGAACTCTGGTTTCCTCTTGGTGTCCCTCTGTGTGATCTTCGTGCCTTTGTGGTGATTCAGCAGGTTACTTTTTGTCTTTCAGGCTATCGAGGAACTCGACGAGATCGCGCAGTTCGCGGCGCGACAGCTTCTTGTGCAAGTCATCCGGCATGGCCGATGGCCCCGACCGCCGCGATTCCACGTCCTCCGTGGGAATGACCAGTTCCTTGCCTTCCGCAGTCAGCAGCTTGATCTGTTTCTTCGTGTCTTCCTTCACGACGCCGGTGACGAGCCGGCCATCGACGAGCGTCAGCACGGCCGTTTCGAATCCCTTGGCGATCTTCGCGGAAGGCTGCACAATCGATTCCAGCAAGTAGCGGCGATCCTTCCCCATCTGCGAGGCGATGCCGTTGAGCGCCGGGCCGACGTCGCCGCCCTGGCCGTCCAGCTTGTGGCAGCGCTGGCAATAGACCGCGCTGTTGTTCAGGAAGATGCCGCGGCCCTTGTCGGCGTCGCCGCCGGCCAGCGATTCCTTCCACGGAGCCAGGTGGTCCGCAGCGACATCCTTCGAAATCTCGTACTTCTCCAGGCCTTTCTTCAATTGCGGCCGCATCGTGGAAACTGCCGGCTTGGAGCGCGCCTGGGCCGCCTCGATGATGTCGAGCAGCAGTTCCTTGGGGGCCGTGCCGTTGCCGGCCGACGCCAGCCATTCGTTGACGAGTTCATCGGCTGGTGCCAATTCCTCGAACGAGCCGAGGATCGCGAAGGCCGTCTGCTTTTCGACGAGCGATGTCCTGGGATCCTTGAGCAAGGCAGGGAGAACCTTCACCACGACGTTGGGAGCGTTCTTGGCCTTGAGGGTGAGTCCGGCGGCTCGGAGCTGCGGTTGATCCGAATCGAGTGCGAAGTTAACGAGGCTGGTGAGGCCGAGGTCCTTGACGGCGGCCAGCGCGAAGAGCGCTTCGGCCCGCGAAGTCGCCGGGGCCGCCGCATCCTTCACCATCTTGCTGAGAAGCGGGCCGACTTCCTTGATGCCGAGCTTCGCGGAAGTCTTGGCCGCCTCACTTCGCACCGCGTCCGTTCCGGCGAAAATCCCGGCAACCACCGGAGTGACCGCATTCGCGGCGACGCTGGCATCGCGCTTGGCAAGATCGTGGATCAGGCCGGTGATCGGATCGCGGCGCGGCGGTTTGCTCCAGTCGGCGAGCAGTTTCAGCGCGAAGATGCGGACGTGGTCGGGCAGGTCGGTGCGGGCCGCGGCGCGGGCAACGCGCTCGGCGTTTCCCTTGGCCCCGAGTTCATAGTTGGCCGCGATGGCCCGATAAATGATGGGGTTGGCCTGGCCGCTCTTCTCGGCGAGCGCCGCCAGTTTCGGCAACGCATCGGCGATCCGTTCGTCGTGGATGGCCATGGCCGCTTCCGCGACGATCTTGGGATCGGCATCGGCGAGGAACTCGGAGCACTTCTCGGATTTATGCAATCGCAGGGCGAGCAACACACCGAGCCTCACGGCGGGCGTGTCGTATTTGCCATCATCCGCGTGGATCGATGCAATCAAATCGCTGGAGCTGGCGCCGCTTCCAAAAAGTGCATAGGCGGCCGCATGGCGAAGGTAAGCATCTTCTTCCTTATTGCGTTTGAGAACCTTCAAGATGGATTCGATACCGTCCAATGGCTCTCGCGAATTGACTTTCTCTCGTCCGATTTTGGCAAGGCTCTGAAGTGCGAGGAATTCGACGCGCGGGCTCTTATCAAACATGCTGTCCACAAGGCTCCGCGATGATTTGCTTGCGCCGAGCACCTTGGCAACCTGGGCACGAACCTCGGCATCGGGTTCGGCCTGCGGTCCGTCACTCTCAGTGAGGGGCTTAAGATTGCTGAATGCCTTCGGTTCGACCCGGCCGAGCATGCCCAAACCCCAAATGGCGTGGATCCGCGCTAGCCGGTTCTTCGAGTCCTTCGCCACCTTCTGGAACGCCGCGATAGAATCAGCCGGCTTACGCCGGCCGCTCGCCAGGTCGGCCAGTTCATATTGCGCTTCCAGGCGCACCTGCTGATGCGGATGCCCGAGCAACTTCGCCAGTTCCTCCGTGCCGCGTTTCTCCATTCCTTCGGCCAGCAGTTTCTTCGCCTCGGCCACGGCGGGGTTCTTCATCGCCTCGGGGTCCGTCAACCGGAAGATGCGGCCCTTCTGCGGATGGCCCCAGCCGGCCACCCAGTCGGACCAGTAGAACGCGCCGTCCGGGCCGAATTCGCAGTCCGTGGGCACGATGCCCCGAACGAATGGTTCCGGCTTCACCACCTCGAACCCCGCGCCCCTCGGCTTCAACGACAGCGACCAGATGGTGCTGTTGCCGGGGCTGGCGGTGAAGTCGCAAGCGAAGAAATGGTCCTTGTATTTGTCGCCGAGGCCGATGCCGGGGTAGTGCGTGATGCCGGACGGGCCGTTGCCGAGGTGGATGAGCGGCGGGACGACGTAGGCCGGTGGGCCGTCGGTCGCGGTTTGAACGTGCCAGATGTTCTCGGCGTTCCACGGGCCGCGGTTGCCCTGCGGCACGCCGGGCGGATGGTAAAGCGTGCCGTACTGGTAGCCGCCGCGCCAGCCGCTGTCGCCGCCTTCCACAATGTAGACCCAGCGGGCCCGGTCGCCGCTATCGCAGTTGTTGTCGTAGGCGAAGAGGTTGCCGTAATCGTCGAAGGCGAGTTTCTGCGGATTGCGGAGGCCGTGGTGGACGACTTCGAGATTGCTGCCATCCGGATCGCAGCGGAGCACGGCCCCCTGGTTCGGGTAGCTGAGTTGCTTGCCTTCCTTGGTTTTGACGTTGAAGCCGCGGTCGCCAATGGAGAAGTAGAGCTTGCCGTCCGGCCCCATGCGGAGGCCGTGCATGTCGTGGCCGACGAACTGCACCGAAAGCCCGAAGCCGGTGAAGAGCGATTTCTTCTCGTCGGCCACGCCGTCGCCGTCGGTATCTTTCAGTACGTAAAGGTCGGGAATGTCGGTGTAATAGACGCTGCCTTTGCGGGCGAGCACGCCGGAGCCGAGGCCGTCTTGAGGGCGGCTGTAGCCGCGGGAGAAGATCGCGCTCCTGTCCGCCTTGCCGCTGCCGGTGCTGTCCCACACCTTGCGGATCATATCTTCGTTCTTCTCGAAGCCCTTGTAACCGTGCTTCTTGTACATGGCGAGGCGGTCGTCGATGGTGCGGATGGCGAGGTCTTCGTCGAGCCACTTCATGAAGCCGCGGGTATCGGGGACGCCGGCGTTCACGCGGTTGGTCTCCGCGACGTAGACGGCCCCTTTTTCGTCGAAGCAAAATGCGACGGGGTTCTTGAGCAGCGGTTCGGCGGCCCACACTTCGACCTGAAATTCCTTGCCGACGCGGACCGAAGCCAGCGATTCCTCCGGCGAACCTTTCTTCGGAGCGGCGTTCTTTTGGGCCTCGGCGGGCGTGTGCGGCAAGGCGACGAGCAGGGCAAAAGCGGGGATCGCGAACAGCAATCGCGGCATCGGTGTGCTCCGGTTGGCGGGATTCCTTGAGCCTACCGGAGAAGTGGAACCGCGGCAACGCAGGCTTTTGCGACGGTGGCACAGGCATTTCTGCCTGTGCGCGCCATCGAGCACTGGCAAGAATGCCTGTGCCACCTAATCGAAGAATTCCTCTGCGCCCCACTTGACGCCGGTTCGGCGATGCTGGATACTACATCGGTACTGAGACAGTGTCTCAATTAGTTTTGAGCCGAGGACGGCGATGTTGCCCCTGGATATGCTGCGGACCGGCGAATGGGCCGAAGTGGAAGCGGTAAGCGGCCAGCCCGGCTGGGTGGGCCGGCTCGCCGAACTCGGCATCCGCGAAGGGTGCCGGCTGCAAGTCGTGCAGCCCGGCTCGCCGTGCCTGTTGAACATTGCCGGTTGCCGCCTTTGCCTGCGGCCAGGCGAATGCTCGCAGATCATGGTGCGGCCGGTGACGGCATGACCACGCTCGACCAGTTGCGGCCCGGTCAGCAAGCCGCAATCGTTTCTCTCGCCGGCGACCCCGCTCTCGTGCAACGCCTTTACGAACTCGGATTGATCGAAGGGGAAACGATCGAGCTGGTCGCCTTGGCCCCGCTCGGCGACCCCATCGAAATCCGCCTTGGGAATTCCCGCCTCAGCCTCCGCAAGGCCGAAGCCTCCGGAATCTCCGTCAATGCGGAATGCGGAACTCGGAATTCGGAATAAAGAACCAACTCTTCCATTCCGAATTCCTCATTCCGAAATCCGCATTCCAAAACGATGATCACTAAAACGCTGACCGTGGCCCTCGTCGGCAATCCCAATGCCGGAAAGACCACGCTGTTCAACGCGCTCTCCGGCTTGCGCCAGCGGGTCGGCAACTACCCTGGCGTGACCGTCGAGCTCAAGAAAGGTCAGTTCAGCGCTTCCGGCTTAACGATTGATCTCGTGGACTTGCCGGGAACGTACAGCCTTGCCGCCCGCAGCCCGGACGAGATGGTCGCGGTCGATTTGCTGCTCGGCCGCCGCCCCGAGGAACCGCGCCCGGACGTCGTCCTGTCCATCGTCGATGCCGTCAATCTCGACCGCCACCTTTACCTGACTAGTCAACTGCTCGATCTCGGCGAGCCGGTCGTGCTGGCCGTGAACATGATGGACGCGGCCAAGGCCCATGGCATCACCATAGATTGCCAGAAGCTGAGTGCCGAACTCGGCATCCCGGTCGTGCCGATCCAGGCGAATAAGGGAATTGGCCTCGACGCCTTGACCAAGGTACTTTTGGAAGCAGCGGAAAGCGGATCGATCCCGCGCGGGCCGACCTTCCCGGCCGAATTCGAAAAGGAAGTGACGGCCCTCCAGGAGGAACTCCGCGACGAGGTGCCCGCCTTCCTCACTCGCCGCTTGCTTCTCGACATCAGCGGCCACTGCGAGCAATGGCTCGTCGGGCGGCACGGTTCCCAATTGAGACAGCATCTCGATTCGGCCCGGCAGCGGTTGGCCGAAGCCGGGTTCCCCGTGCCGGCCGTCGAAGCCCGCACTCGTTATGGTTGGATCCGGCCGATTGTCGCCGCCGCCGTGAAGAAACCTGCCGTCCGACCCGTCACCTGGACCGACCGCCTCGATGCGATTCTCACGCACCGCGTTTGGGGAACGCTGGTCTTCCTCGCCGTGATGTTCGCCGTATTCGAATCGATTTTCGTCCTGGCGAAGCCGCTGATGGAGTCGATCGATGCCGTCCGCGAACTGGCGGCAAAAAGCTTCGAGGGCATTCTCGAACCCGGGCCGCTGCGCAGTTTGCTCTCCGACGGCGTGATCAAGGGCGTCGGCAGCGTGCTCGTCTTCCTGCCGCAAATCCTTATCCTGTTCGCGTTCATCGCGATTCTGGAAGATTGCGGCTACATGGCCCGGGCCGCGTTCCTCATGGACCGGCTGATGTCGCGGTGCGGCCTCAGCGGCAAGTCGTTCATCCCGATGCTTTCCTCGGTGGCGTGCGCCGTGCCCGGCATCCTGGCGACGCGGGTGATCGAGAATCGCCGCGATCGGCTGGCGACGATCCTCGTGGCCCCGCTGATGAGTTGCTCGGCGCGGCTGCCCGTCTATTCGCTGTTGATCGGCACGTTCCTTACGGACGGGCAGCCGTTCTGGGTGCCGGGGCTGGTCCTGTTCTGCATGTATCTGCTCGGTTTCATCCTGGCGCCGCTGGTGGCGCTCCTGCTGAAGCGGACGCTGTTGCGGGGGGCAACGCCGGTGTTCGTGATGGAACTCCCGGCCTACAAGCGGCCGACGCTGCGGAACATCGTTCGGCGGATGTGGGACGCCGGTTATGCGTTCGTGGCCCGCGCCGGCAAGGTGATCCTCGCCGCCATGATCATCGTCTGGGCGCTGTTGTATTTCCCCAATACGGATGCCAACGGCGTGAATTACGAGGAATTGATTAGCCGCGAGGCGGAGCCGAGCGCGGAGGTCAAGACGATCCAGGGCGAGTGGAAGCGCAATAGCATCCTCGGCCGCATCGGCCGATGGATGGAGCCGGCGTTCGCGCCGCTCGGCTGGGACTGGAAAATCGGCACCGCGACGCTGGCCAGCTTCCCCGCCCGCGAGGTCATTGTCGGCATGCTCGGCATGATCTACGATGTCGGCGACGAACCCGACGAGGACGGTTCGGCGTTGCAAGACGCCGTTCGCAAGGAATGGGCCGGCGACCCCATCCGCGGCCGCTACGGCATCCCCGTCGCCCTTTCGATCATGGTCTTCTTCGCCCTGTGCATGCAGTGCGCCTCGACGCTGATCGTGATGCAGCGCGAGACGAAAAGCTGGAAGATGCCGGCGTTCGCGTTCGCCTACATGACGGCCCTGGCCTACGTGGGGGCGCTCGTCACGTTTCAATTGGGCCGATTGATCGTCGATGCCCTGTGACGGAGAGTCGCGATGCAACTGGCGGCAACAGTGACGATTGTTGGGCTGGCGGCGGCGTACCTGGCCCGCGGAGTCTGGCGGGCGTTTACCGGGAAGAAGGCAGGCTGCGCGTCCGGTTGCGGTAAGTGCGCGGCGCCGGCCCCGCCGCAGGAGAAGGGCCGAATTGCATTGCCGCAGCTGTGATTCCACCAAGCCCACCCACGGCCGTGGGTGGGTTTATCGAGGATGAAATGGCCAAATCGGCGCGGATGGAACAGATCGAGGCGATGCTGGCCGAGGAGCCGGACGATGCCTTCTTGCGCTACGGCCTGGCCATGGAACATGCCAGCCTGGGTGACGATACCGGCTGCGTCGCCGTGCTCCTCGACCTGATCGCCCGAACCGCGGCAAGCCCGTATATTCCCGCGTATTTGCAGGCGGGGCAGGCCTTGGTTCGACTCAATCACATTGCCGATGCATGCGCCGTGCTCCGCGACGGCATCGCGGCTGCGGCCCGCGTCGGCACCTCTGATGCCTTGCATGCCCGCGGCGAGATGCAAGGTTTGCTCGACAGCATCGAGTGAGTTCACTCCCTAACGCGATTGACCACGTCGGCGATTCGCGCGGCGGCTTCGGCCATCGCCTCCAGTTCCATCTCCGGTCCGAAACTAAAACGAATTGCCGACCGCAGCACGTCGTCGGCAACGCCCATTGCTTGCAGCACCGGGCTCGGCAATAGCGACCCGCTCGAACAGGCCGAACCGGTGGAACAGGCGATCCCGGCAAGATCGAGGGCCATCAAGAGGACGTCGCCGCGACAACCGGGGAACGAAATGTTGAGCGTGGATGGCAAGGCGTCCGGCGAGCCGATCCCCGGCCCATTGAGACTCGCGGGACCGGCGAGCGCTTGCAATCG
>DATNBQ010000212.1:0-2320 GCA_035571955.1 Urbifossiella sp. | reverse complement strand
AAGATTCACCGAGGCGAGGCGATTGATCACTTCTTGCTTGGCTTGATCGTAGGGGCGATCATACGTGAACTGGTTGCGGACATGGGCGAGGCCGAACAGCGACTTGCTGCGCGTCGTTTCGAGCCCCGGCATGCCGGCTAGCCCAACTTCCAGCGGAATCGTGACCTGCCGCTCCACTTCCTCGGCGCTCGCGCCGGGGTATTGTGCGACCACCTCGATGATGGCCGGCGCCGGATCGGGATAGGCCTCGATATTGACGTTGATGAAGGCGTAGCCGCCGCCGATGGTGAGGGCGGCGGCCACGATGAGAACCAATAAGGGATTGGCGACCGACCAGTCGATGAGCTTGCGGACCATGATGGATTTTATTGTACGGCGATGAGAGCCGGGTGAAGCGCCGGAGTAGTCGCGATCCAATGGGGAGCGAGTTCGCTGCGCTCCCCGTTGGGTCGCGGCTAACCATGATCACGGTGCGATCGCATCGCGGTAGCCGCGGCAGACGTAAACGCCGCCAGGGGGCATGTTTAACGGCACGAAGCGAAAGCGGACGTCGCCGAAATAGCGGCGATACATTCGGTAGTAAATTAGCGGCATCACGGTGAGTTGGCGGAAGGTGCCGTGGGTGGCCAGCATGCGCGCCGAAGTGTCGAGGATGGCGTCGCGGAGCGGCGAGGGGAACGACGGAAGCGGCAGCCCCGAACAGATGTGGTCGACCTGGTTCAAGCCGCGATCGGCGAGCAACTTATCGAAGTGGCAGGCATCGCCCTGCACCACATCCACCTGGGGGAAGCGGGCCTTGAGTCGGCCGCAGAGATTTGGGTCGAGTTCGATGACCAGCAGCTTGGTGTGCGGCTTGACGCGCTTGATGAGTTCGGCGGTGATGGGGCCGGTGCCGGCGCCGAGTTCCACAATGCAGCGGGCCGACTCGAAATCGATGCCGTCGACGACGCGGCGGGCCATGAACCGGGAACTCGGGGCGAACGAGGCGATCGAGCGGCCCTTTTTCAAGAACGCCTTCATCATCAGCCACCAGTCCGGGCCACGCGGCGCGAGGCTCGGCGCGTGCGGGTTGGACTTGGGGTCGGCGGCCGGGGAGTGCGGGTGCATCAGGTGGCTCGGGGTCGAGGAGTTTTCGCGAGGAGCAACTGAGTCCACGAGGGGAGGGAAGTCGGGTTGGCCGCGCTGAGAAAGTGTACGACCAGCCGGTTGATCTTCCAGGCTTTCTCGATTTGTGGGGCATGCCCGCATTTCGGAATCGAAAGGAACAGCCCGTTCGGCAGTTCGCTCGCCGCTTCCTCCGCCGTCCGCGGGTCGCACACCTTGTCTTCCCTCCCGGATACCAAGAGCGTCGGGCATCGCATCTCCTTCATTCTGTCGCGGACGGTGTAATCGAGGGTGCCGCGAACGGTTTTCACGAAGCCGAGTTTCCAGCGGCGGTTGCCGAACCGCGTCTTGTAATAGCGAAGCACGTTGCGGTCCACATGCTTCGGTTTATAGAACACGCTGCGGACCATGGCGTTCGGGTCGCGGCCGGTCATCCCTTCGATGATCGGCAACTGCTCCGCGTCGCCCATCCCGGACGGGCACAGAAGCACCATCCGGCTAACGAGTTCCGGATAGCGGACGGCGAATTCCACGGCCACCTTGCCGCCCAGGCTGCTCGATACGATGTGGTACGGCGGCGTCTGCACGAACTGGTCCAGGTAGGTATGCAGCTGGCCGACCAGGTAATCGACGGTGATCGGTTCGCGCTGGTGGATGCGCTGGTGGAGGGCCTCGCCTTCGTACACGAGAATATTCGGCGTGAGCACTTCGAAATAGCGGCCCCAGAACTTCCGATTGCGGTACCACGATTCGGACTGCTCGGCGAGGCCGTTGAGCAAGACGAGCGGCTGTCGTCGGCCGTAGAGCGGCGGCCGCAACCGGACGTAGATATCGTTGATCCGAGAGGGCATGGGGATCGCCGAAAACGCGGGCGGGGCAACAAGTCTGGTTTAGGATACGGCGGGCCGCGCGGCCTCTGGCGAAAAAAGATCGCGCGAACTGGGAATGAGAATGGCCCCAGTCGCCGTCACAATCGGACGATTTTGCGAATGGCGCCTGGCTTACCGAGGCTCGCGCGCTCCAGCGGCTGCAGCAAGGGTAGGTCCTCATGTCGGTGACGTATATTCCAGCCGAGCTTCGGCGGTTCGTGGTCGCACGGGCCGATGGCATTTACGAATACTGCTTGATTGCCGAAGTCGACACCTTCTACGGCTGCGTTGCCGAGGCGAGCTTGCGTTCGCGAAGTGATCAGACGGGGGAATCGCGCTCGGCGAGG
>DATNBQ010000211.1:0-2890 GCA_035571955.1 Urbifossiella sp. | reverse complement strand
ATCGCCAAGGCCCAGACCAGCAAGAAGCACCAACTCCCGGAAGGGAAGAGCGTGGAGATCGGCGGCTGGGGTTACGTGTCCGCGGCCGAGGGGCACAACTTCGACGAAGGTTCCGTGACAGTGGCCCCGCTGCAAGGGCTTCGCGCCGCCCGCAACGCCGGCATCAAGGTGCCCAAGGAAACCATCAACAAGGCGATCGCCTATCTCGACGCCTGCACCACGCCGGACGGCGGCATCATTTATAACTACACGGGCGGCCGGGCCCAGCAGGGCGGCAGCTATGTCCTCACGGCGGCGGCACTCGGCAGCGGCCTCTCCACCGGCGAGTTCACCCGCGCCATTGGCGTCATGAACGGCAAGAACCCGCCGAAAGGCGTCGACCGACCCTCCGTCGTTCGTTGGTTCGAACACTGCAAGAAGCACATCCACATCGGCAAAGGCCGCGTCGGCCACGAAGAATACATGCTCTACTACTACGCCCAGGGAATGTACGCCCTGGGGGACAATCGCTACGCGCAACTCTTCCCCGGCGAGCCGAAGGAAAGCCACCTGACCTGGAGCAAGTTCAAGGAAGGCGTCTTTCCGTACCTGATGGAAAGCCAGGACAAGGCGACCGGCGGCTGGACCGGCAGCGGCAGCTACGGCATCGGCCCCGCCTTCGTCTCGGCGATCTATCTGACGATCCTGCAACTCGAAAAAGGCATCCTGCCGATCTACCAGCGGTGAGTGTCACCCGCGGGTTGTCGGTCGTTCCAGGAGAACTGGTGCCGGCGGTATCGCTGGCGACGGCGGGTCGATCGTCGGCTTCAGCGGTTTGATCTTTTTCGCTTCATCGGGAGCAATCTGGCGAAGGGCCTTGCGCGCCAACCCGGCGAAGCGCTCGTCGCTCATCTTCACGCGGCGGATCAATTCCGGAACGGCCGCCTTCGCCGCCGGCCCCAACTTGCCCAGCGATATATACGCTTGGTGAATTACGAAGAGTTCGAAAGAATCCGTCGTTCCTTTTTCGTTGCCATCTTGGTCCAATACCTTCGCCTTAAGTTTAGCCTCGGGAGTGTTGATAACTTCGAGCAGGATCGGCACCGTGGTTCCGGCGTCGTCCTTGAAGTAACCGAGGGCCTCAACTGCGAGTTGCCGCACTTCGAAGGCATTCTCCTTCATGAGGCTCTTCAATGCCGAAAGCGATTCGCGGTCGCCAAGCATCGCGAGGGCCTTGAAAGCCGACGCTTGCACCTTCGCATCCCGATCTTTCAAACTCAGCCGCATGGCCGGGATTGAGTCTTTCGCGGCTGGCCCGATCGCCGCGAGAGCGCAGAGCGCGCCCACGCGCTTTTCGCTTCGGGCGTCCATGAGTAAGCGAGAGAGTTCCGGAATCCCCGTCGCCGCGTCACCCTTGAAGCTCGCCAAAAACGCCAGAGCGAAATCGACATAAGTGATCTCGGCGTTAATGCTCTCCGTATCGCGCAGCATCTCGATGAGCACGGGAATCGCTTCCTTGTCGCCGGGCAGCCGCCACTGGTTTTCGGGCGTCTCCTCAAGGTCCGTTTCGCCGCCGGAGCTGGTTACGCGAATCGATCGGTTGCCTTCCAGAGGTGCCTTCGGATCAACCTCGCCGAGAACGCTGATCATGATGGCGGCGCCGCGGCGAACCTTGTAATCCTTGTTCTTCAACTGCGAACGCAGGAAATCGTGCTTCGGGTCAACCCGGACAACGACCATCAAGATTGCTTCATCCAGTCTGTTGAAGAACGAATCTTCCGCGGCCGCTTTCGTGAGCATGTCGATGAGGTCCGGCATCGCGGCGCTGGCCTTGGGCCCGAAGTGGGCCAGCGCCGCCAATCCCTGCTCCTGGAATTCCTTGTCGCCATCGCGAAGTAGCATCATCCAGTAACTGAGCGGCAAGCTCTTGTACGTCGGCCCGAGAATCCTCGACATGTTGGCGAGGCCCTCTTCCTTGATCTTCGCCTCGAAGAATTGCTCGTCCGCTTTGCCGTTCGGGGTATGCTTCCAGACCTGGCCGGTCATCGTGTCGAGGAGATAAAGTTGCCCGGCGGCGGCTGTCATCTGGAAGCGGCCGGCGGATGGCTGGGCGACAGGCGGGACGGTGAGTTTGGCGGCGATTTTGTCGTCCGAAGCGGCCTGGGGCAGCCGGCCGACGAGGAGGATTGCCGCGGCGAGGAGAATGCCTGAGGCTAAAATGCGCTGAGACCTCATGCCCGGCTCCTTCGAAAAGTGAACGGAACGGGCCTATTCTCCATTTCTGCAGCGCGCCGGTCAATCCGGAGTGCTGGCACGCGCTCGGCTCCGCGGACTCCGCCTCGCCGCGAATCAAAACGATCTTCTTGGCGAATCGCCTCACTCGTGAGATCATCGCAGAGATGAAGTCCTTCCTGATCATCGTGTTATTTGCCGTCGTGCCGGGGCGCGGTTTGGGCGCCGAGCCGGTCCGCCTCACCGCGGATGCTTCCTTTAAACAGCACCTCCAGTGGTCGCCGGATGGCAAACGCTTCCTGTTCACCCGCATCCATCAGGGAAAGATGGCGCTGTGGACGATGCCCGCCGCGGGCGGCGAAGCGAAGCGGCTACTCCCGAACCACGATCAGCCGCACTTCGACGGCCACTGGTCGGCGGACGGCAAGCGCATCGCCTACGTGTTCGATCAACTGCAAGGCACCGACGGCAAGTTGGCCATCCACACATGCACCGTCGATGGCACGGACGACAAGGTGCTGATTCCCCATAAAGCGTTCGAGGAGTCGCCGCGATGGAAGCCGGACGGCAAGCGGCTCGTGTGGGTGTCGACGCGCGACGGCAACCCCGATCTGTACACGGCGGCCGCCGACGGTACGGGCATCCAGCGCCTGACGAACGAAGTCGCGTTCGACCTGCA
>DATNBQ010000210.1:0-14553 GCA_035571955.1 Urbifossiella sp. | reverse complement strand
GCTGGCCACCTTGCCCCCGGCTTACACATTCACGGGCAGCGACGCCGGCTCACACACGTTCCTGCTCGGCTTGCACACGGCCACCGCGCATCTCGCCTCGTGGTCCGTGAGCGTGGTGGACGCTGCGGCGCCGACCAGTCTGGTCACGATTCCGGGCTTCGAAGTCATCAACGGAGCGGCCGCGAAACTGTCGATCAATCTGCCGTCGGCGATCACCGCCGGCACGCCGTTCTCCTTGAAGGTGGACATCGTCGATGCTTATGGGAACGACGTGAAGAATTACTTCGGCACGATCCACTTCGCGGATTCGCTGGGTTCGCTCGGCCTGCCGCCGGACTACACGTTCACGGCGACCGATGCGGGCGGGCATACCTTCACGGTGACGCTGCCGACGGCGGGGAACCAGACCTTCAGCATCGCGGATAAAGTGAACGCATCGCTGTCGGTGTCTGCCGCGGTGAATGCCAGGTCCGCGTCGGGTGGCGGCGGCGGCGGCGGTGGCGGTGCGACGGGCGGCGGCGGTGGTGGCGGAGGAGGAGGTGGAGGCGGCGGAGGCGGTGGAGGCGGTGGCCGCGGAGCTCTCTAAAGTTTAGCCGCGAGGCGGAGCCGAGCGCTCCGCCTCGTGCCATTTCATGCCAGATTTCCCCAATTGCCGTTGCCGACGGGCGATTCCTCTCTTATGTTCTCTTAAACCGCTCGCAAGAGCGGGCCGAACAAACTGGTGAGCATCTTATCCAGAGTGGCAGAGGGGCCAGGCCCGACGAAGCCACAGCAACCGGCCGGATCATCGAACCGCACGGTTCGACCCAGGTGCAGGTGCTAACTCCTGCCCGACAAACGCCGCGGCCCGACGACGAGCCGCGGTATGGTCGGGGAAGATAAGATCTCGCGTGGGCTTGCCGCCCCCGCCGTTCTCTTATCTCACCGCAACATCCTGGATAACACGCTGACCGCCATCAGGGAGCCCCTCCGTGGCCAGCGATTTCGTGACCGGGTTGAAGTGCCGCGTGTGCGGGAAACTGTATCCGAAGTCGCCGAGCAATTTCTGCCCGGACGATTTTGGGCCGCTCGAAGTGGCCTACGACTACGACCGGGCTCGCCAGGCCATCAGCCGCGACAAGATCGCCCGCCGCCCCAAGACCATGTGGCGCTACCGGGAGCTCCTACCGCTTGACGGCGAACCGACCGTCGGCCCGCAAGTTGGCGGCACTCCGCTCATTCGCGCCGATCGCCTCGCCGACGCTCTCGGCGTCGAAAAGCTCTGGATCAAGAACGACGCCGTCAACTTTCCCACGTTGTCCTTCAAGGATCGCGTGGTGTCCGTCGCCTTGTCGAAGGCCCGCGAGTTCGGCATGCGCACAGTGGGCTGTGCCAGCACCGGCAACCTGGCCAACAGCGTCGCCGCCCTCTCCGCCCAGGCCGGCCTCGAAACCTTCATCCTCGTTCCGGCGGACCTGGAACGCACCAAAATTTACGGTACCGCGGTTTACGGCGCCAAGGTCATCGGCGTCACCGGCACGTACGACGAAGTGAACCGCCTTTGTTCGCAGATCGCCGACAAGTACAAGTGGGGCATGGTGAACGTGAACCTGCGGGCGTTCTATGCCGAGGGTTCGAAGAGCATGGGCTTCGAGATCGCCGAGGATCTGGGCTGGCGGTTCCCGCAGCACGTTGTTTGCCCGATGGCCGGCGGCGCGCTCATCGGCAAAATCCACAAGGCCTTCAGCGAATTCAAGGAAGTCGGGCTCGTCGATCAACCGGTGACGACAAAGATGTGGGGCGCCCAGGCCGCCGGCTGCAACCCGATCACCGATTGCGTGAAATCCGGCCGCGAACGGCATCGCCCGGTTCGCAAGCCGAACACCATCTGTAAGAGCCTGGCCATCGGCGACCCGGCCGACGGTTACTTCGCCGCGAAACTGATCCGCGAATCGGGCGGCTGGGGCGAAGACGTGACCGACGACGAGATCGTTGACGGCATGCTGCTGCTTGCCCGCACCGAGGGCATCTTTGGCGAAACGGCCGGCGGCACCACCGTCGCCGTGGCCAAGAAACTGATCGAAGCGGGCAAACTGCCGCCGGACGAGGAAATCGTGATCTGCATTACCGGCAACGGCCTGAAAACGCAGGACGCGGTGTTCGATGCCCTCGACGCCCCGGCGATCATCAAACCGAGCCTGGCCGAGTTCGAACTGCACAGCGGCCTGAAGGCAGGCGAACCGGTTTTAGTCTGATAAGCCGCGACCCGAAGGTATTGTTTAGCCGCGCCCCGAAGGGGAGCGCGAAGCCCCGGAGAATCAATGAGCATCAAGATCCAAATACCGACGCCGATGCGCGAGCAGTCCGGCGGGAACGCCGAGGTGGCCGTCAGCGGCAGCACCGTCAAGGCCGCCCTCGACGACCTCATTCGCCAGTATCCCGGCTTGCAACCGAAGCTCTTCGATGGCGGCAAACTCCGCCCGTACGTGAATGTCTTCGTCGACGATGAAGACATCCGCTACCTGGACGAGATGAACACACCCATCAGCGACGGCCAGATCGTGGCCTTGATTCCCGCCGTGGCGGGCGGGTGATCCATGGCCGAGGCTCCCGCCAAGTCCGACGAATCGCCCGACGGCGCCGCGGTCTTCCCGCTCATCCCGGCGGAGCTCGGCATCCATCCGCTTTTGCTCGCGGCCCTTCATGCCTACGTTTTCCTCGAAGGTTCGGATCCGGCCGTGTTAAATCCGGCCGCCGCCGAGGAAGCGATGAACTACCTCGTCGGCTACTTACAGCGGCTGACGGGCGAACAACTGCGCCGAGCCGAGGAAGACATGACAGCACTGGCCGGGTTCGCCAAATCCGAAGGTTGGCCCAAGCAGCATGTGCGCTTCCTCCAGGACTTCCTCAAAGAAAACGGAATCGTTTAGCCGCGACGCGGAGTCCGCGGAGCGGAGCGCGAACCTCGAACCACCCAATGACCGACACCAATCCCCTCGAACGATACTCGCGACAGATGCGCTTCCCCGGCATGGGTAAGGCCGGGCAGGAGAAACTGCTTGCCAGCCGCGTCACGCTGTGCGGCTGCGGGGCCCTCGGCACCGTGCTCGCCAACGTGCTGGTCCGAGCCGGCGTCGGCTTCCTGCGAATCGTCGATCGCGACTTCGTCGAACCGTCCAACCTTCAGCGCCAGGTGCTCTTCGACGAATCCGATGTCGAAAACAACATCCCCAAGGCCGAGGCGGCCGCGATCAAATTGCGGCAGATCAATTCCTCGGTCGCGGTAGAACCCGTCGTCGCCGACATCGACCGCACGAACATCGAAGACCTGTGCCGCGATTCCGACTTGATCCTCGACGGTTCGGATAACTTCGAAGTCCGCTACCTAATTAACGATGTCGCGGTGAAACTCGGTAAGCCGTGGGTCTACGGGGGCGCGGTCGGCAGCCAGGGCATGACGATGACCATCATCCCCGGCGAGACGCCCTGTTTGCGCTGCGTGTTCGAAGCGGCGCCGAATCCCGGCGACGTTGGCACTTGCGAAACGGCCGGCGTCCTTGCACCCACCGTGAACATCGTCGCCAGTTATCAATCGACCGAGGCCTTGAAGCTGCTCTCCGGCAACCGCGACGCCATCAGCCGCGAGCTACTAATCGTGGACGTGTGGGAGAACAGCAATCGCCGGGTGAAAGTCGCGCCGCTGAAGGGCCGCAAGGGCGAATGCCCGTGCTGCGCCAAGCGGTCGTTCGAGTGGCTCGACGGCGCCCACGGCACGCAAACGACGTCCCTGTGTGGCCGCAACGCTGTTCAGGTCAGCCATCGCGCCTCGGGAAAGCTCGACTTCAACCAGCTGGCTGGCGTGCTCCGCGCCAGCGGCACCGTCACCTTCAACAAGTTCCTGCTCAAGTTCCAACTGGAAGAAAAGGGCGAACCGTTCGAGTTCACGGTCTTTCCCGATGGCCGGGCGATTATCAAGGGAACGAGCGAAGTGGACCGCGCTCGCACGCTGTACGCGAAATACGTGGGGCATTGAGACATCTGGCCATAGCTGGAAGGCTCATGGTATGCTGAGCATGCAGGTGAATTATGCCGGAAACCGTTTTGACGAGCGAACAAGCTCGAGTCGTGGCCGAAGCCAAGTCGTCGATTGTAATTCGCGATCCGAGTGGCACGCCACTGGGCGTTCTTCCTCCAGACGAATCGGTAATTATCGCTGAAGCCAGACGGCGGATGGCGAATCCCGGCGCGCGGTATTCCACGGCCAGCGTGCTGGCCATGCTCGATGCATTTGCAGCCGAAAAAGCCCGGACTGGTTGCTTCGATGAGACATATGCTTCGGAATTCGCCGCGCGATTGGAAGCAGCCGATCCAGCCGCCTACGGGCCGCAGGTGCCCAGGTGATGTTGAGGCGCGTGCTGAATTGCATCGAATATGGGTGCTCGCGCCTGACTCATTGGCCGTGCGGGAAGCATCGGAAAAGGCCGAACGAATTCTAAAGTTTCGATCCAATCGGAGCCGGTCGAATTCTCAAGGAAAGACTTGTGGAAGGTCTTACTTCCACCAATTGTGATCTATTACTCCATCGACCCGAGCGAAGGTATCATTGTGATAGAGAACGTCGCACTTACGGTATGACACTATGCAATCCGCGGCTCACATCACCCGTCCGCCGAGCGCAACCGCCGATATCGTGGCGGCGTTCGGCCGCCCCGTGCAGCGCTTCACCGTCGAACAATATCATCGCATGATCGAATCCGAGATTCTTCCGGAAGGAGAACGGTGTGAATTGATCCATGGGATCATCTTGGAGAAGACCGTGCCCGGCCCCTCCCATTCCAAGTCGACGCGCCGCTTGCTCCGTCGGCTGGTGGCACTCTTCCCGGAGCCCGAATGGGTTGTGGGAATCCAGGACTCGATCACGCTCGCCGACAGTGAGCCGGAGCCCGACTTCTATGCCGCGATCGGCCCTGAGGACAAGTACAATCACCGCCATCCAGAACCGGAAGATTTAGTGTTGGTCGTCGAGGTGTCCGATTCCACCGTGGGATTCGATCGCCGCACCAAGCTCCCGCTGTACGCCGCGGCACTCGTCCCCGAGTTTTGGATCATCGATGTCAAGGCCCGCTGCATCGAAGTATACACCCAGCCGCGCGGCAAGAAACCGGGATATCGCAAGCAAGCGATCTACAAGGCCGGCGACACGCTTCCCGTCGCGGTCGGCGGCAAACGCCTCGGCAGCCTTACTGCGAACGACCTTCTCCCTTGATGCCGCGGCATTGCCGATAAGGTCTCAGCCATCATGTCCAAACCGCGGCTTCAAGCGACCGGCATCCGCAAGCAGTTCCCCGGGGTGCTGGCCCTCGACGGTGTATCGCTTTCTCTCGCGCCGGGCGAAGTGCTCGCCGTCGTCGGCGAAAACGGCGCCGGCAAATCGACCCTGATGAAAATCGTTGCCGGCGTCTATCAACTCGACGCGGGGACCGTCGAACTCGATGGCGTGTCGGTTCGCTTTTCCGGCCCCGCCGATGCCACGCAAGCCGGCATCATCCTTATTCACCAGGAGTTGAACCTCGCCGAGAACCTCAGCGTCGTGGATAATTTGTTCCTTGGCTGCGAGGAGACAACCGGCGGAATGTTACGCGTCTTGGCCCGACGGAAGATGGCCAACCGCGCCGCCGAGCTTCTCGCCCGCGTCGGCTTGCCTGCCAACCGCATCCATCGCCGCGTCGAAACGCTGGCCCCGGGTGAAAAGCAACTCGTCGAAATCGCCCGCGCCCTCGGCGCCGCCGTCCGCGTCCTCATCATGGACGAACCGACCTCCAGCCTCACGCAGGCGGAAACCGATCGCCTTTACGAAGTCATCGCCGGGTTGAAAAGCACGGGCGTTTCCGTGTTGTTCATCTCGCACCGCCTGGCGGAAGTGAAACGCTGCTGCGACCGCGTGGTGGTTCTCCGCGACGGCAAGAACGCCGGCGAACTGGCGAAGTCCGAGATCGGCCACGATGCGATGGTGCGGCTCATGGTCGGCCGCGACCTGCAGCAGTTTTACCCGAAGGTCTATCGCGGCGGCACCGGCGGGGCGGCCGTCCTTTCACTGGAAGCCGTGCGTTATCGCGGCGGTCCGCCGGCACCGGTATCGCTGGAAGTGCGCGCGGGCGAAATCCTCGGCATGGCGGGGCTGGTCGGCGCCGGCCGCACCGAACTCTCGGAAGCCGTCTTCGGCGTTCGCGCCTTGACCGCCGGCGCCATCCACCTGAACGGCCAGCCGATCCGCATCGCTTGCCCCGCCGATGCCATCGCCGCCGGCCTCGCCCTCATCCCCGAGGATCGCCGCCTGCACGGGCTCGTCATTCCCGAAAGCGTCGGCTTCAATCTCAGCTTGCCGAACCTCGATCGTCTCCGTTCGCTGCTCGGCATCAGCGGCCGACTCGAAAAACAACTGCACCGCACCTGGATCGAACGTCTCCGCATCAAGACGCCGTCGGCGGCCCAGCCGGTCGGGCTGCTTTCCGGCGGCAATCAACAGAAGGTGGTCTACGGTAAGTGGCTGGCCCGCGACCCGCGAGTCCTTATCCTGGATGAACCGACCCGCGGCGTCGATGTCGGGGCCAAGGCCGAAATCTACGCACTCGTGGATGAACTGGCCGGCCGCGGCGTCGCCGTCTGGATGATCACGAGCGACATGGAAGAATTGCTCGGCATGTCGGACCGTGTAGTCGTGATGCACGAAGGAAAGCTGGCCGGCGAGTTGCCGCGCGAGCGTCTCTCCGAGGAGGCCGTGATGCAACTAGCAACCGGGGGAGCCGCCACGGCCAAAGCCGGATGAGCGGCCGCAAAAAGGCAAAGAACACAGAATTGACTTTGTTTCTTGACTCTTTCTTTGTGTCTTTTGTGCCCTTTTGCGGCTGGAATCCACGGTTCGATTCGTCACATTCTGTCCAGCGACTGACCACAACAGGAAAAGTGAGCCATCGCGGGATCGTTGCACCGACAGTCCTTGTTAACCTGCAGTTCCATCCCGCACTTCGAGCAGCGGAACTTCTCGCCTTGCTTCGGGCTACCGGCACTCTGACCGGATGAACTCTGTTGCGGGTTCTCTTTGGTGGCGTTCATGGGATCTCCTTGATTCAGGCGACTATCCAGAATTCTTGCAAGGTTCGTGCCACCTATCGTCGCATGAATTCCTCTTTCGCGATCACCGAGGATTTGGCAGACTTCTCCACGCACTCAGGGATTGATTGCCGTGGAAACGCAAACGACACCGCGCGAAGTTCGCCTGCCGCTGGAAGCCGCGCCACGACCGCGCACCGACCCACAACCAATTCTAAAAAGCCTCACAGTCGTCACCGTTCCAGCCGCCCCGCCCGTGGGTTTCTGGAGGCGGAACCGCACGATCATTCTCTTCGCGATTTTGCTCGTGGCCGTGGACTTCGCCATTGGTGCATTCGCATCGCTCTGGCAGCGTCATTCGCCGGACGACTACGCCATGAAGGTGGCAGGGTGCGCCCGGTCGCCGCGCGATCTCGTGTTCGTCGGCGGTTCGCCCGTCGCCGAGGGAATCGATCCCGACCGCATCGCAGGAAGCACCTGGCATGGCCGGAGGCTCGATTCCGTCTATGCCATGGGCCTTTCCGGGGGCACGACCTCGGACTTCTACCATGCCATTCGCCGCGCCTGCCCGACGCCGCCCAAAGTGCTGATTTACGGCATCACTGCCAGCGATCTCAACGATGGCCGCAATGAACCGCATGGGCCGTATTCGCTGTGGTCGTGGGGAGACATGGCCCGCTGGGTGCGGTTGCGGCCCGAAGCCCGCGAATGGGGCGTTCGCCACTTTCTCCTTGCTAGGATGGGGCAAGCCTCCAATCTGTTCCGCTACCGCCACGGGATCAGAATGTGGGCGGCGTATATGGTGGACGAGAGCCTGCCAAGAAGTTGCCCTGAGGCGATGCGCGAAGCGGACGAGCTCCGCGAACGCGCCGATCGATTGCTTTCGGGCAACGGCTATGCCCCGGCCCGCGGCTTCTCCGTCGGCAACTACGTCGCGGTCAAGGCGGCCGGCCTCGCCCCCGATCGGTTCCCCTACCTCGCCCACTATCGCACCGGAGGGCACGTCAAGTACCTCCATCTGTTAATCGATTGGTGCGAGGCCAACCATGTTGAACTGATATTGATGGATATGCCGGTGACGGCGGATCTAGAAAGAATCCATGCGGCGGAGTTCGCGGAATACCGAACACGATTAATCGAGATAGAGAAAACTCGTAATGTCCGGGTGATCCATGTCAGTCGCGACATGGTCGGCCTGACCGACAACGATTTCGCCGATCTAATTCACATGAATCTCAATGGCGCGCGGAAATTCAGCGATTGGTTGAAGCCGATGATTAGCCGCGATCCAGCGGGGAGCGCGCCGTCATGATATTCGCCACGAAAGCATTCTATATTTTCCTGCCGACGGTGCTGTTGCTATATCATATGCTCCGTCGGCGCACCTACAAATATCGCGTGTTGCTCGCGGCCAGCTGGCTCTTCTATTCGTGGCTCAGTCCGCAATACCTGTGGGTCATCCTCGCTTGCACGATCATCGATTACTTCGCGGGGATCCGCATCGAAGGAAGAGACGACGATCGCGGCCGCCGCCGTTGGCTCGCCGTCAGCATCGCCGCCAACCTCGGATTACTGTTCGCCTTCAAATATATCGGCTTCGCATACGACAACGCGGTGTCACTGGCGAATCTCTGCGGCATGGGAGTTCACGACCGCACCTGGAGCATCCTGCTTCCCATCGGCATCAGCTTTCATACATTCCAGGGAATCAGCTACACGGTGGACGTCTATCGCCGCCAGATCAAGGCCGTGCGCAGTTTCCTGGATTACGCGCTATTCGTGTCGTTTTTCCCGCAGTTGGCGGCGGGGCCGATCGTGCGGGCCGCCGAGTTCTTGCCGCAGATGACCGCGCCGCCGCGCGTCTCGGCGAAGCAAGTCGCGGATGGCCTCCACTTCTTTTTGCTCGGTCTGTTCAAGAAAGTGTTCATTGCGGATCAATTGGATTTGCTCTTCGTGGCGCCGGTGTTCGCCAACCCCGGCGACTTCGATCCGGCGGCGCAGCGCTGGGCCTGCCTCGCCTGGGCCGCTCAGATTTATTGCGACTTCTCGGGTTACTCGGACATGGCTGTCGGCTGCGCCAAGTGGTTCGGCTTCGAGTTGCCGCGCAATTTCAACTTTCCCTATCTCGCCGTCAGTATCGCCGACTTCTGGCGGCGCTGGCACTTGTCGCTATCGACGTGGCTCCGCGACTATTTGTACTTTCCACTCGGCGGCAGTCAGCGCGGCGCACTGCGCACTTATATCAATTTGATGATCGTCTTCGTGATGTGTGGGTTGTGGCATGGAGCGACGTGGGCGTGGCTCGTGTATGGATTCTATAACGGCGCGTTGATGAGCTTCCATCGCATTTGGGATCGCGCCGCCACCGGTTATCCCATGCTTGATGCCGTTCGTTCATCGTGGATATGGAAACTGACATCCTGGGCCTGCACATTCTGGCTGGTGACGGTCGGATTGATATTGATTCGGATGCCGTCGTGGAACGCCGGCGGCATCCTGTTCCGATCGCTGTTGGGATTCGATTATCTGGAGACCTGGAGCCGGGCGATTCCAATCTGGGTGCCGATGCTGTTGGCAGTCGGGCTCGTGGGGCACGCGTTCAGCGGTTTGCGGTCGAAGGTGTGCGGCGTATTGGATCTCCCCAGCTTCGCGCGGGCCGGGGTATACGTCGGGGCCGTCGTGCTTTTGGTCACGCTCAGCCCCGGCGTGGGCAGGACGTTTATTTACCTGGTGTTCTAACCTCGGCCATGTATCAGTTTGGTGGCACGGGCATTCTTGCCTGTGCGAAAAGCCCGCACAGGTAAGAATGCCCGTGCCACCAAGATCCAAACTGAAAACACTACCCTAACTTCGGCCGTTGCAGCGGATCTCGCGCGTTTCGGTGAGAATGGCGTCCATGGCCACATCGTGGGCCGAAACAGGAATCGCGTCGAAGATTTGGCAATCGAAAGCCAGGGCCACGAGCGGAGCGTTCATCCTCACTTGCGATAGCAAGCGGTCGTAGTATCCCTTGCCCTGTCCCATGCGGCCGCCGCTGGGGTCGAAGGCCGTGCCCGGAACCATCACCAGGTCGAGTTCCTCGGGCCGGATTTGCTTCCGAAGCAGGCGGCGAAGTTCTTCCTTCGGTTCGAGGATCTTGTAAGCCCCTTCGACTAGTTCCGACATCTCTTCGAGCCAGAAGAGCCCGAGTTGATGGGCTTCGACGATGCACCAGGGAACGACGACGCGCTTGCCGTGCGCGAGGGCTTCGGGGAGCGAGTGGCGGGTGCGGACTTCGCTGCCGGCATCGACGTACCACATGACGGTTTTGGCGGCCGCGTAAGCCGGCAAGCTCATGAACTTGGCGCAGATGCCGCGGCTAACTTCATCCTTGTTTTGCTGGGCGATGCGGTTCTTGCGGGCCTGTTCGCGGATCGCGGATTTGCGAGTTTGCGGATCGGCCATCGTGCCTGGCATGACGGTTCCTCCTTGGGTGATGCGATTGTTATATCGGTTGTCTTCGAGAAAACTCCGGTCACTTACTTACACTCCCGGCTCGCCAGCTGCCGGTTTGAAGAGCTCGTGCAATTTGATGTGATGCGGGCCGAGTTTGCCGCCGTAGTTGCCCGCGGTGATCTTCACAATGCCGGGGCCGCAGGCTGCTTCGATTCCCACACGCGTCGCGGTTTGGACCGCCGCCAAATCCAAACCGTCGATCACGACTTCGTAAACGGCGTTCACACCTTCAGGCAAGGCCGTGTTCACGAGGCCGCGAAGCGTCGGGCAATAGGCCTCGTTGGTGCTGGCCTTGAGCGCTTTGTATCGGCTGCCGACTTTGCTGCCCGAGCGGACGACGCCGCCAGGGAAGGGAAGGATGACGCCGGGCACTTTGCGAATGGCGATGACGGCGGCCTCGGCGGCGGCGAGGGTGGCCGCTTGCGTTTGCCCGAGGATGAGAAAGTTCCCGCCGGCGACGCCCTTCACCGTGCCGAACAGGTCTTCGCACAGGAACTCGCCGTCCATGGTCGGCATCCGCCAGTAGCGTTTCCCGTCGAGGAGTTTGCTGATCTGCCAGCCGTCGCCGAAGAAGCGGAGACTGCCGCCGACCTTGATGTTCTTGCCGGGGTCGCCTGGCAGGCCGTTGTAGCAGGCGGTGGTCGCGCAAGTGAGCACGCACTGAGCGACGCGGTTGACGACCGCCTTCTGGAGGTTGTCGCGGCTGAAGGCGAAGAAGAGCAGCGCGACGCCGGGGCGGCCGTCGGGCGTTTCCTCCGGGGCGAGGTCGCGTTCGATGCCGGCCTCGGCGTCGCAGCCGATGACCGAGGCCGCATAGCCGGTGGCCGCTTGACCCGCTGTGTAGGCCCAGGGCAGCGTTTCGGCGGTAACGACGAGCCGCGCCGCTGCCATCGGAAACGCTTCCGCGAAGGTATCCTCGATCGCAACGGAATGGACGGTGAGCAAGGTGGGAACCTTAGCCTGCGAATTGGCGGATGGCATCCCAGTCGATTCGCGCGACCCAGATATGTTCGTCCGCGGAGAAACTCACCTCGCCGTCGGCTTCCAGTTCCTCGTCGTGAACCCGAACCTGCAACCGATCGCGAAGCTCCAAGTGAAGGCGTTCCAGGTCTTCGAACGTACCGACGCAATTCAGGCGGAGCCGACCTTGCGGGTCGGCGTTGTTAAAATCGGCATATAGAGCAGGAATTGCCACAATTACTTCCTCTCCAGCGACGGATTTGGCTCCGTTGGAGTCAGTAAACCGCTTATTTGTGTGGGAGTCAAGCCCGTCAATGTGGCATGATGCGGGCTGCGTCCGCACGTTCGGATTACATTTCATCCGGCGGCTCGGACTTTGCCAACGGTCGTGACCCCGATTCGTCCGTTGGGGATGCCAACAGACAATTCGGCGGCAGCTGCTTCGGGGGAGGAGTGAACGGAAACTCCTTCGATACCACTCGGATGTTTCCCATAGCTACGGCGGACGTGTTCGGGTGTGTTAATTAAGCCCGCCGCGGACCACGAGGGCATCGTCCGGAAGCGCGCTCATACCAATCCTCGGGCAATTTCCGAGCGCGAAGGCAGCGCGCTCCCCGTTGGGTCGCGGCTAATCGGGGCACAATCGCGCTTCCCGTCGGGTCGCGGCTAGCGATTACTTCGCCACGCCGAACTTGTAGATCGTCGTCTGCTTGTACGTCTCGCCGGGAAGTAGAATCGCGTTCGATTTCTCCTTCCATTCCGGGTGGTTCACCGAATCGGGGAACTTTTGCGGCTCCATGCAGAACGCCGTGTGCTGCTTGTAGACCGCGCCGCCCTTGCCGACGTTGGTGCCGTCGAGGAAGTTCCCGGTGTAGAACTGGAAGCCCGGTTCGGTGGTGAGCACTTCGAGCATCCGGCCGCTCTTCGGATCGCTGATTCGCGCCGCCAGTTCCGGCCGAGCCGTCGTTCCCTTGTCGAGCACGTAGTTCAAGTCGTAACCGACCGGCGTGCCGCCCGCGGCCTTCAGATCCGCGCCGACCAACTTCGGCTTGGTGAAGTCGAACGGCGTCCCGGCGACGGGATCGATTTTGCCCGTGGGCACGAGCGATTCGCCGGCCGGCGTGTAGTTCTTGGCGAAGATTTGCAACTGGTGGCCGAGGATGTCGCCGTTGCCCTGGCCGGCGAGGTTGAAGTAGCTGTGATGGGCGAGATTGCAAACGGTGGGCCGGTCGGTCGTGGCGCGATAATCGACGACCAGTTCGTTGTCGTCGGTGAGGGTGTAACTCATGGTGACGGAAAGGTTGCCGGGGTAGCCTTCTTCGCCGTGAGGGCTGCGGTAAGCGAACTTGACGCCGGGGCCGGTGGCGGCGAGGAACGGTTCGCCGCGCCAATACTTTTTGTCGAAGCCTTCCTTGCCGCCGTGCAGGTGGTTCTCGCCGTTGTTGGTCGCCAGCTTGTATTCCTCGTCGCCGAGCGCGAAAAGTCCCTTGGCGATGCGGTTGGCACAGCGGCCGGCGTTCGACCCGAAGTACGGATGCCCCTTCAAATAATCGGCCAGCTTGTCGAAGCCGAGGGCGACATCCGCGTATTTGCCGTCGCGGTCCGGAACGTGAATCTCGGTGACGATCGCGCCGTACTCGATGCACTTGACGACCACGCCGTTGCGGTTGGTGAGCGTGTACTCGGTGATGCGCGGCCCCGCGACGCGCTTGCTGTCCTTGTCCTTGGTGTCGGGTAATTTGCCGAACAGCGTCTCGGAGTAAGCGGGGCCAGTCCGGGCTTTCGGTTGGCCTTCGGCGGACGGTGTGAGCATGGCGGCTCCAGCGGCAAGGAGGACGGCGGCGAGAACGCGCATCGGGGAACCTCGAAGGGCGAACGGTTGTGTGGCGACATGCTATGCGCAAGCCGCGACAATGGCGAGCGGCGGAACGGCCTCGCGGCGACATTCCCGAACGGGAACGCTACGGTCATGGACGGAGGGCTAACCGATGGCAACTGGAATTTATCGCGGCGTGGTGCGGGGCGGCGTCGTTATGCTCGGCGGATGCTTGCCGGTGAAGACGCGGCCATGCTTTTCGGCGACGGCGGCGCACGGCGAGAATATCGGCGCGGCCGGATCGTCGGCGAGGTATTCGGCGAGCAGCGATTGCCCCTTGGGCCGATGGCAATGGCCCGGCTCTTGCCGTGGTGTTCTGTCTTGTGATGCGGCGGCCGGTATACCCAAACCGGGCCGCATTAGTCGATGTCGCATCGACCTAGGCGGCAGGCCTCACCGGGCGGCATCCGGCGTGGCGTTGGAACTCAACCAGGCCGCGAACCTGGCGGTTCAAGTGTGGGAGCGTCTTGGCGACTACGGCGTCAGCAATCGGCGAGACCGGTGCGGTTTCCTTAATCGCCCGATTTACCCTTCTTAAGCCGCTCCAAGGTTTGAAGGCCGCTCAATACCGACGGCGAAACCATCTGTTCAGCGGTGGCCCATTTGAACATCCGCACAACGCAAGCGGTGTAGAAAGCCGCCGACGTCGAACCCGAACCGCTTGGCTTCGGCTCTTGAACCTTGTCACCAACGCCCCCGGCATTAGCCGATCCGGGTTGCTGAGAGCCGTCCGCGAAAATGCCGAAACTGTCGGCGATGCCCTTGGACTGTTGAGTGCGAAAAGGGGTTAGCAAACGCAAAGATGTTAGCAAACGCTAAGTGCCTAAGATGGTCACCGGAATAGGCAGAACAGCCGAATGCTGGTTCGCCAGTACTGGCCCACCGGGCCGGGAGCGTCCCACCCCCGCGGCCGTGGCATCCGGTGGGTGGCGAAGTAGAGGGCGTTCAGTTCGGGCTTTAGTCAAGTAGTGCCGGCCGGCCACGTCCCGCTGCGGCCGGTGCTTCGGGAACCGGGGCAGGGTGTCGATGAGTTCCTGTTCCCAGGCCCACGAGAGAACAGCTCGCAGGTGCTCGCGGGCCTTGTTCACGGTCCGGCCGGGATTCGTCCCCTGGTCCGCCACTGCCCGCTCGTA
>DATNBQ010000209.1:0-2094 GCA_035571955.1 Urbifossiella sp. | reverse complement strand
CCGCCGCCGCCGCCGCCGCCGCCGCCCATGCCTCCACCGCCGCCCATGCCTCCACCGCCGCCCATGCCTCCGCCGCCCATGCCGGGTCGGCCCATACCTCCACCGCCGCCGCCGCGACCGCCACCCCCGCCTCCGCCACTTGTGCGGCCGTGCGAGTTCGAAGCCGGCAGGTCCATATTGAGCGCCTTCCGCTGCGCCTTCCAGTCTTCCAGTGTGCCAACCACGAAGAAGTGCATGTCGCCTTCCTTCTTCAGGAAGTGGATGCCGATTTCCGATGGCCGCGGCTCGGTGGGCAACGCTTTGCCGTCGGCGAACTTGGCCCGGTACAGCGGCCCGAGGCCGTGCTTGAGCACCGGCGAGCCGATTAACTTCGCAACGCCGTTCACGCCGTTCGCCATGCCGACGGGAATGTAAGCCGCCACGGCCACGTCTTGCGGCATGAGCACCGCCGCCGAGAACTCGCGTTGGCCGACGAGCTCCGAGTTCTCTTGCGAAACGAGTTCGGCCTTAAAAAGGCCCTGGAAACCAATGGGAAGGACGAACTCCACGGTCGGTCGCGGATTGGCGAACATGGCGACGAGCGTTCCCACCGGAGCGCCATCGGCGGCCGGCTCGCTGCGGTACTCGATTTCCTCCAGGCCGTAGCCCGGCGCCGAGACCTCGATCACGATGCCGAGATCCTTGCGGGTGCTGGCACGAAGCAGTGCCTGCCCGTCGTCGTTGGTGACGGCGTTGGCTTCATCGCCGAGTTTCTCGTGCAGCCGATTCGGGCACCAGAGGCGGACCTTGGCGCCGGCGATGGGGGCGTGAGTTTCGGCATCGACGACTTGAATGGGAACGGGTTGCGGCCGATGCAAAGAGAGGCAACCGGGCGACGCCGGAACGAGGAGCAGCAGCCAAAGCCAGCGGAATCTGCGCATGGTTGAGTGCAAACCGATGAACGGAATCGCGGCGTCATAGCGAAGGGGGACGTGCGTGTCTACTGCGAATTGACTCGCACCGGCTGGAATGTCGGTGCAGCAAGATTCGCTGGGGGTGGGGGATGCTTCTGGGTGACACCGGCTTCCAGCCGGTGTGTCTTTACTTGCACCGGCTGGAAGCCGGTGCCACCCAAGAATCGTCGATGATTATTGCACTCCCCCAGAGATTATTGCTGCACCCGGCTGGAATGCCGGTGCCACCCAAGAATCACCTGAGTATGGCGGCGGTCGACGAACCGCGCGAGAACGGGTTCGCGGAGCGGCTGATGCGGACGATCAAGAAGGAGCGTTCCAAAACCTCCTATCGACGAAGGCGTTGTCGAGGTGGTAACACCTCTGGTGAGCGCATGCCCGTGGGCTTTGCTCGAACTGGCCCGCTGGCGCCAGGACCGCACTCGTTTCGGAGGATCCGAACCACGTCCGAGCGGACCAATCCTACGCCTCCCCGCGCCTGATCCCGTCCCCGGCGACCGAGCCGCGCTGGCAGGATCTGCCGAGCCAACAGCAGGAGGAACTCCTCCGCCATCTCGGCCGGATGCCTGGGGCGGAAATGGATTCCACTTCGCCCGGTAAGCTGCGACTCCCTGATCGTAGCGAGCTTGCTGTTCAACGAACTGGAGAATTGACAATGTCCAGCCCGAATATGGCATTCCGTTGGCTGTATTAACCGAGAATGGTTGGTGGCCCTGGGGGAATCCTCCGTTTGCTTCGTGATATTGATGGAGGGCGAGCGCAAGTTGGCGAATGTTATTCTGGCACCTGGCGCGGGCGGCGGCTTCCCGAACCCGCTGGACTGCGGATAGCGTCAGCCCGAGCAGAATTGCGATGATCCCGATGACCACCAGCAATTCAATCAGGGTGAAGGCATTACGGCTGCTTCGGTGTCTCGGAACCATTGATCGCGTTCCTTGAGGCGACCCCGATTCCCCGGACTGTCAGCGTCACCGTGCGGAGTCCGGCATCATCCAGATAGACATCGAAGCTTGATTCAAATGGGCCAACAACTTGTACATGCAACTCACATCTCAAGCTGTATGATGAATGGGCAGCGATGGTCGCATTGAGGGGTTGGCCGGAACCGAGGCAAACTTTAGTAGAGCAGACCTCGAGCCTG
>DATNBQ010000208.1:0-8485 GCA_035571955.1 Urbifossiella sp. | reverse complement strand
CCACAATCGACGCCAACTTGGGTACACGGGTTGCATCGCATCAGGCGGGTCCGATGCTCCTCGCGAGGCGTCGCGGAGCATCGGCTCACTTACTCACCAAGTCGGCCCCGAGAACCGAACGCCTCGGTCGATGCCCTTCGCCCGGCCCCGTCGCCCGCATCACGATTCTTTTCACTCGAGGAGACGGTTATGCGCTTCTGGACGAAGGCCCTGGGACTCGGTGTCGTCTGCGTGCTCATCGCCAACGCGGGCGCTCAGCAGAATGCTCAACAAAGCCCGCAGAGCCAGAACAAGTCGACCGATCCGAACGCGCCGCGCTTCGACGCCAAGCGCTTCCTCAAGGATCACGACACGAACGGCGACGGCAAGTTGAGCAAGGACGAACTGCCGGCGGCGGCCCGCGACGAGTTCGCCGACATCGACACCAACAAGGACGGATTCATCACCCTGGACGAACTGCAGCAGCACGCGGCGCGGATGTCGCAACAGCGGCCGCAACTCACCGAGGTGATCTTCTACACCATCGACATTCCGGAACAGCCGGCCACCACGCAGGAGTTGCAGACCGCCTACAACGAACTGCGAAAACTGGACAAGAACGGGGACGGCAAAATCACGGAGGACGAGGTGAAGGCCTTCCGCGAAGAGCGGAAGAAGCAGCGTCTGGATCAGATCTTCGACGCCTTGGATAAGAACAAGGACGGCAAGATTTCCAAGGACGAGGCGCGCGGCTTCTGGGCCGACGACTTCGCGCAACTCGATAAGAACGGCGACGGCGTGCTCGACCGTCAGGAAGTGGAAGCGGCGTGCATGCACAACCGCAACCAGAAGGGGCAGAACGGCCAGAACGGCAAGTAGGTTAACGAAAGAAGCCGCTTGCGGCCAAGACCGCAAGCGGCTTTCTCGACTTATCGATCCACCCCAACACTATTCCAACAGCAGGTTCGGCTCCCAGCCGACGCGTTCGGCGCTGGCGCGGAGTTTTTCGAGTGCCCGGTTCTGAATCTGGCGAACGCGTTCCTTGCTGATTCGCAGCAAGTGGCCGATCTGACGCAGGCTGTGGGTGCCGTTGCCGGTGAGACCGAAGCGAAGATCGAGCACCTTGCGCTCGCGCGGCCGCAGGTTCTCCATCAGGAAGCCGAGCGCCTCTTGCCGCTCGTTATTCTCCTGCATCACCAGCGTACCCGTATCCGGCATCGCCTCGGTCAGCTTGAAATCGCTGTCGTCGTCGAGGACGGCGTTGAGGCTGACGGGGGTGCGGGTCGCGGTCTGGAGGTGCGTGAGGTGCTCGAGGCTGGAACCGGTGCGGCTGGCGAGTTCCTGCGGGCTGGGAAGGTGCTTGCCGCCGTGGGCCAGGGCTTCGCTCTCTTGCTGCAGCAGGCCGAGTTCCTGCAAGTGGTGCGGCGACAGGCTCACCAGATGGCTTTGCCGGGCCACGGCAATCTGCAGCGTCTGCCGAATCCACCAGGTCGCGTAGGTGGCGAGCCGGGTGCCGTGCGACACGTCGAAGCGGTCGATGGCCTGCATCAACCCGCAAACGGCTTCCTGCAACAGGTCGCTGTAGGCGAGGCTGTGGTGGCGGAAGCGCTTGGCGACGTGGGCGGCGAGGCGAATGTTCGCGCTGGCCAGCCGGTGTTTGTAGTGGACGTAGCGATCGCGGAGCCGGCGGATGGCGATCACGTGGCAGCGGTCGTCGGTGCAGTGTTCGCGAATGAACTGAGCCATCGGCCACGGTTCGAGCGGCGGCCGAACGGCTCGGAGTTCCGTCGGGAAATGCCGCACCAGCACCCGCACCAGTTCGCTCTTCACGTCCCAAAAGCTCGTCAGCAGTTCGCGCTCTTCTTCCGGCGTCAACAAATCCGAGGAAAAGGTGGTGATGTTGGAGTCGGCGACTTTCGCCGAAGCTCCCGACCGCTTACGCCTGATGGTCGTCGTCTTCATAGCCGCTTTTGCCTTCCCGGGAGATTGAGGTTCTTGGATTGCCATGGGGACTCCGGAGGTCGTGGTTCTGGGTCGGCCTGTGATCCCTGGTTCACTTCGTCAAGGACTTCGTCCGGTTCGGATCGACGGTTCGCGTTATGGTTCGTCGATGCTTGCGATACGGGACAAAAAAAGACCGCGACTCGACCGAGCAACGTAATCCGTGCGGCGGGCTCCGGCTCTCGTTTCGAGAGCGAGCAAATCCGTCGGGCGGGACGGCCCCAGTCGAGCCGTCGGTACGGCTCGAACGCATTTCTTCACAACCGGGCTTATTACCCCAGCAGCACGGGATTGTAAACGACTTTGGCCGGCGGATCAAGAATCCCGACGCCTATTCCCGGCTTTTTTTCCCGTTCGGCAAGAAGCGCTGTCGAATTTCGCCGTCGGAGCACTTCTTCCAATTACCCAAGTCCTTTAATCAAAACAGCTTACCATACTGTAAAACACACTTCAGGCCGCCCTCAGCTGGCCGCCGATATTTGCTCCAAAACGGCGATTTTCGGGGTTTCTCTCTCATGCGTCATGCTGGAGACTCGCTCCTGGACCGCCCGGTTCACAGGACATGGGACACCGGATTTCTCGGCAAGGCGGATCAAATGGCCGTTGTAATTGTCGAGTTCGGTGCGCCCTTTTTGGATTTCCCCGGCCATTGAGCAGTACGTTCCGCGGAGCGATGGTTCGAACGCCTTGGCCATGAGCCGGGCGAGCCACTTTCTGCGGAGAATCCACGCCACGGTCCGCGGGTGGAAGGGCCCGACCTTGCCGAGTTCGATTCCGGCCGCGGTCAAGATGCGGTAATTCTCCTGAAGCAGTGCGAAGAAGAGCCGCCGGGCGGCCGGTACGGAGAGAAGTTGTCCGTTATCGAGGCCGGCCGCGGCCGCCAACGGCGAAATGGCCGCGTTGTACATCAGCTTCGCGTATTTGATCGGCGCAATCTCGGGGACAGTTTTAACGCGAAACGGATTAGCCGCGACGCGAAGCGGAGCGGGCGCATTGGCGCTTAGGTGCAGTTTCCCGCGGCGAGTGATCCGCGTGTGCGGCCGGTGCGGATCGCATTCGGAAACGAACGACGCGATCCCCTCTGCGGCAAGTTGCCGCGCGGCAAGCTGCGGCTCGAAACCGTTCTGAATGGGAATCAACTTCACGTCCGCGGGTAAGCGGGCCAGCACCGCGGCGTTGTCGTAACACTTGACGCAGAGCACCACCGTCGAGCCCGAGGTCGGCATCCAGTCGTCGAAGTGAATGAACTCGGCCGCAAGCTCAGGAAGCGCATCAACGCGGACGCCATCGCGGCGGCCGGCCTCCACCTTCTCCGGATTGGCATCGACGAAGGCTACCGGCGCTCCGGCGGCCCGCAGCGCGTAGCCGACCGCGCAGCCGATGCCGCCCGCCCCAACCACATACACGGTTTCCATCAGGGAAGTTTCGCGAACGACATTCGGATGACCAGCCACAGAATCGCAAGAACCATTGTGAATGTGGCGCCGAACATCCACTTCAGCAGGTAAATCTCGCCCATCAGTTTCGCCACGGACGTGTCGATCTTGGCGTTCAATCGCTGTTCGACGAGCGCGATCTCCTGGCGCAAGTCGTCTTTGGTGACGAGATCCTTAAGGTTCAACTGGATGACATCGGCGAAGGCAATGGCCTGGGCTTCGGCCTGGGGCCCGGGAACTCCGGCCTCCTTCAACGTGTTCGCGAACTTCAAGGTATCGAACGTGGCGACGGGCATCGCGGCCTCGCAAAGTTAGCACCGCCATGATACTCGATTGGACGGCAGTTGTCACTTCAGGGAATCGAGGATCTCCATCCGCATCGCCGAGAGGGCAGGCACCAGGCCTCCGAGCCGGCCCATCACCATCGTGAATAGCATTCCCGCCGCGATCGTCTGGTAATCGACCACCATCTTCAAGGCGACGCTTTTACCGCCGCCCTGGCCGCCGGAGAGCGTGCTCGACGCTTCGAACCCATTGGCCAGGTAGCCGAGCGCGCACCCCGCCAGGCCGCCCATGAAGGCGATCGCCAGCGACTCCAGCATGAACGAAATCAGAATCTGCCAGCGCTTGAAACCGAGGATGCGGAGCACGCCGACTTCCTTGATCCGCGCGGCAATCGACGCGAACATCGTGTTCATCACGCCGAACACGCCGCCGACCGCCATCACCACCGCGAGGAAGACGATCCAGGTCAGGAACTGCTCGTTGGTCTTGGTCAATTCTTGATAATAGAGCGGTTCGGAGAACGCCTTGACCTTGGCCTGGCCGTAGCGGTTCTGGAGGTGGAAGGCCATGGCCCGCGAGGCGGCCTCGGAGTTCCCGGCCATGCGCAGCACCAGCGTCGTCGGGCGATTGTCCTTGCCGGACGCCTGGAGAACGGGGTTGTTGAAGGCGGAGCACCAGACTTCCGAGCCGAAGGTCGTGCCCTCGGACTTCATGACGCCGAGAACGATCCATTCTCTGTCGCCGAGAGAGAAGGTGTCGCCGGGCTGGAGTTGGTGCTTGCCGGCGTCGCCGCCGAGGGTGCCGGCCGCGGCGGCGCCGATTACGCAGGGAATCTTCTTGCCGCCGGATTCCTGGTGGTTGCCGTCCTCGGCGAACCATTTGCCGCCCGGCTGCAGTTCCATGTTGTGCACGGCCGCGGCAATCGCCGGGCTCTTGACGGCTCGCACTTGAAGGAAGCGCCGCCGCGGTTTCTCCCCCTCGGCCACCGGCACCGGCTGGTTCATGACGAGATAAGTTTCAAAGCTCGCCAGCCGCAGCGTACCCGGCGGTTCCTTCTCGCGCGGCGTCTCGGCCGGCAATTCCACCAACTTGCCGTCCGGGCCAATCACGCCGCGGGCCACGGCGTAAGGCGTCTTTACCGGCCGCCCCTTCTCGTCCAGCGCCACCTCTTCCTTCTCGACGTTGGTGATGCCGCCGCTGTAGCCGAGATTGCTGAAGATTTCGTCCGTCGCGCCATCGGCGAGCACGAGCACGTTACCGGGAATCCCCGTGCTTTCGTTCAACTTGTACATGCCGTTGACGAACGCCAACAGCACGACGACCAGCGCCACGACGACGGTGAAGGCGAGCGCCGTGAGGGCCGTATCGCGGCGACGGACCCACAAATAGCGGATGTTGTACGCCAGCGGCACCCGGCCAATGAGCAAGAGCAGGAGCAGATCCGTGGCGTAAACGAGCAGGAACACGAACGGCCAGTGCTGCACGAGCGTCGGCGGCAGGAACGTCCAGATCGGTTTGGCCAGCCACCGCGATGCCTCCGGATTGAGCATGATCTTCAGCCGGGGCGACGTCGGCAGTCGTTCGTCGATGAGGCGTTCCACCTCGGCGAGACGGGCAGCGGCATCGCGCTGCTCTTCGGAATTCCGGTTCTGCCGCGACGCGGCTTCCTGGTACAGGTCGCGCTTGTCGATCAGTTCCCGCGCCGTGAGCCACGATTCGCCTTCCGGCAGATCCTTCGGCGCTTTCTCCAAGAACATCTCGGGCAGGATGCAATCGACGATGGTGAAGCCGAAGATCTTTTTGGCCAGGGCGCTCAGTTGGCCGCCTTCGGGGAGCGGCACGCGGCTGACGGCTTCAATCGAGAAGCCGAGCAAGGCGATGAGCACCATGATTCCGGCGAAGGCCCCAAACACTCGGCGATAGAACCGCTGCCAGAACGTCCGCACGGGGCGAACGCTATCGGAGAGCACGGCTTCATCCGGGGCGACGGCCGGCAATGCGACCAGGAGCGCCGCCAACGGCAACAGTGAAAAGCCGATGACGAATAGCGTGCCGATCAGCGAATAAATGCTCCGTTCCAGCCGCATCCGCGCCTTCAGGGCCCGATCGAAGGGAAGCAGTTTCTCCGGAGCGTTCTCGAAGGAGCGGAAGAAGAGCCAGTCGAACGGCAGCGAGAGCAAGGCTTGCGTTTGCAGCACGCCGATCATGGCGCGGAAGATCGCTCCGCCGATGGCACTGAAAGTAAGCGGATCGAGCTTGGGCGGATTCTCGAAGGGCGGGAACCCCTTCAAGGCGAAGGTCGCGGCCGTGTTCACGAGAATGAAGAGCCAGAGCGCGGCGAAGAGGGCGACCACCGGCATGCTCAGAGAGACGAGTGCGTTCGATCGCCGCGGCGCGACGATGCCGCGCACCGATCGCAATAGCACGAGCGGCACGAACAACCCGGCGAATGCCTGAATGTAAGCGCCGATGCGCATATTCGATCACGCTCCCCTTCGCGGCTATTGGCAGTGTGGAAAGCAACGACATTCAACCAACCCGCCCACGCCTCTCCCCGTTGGGGAGAGGCCGACATCTCGCGCCAGCGAGATGTCGGGTGAGGGGTCTTGCTGTGCGAATTCAGCCCCTCACCCGGTTTGCTCGCTGCGCTCGCAAACCACCCTCTCCCCGACGGGGAGAGGGTCTGAAAGGTCGTCGGTTCGATGTCATTACTTTTCCGACCGTCGGTAATCCGCGTGGTTCACGCCACCTTGGCGAACACCTCGGCCACCTTGACGTTCTTCGCGGAGAGCGCCGGGCCGATGCTTCCAAAGATCGACACGGCAATGCCGAGCAAGGGGCCATAGACCAGCGCCTGTTCCGGCACGATGAACGCGCCAAAGAAGGCGATCTGCAGCTTCAAGTTGCCGATGCCGAACCACGACAGAAACGAGGCCATGCCGCCGGCCAGCACGCCGACCAAAATCGCTTCTCCGAGAACCAAGGCCATCACGTGCCGCGGCTGAAATCCGAGCACCTTGAGCACGGCCATTTCCGTGCGCCGCTCGCGCACCCCAATGCTGATCGCGTTGGCGATCACCAGGCACATGATTCCGACCATTGCCGGCGACAGGATGTACTTCATTCCGAAGAAGATGTCCTTGTACGCTTCCATCCACGAACCGATGCCGCTCGAAGCGGTCTCCAGCTTGATCGGCGGATTGCTGAAGTTCTTGCCGTCGTCCACCATCGCATTGAGCCGCTCGAAGGCCGCCTTGTTCGGCAACCGCACCCAGATCAGGTTCAGCACCTTGTCCTGCATCACGTAATCCGCCGGCTTCTGCTTCAACAGTTGTTCGAGGTAATCCTTGTTCATGAAGCCGACGCCTTCGTACTTCCCTTCGGGGAGCGTGCCGACGATGTCGAACTGGAATTCCATGTCCGGGTAGTTGAGGCCGAACAGCTTGATCTTTTGGCCGACGCGGACGTTGAGCTTCTTCAAGCGGCTCTGGCTGACCACGATAGCCTGCTTGTTGGCGAGCATCTTCTGCACGCCGTCCTCGACCATTTGCTTCTCGTCGCCGCTGAGGTCGTCGAGGCCATCCATCATGGTCATGATCTTTTGCGGTTCCATGCAGAACATGAACAGGGCGTTGTCGGGGCGTTTGTTGATGGGGTCGGTGCTGCCGCCGACGAACGACCAACTCATGATGTCGTCTTCGCCGTGCACCGGCCGCATCTCCGGCGGCAGTTCGTGCAGCACGATCTCCTTGAAGCGCGTGTAGTGCCCCGGCTTCATCTGGCTCGGGATGGTCGTCTTGTGCGTCACGATCGCCTTGAAGTTCGCTTCCTTCTCGGTGGTCACTTTGCCGATGAAGGTCAGGATCGTGTACAGGAAGACGAGCACGGTTGTGAGGACGAATAGCGCGAGGTAGGTCAGCGAAGTACGCAGCGGGCTGCGGCGGAGGCCGCGGAACATGATGAGCACCAGCTTGCCGATGAAGTTGCCGGACGTATCGGCGACGAACCAAGCGGCTTGTTCGATGGCATAGAGCACGAGGAAGAAGATCGGCAGCGTGACGAGGCCGACGCCGAGTGCAATGAGGATCAGCATCCCGAGCATGCCGAACAAGTAGCCCGACAGCAGGAAAATGGAGGGATCGAAGAGATCGGGACTCATCCCTTGGGGCATGCCGAACATAGGGTTCTTTTATACTGGAAGGCGGTCCATTGCAGCAACGGCTGGAACGGGATGGTGTGCATCCGTTTGGGGTGGCACAGGCGTTCTTGCCTGTGCGTGGTTTTTGCACAGGCAAGAATGTCTTCACATTTCTCCCATTTTATCGCTTGACGCTAGCCGCACCTTCCGAACATAATCAACCCAACGGAATTGTGAAGGTTTAATGACTCGCTCGCCCAGGACTCTCGCGCTTCCATTCTCAGCGAATCTGCGCGAATTCGGGTCGGCGAGCCGGGAGCATAAATAAGCGACCGGAGTTTTCAGCGATTCAGCACAGTCAATTGTTCATTCCTTATACTCGCAGGTGCCCCATGAAGCGATTTCTTCGATCCCAGTCGGCGGGCGGTCGCTACGTGACCGTCGGCGGCTTCACGCTCATCGAGCTTCTGGTCGTCATCGCCATTATCGCGATCCTGATCGGCTTGCTCCTTCCGGCCGTGCAAAAGGTGCGCGAGGCCGCCAACCGCATGTCGTCCGCCAACAACCTGAAGCAGATGGCGCTGGGCACGCACAATGCCAACGACACGAACAAGGTTCTGCCGCCCATCGTCGGCTACTACCCGCA
>DATNBQ010000207.1:0-3272 GCA_035571955.1 Urbifossiella sp. | reverse complement strand
GTCATGTCGGTCGAACCGGGTCGCGTGGCCGCCTACTCGGATATGCTCGATTGCGTGGCGATCCTCGGCTACAACCCCGATTTCCTCCGCGAGTTCGCACTGCGAAAAGGAAGCCGGCTTATCGGGGTGAACTATTACACCAAGGGGGCGCCGGACGCCGACATCGTCCATTGGCCTGGCAAATGCAGTACCTGGACCGGTTTCAACCCGATGATTGCCGATTTCCTCACCGACGACGAAGATCGCCTGGATGACCGCAAGGCAACGCTCAATCCGGACTTTTACGATCGCTGCCGCGAACTCGCCGAGGTGCAACTCAAACTTCGTCCCGACATGAGGCGATCAGGAAGGCCCATTCCATGATTCCGGCGGCGGCGCCAGGTCGCGGCGGATTGCTCTAAAACGTTCGTAATCGAGGTCGACGCATGCCGAACTTTTCTTTCCGCTTGAGTATCGCCGTAAGCATCGCTCTTCTGATACTCGGGTATTCGCCAAAAGCCACGGCGGACGACACGCCCCAAAAGGCGGAGATGGCGGGCTACTTGCTCGTCCCCCACGGCAAGGTCGACGCGAAGTACAACGCCGGCTTCTCGATGTACGCGGCGGCCTGGCCGCTTTTGAAGAACTATCCGGGGCAGGAATTCCAGAGCGGCCTGTTCGGCACCTGGATGTTCGCGCAGTATTTGGGGCCGAAGCCGGAGAAGGCGTACTCCGACATCGAGGGCGGCCTTGGCTGGTGGCGGGATACACGCTTCGCCACCGAGACGCCGAAGTTCATCATGGGAGGGGTGGCCCTGAACTTCAGCGAATGGGCGAACGGCCCCGGCGCCGGCAAGGGCCGCAACTGGAAGAAGCCCGCGGGGCACTACGCGGTGGCCCAACTCAGCCCCTGGGTGCTCTGGCCGCCGGACGGCCTCAACCTCAAGCAGGGCATGGCCGGCGAACTGTTCGGCTACGGCTATCTGCCGTTGCCGCTTACCGCGTCCAAAAAGACCACCGCCGGCAAGCAAGTGCCGACCGGCAACCAGTGCTGGACCTTGTTCCTCAACACCGGCAACTTCAAGGGGCCGGTCGCGTTCTTCACGCCGTACTTCTGGTCGAAGCCGACCGTCGACAGCCCGAAGCTGGCGGGGCTCTTCCTCGACGCTCGGCCGTCCGAGCCGAACAGGGCCGTTCAGATGGAGACCCAGCACATCCCGGCGTACATCGCCAGGGACGCCAAGGGCGTCGTCTATGCTCGGGTCGCGCCGACGCGATTTCCGGGAAAGCAAGGAGGCGAGGTTCCGCTGATCCACCGCATCACGGCGTACAACCGGGCCGCGCTATGGGACGGCGTACAGAAGTGGTTCGACGGCGGGCCGGCGGCTTCAGGTCGGATCGACCCCCGGGCTGCCAGCGTTCACACCTTCAGCAGTAAGGGCGCCGCAACCTGGCAAATCTATCCTCCGAACGTGGCCCGCGACAAGAAGGTGCCGCTGGCGTGGAGTTCGTTCGCGACGCCCGTCGCGCTCGATGACATTACGTATGGGTATCGATGGGCCAAGGGCTCGGTGACGAATGCCAACGCGAAGGATGGAGCACTCGTTACTCTTCCCGAGTTCTATCGCCTGGAGAAGGACAAGAAGGACAAGGAGCGGTGGACGGCGGTGAGCGCCAACGATGTGCCGGCCGAGACCGGGCTGGCCAAAGTCGAATTCCCACAGCGGCGCGGTCCCGACCGGAGGCCGTATGTCACGCCGGACGAAGCGGAGAGTAGTTGGAAGAAACCAGGACCGGCGGCGGGGCCGTTCCAAGCGCGGCTGGGTGACGGCAGTGTGGCGACCTACTACTGGTACCGCTTCGCCGATCAGCCCGCGTTGCTCAATGCCGACCTGACCGGCGCCGAGCGAGAAGCACTCCAGAAACGCGTGGAACTGCTGCACAGGAACTGGACCAGGGATCGCGATTACCTGCCGCCGCCGAAGGTCGGTAAACTCGCGGAACTCGATCCGGCGGTGATCGTGACGCCTCCGAAGGGCCTCGAAATCGGTTACGTGCCGATCGTTACCCGGCAAGCCGCGAAAGAGTAGGTGATTGTCGATGCAGGCGTTCGACGTCGCGCTCCTGACCGACCGCCGATACACCGCGGCAACCGCCGCGGCGGAAGACTGGGTTAACTTCGGTTCGCGTCGATTGGGCCGACCCAAGCATCGAATGGTCGCGGTTCCGGTGCGCCGTGTTCCGCACGACGTGGGATTACTTCGATCGGTTCGCCGAGTTTACCGCATGGCTGGAGCGGGTCGACCGCCTCAACACGCACATGTCGGAGAGCCTGGTGAATTTTGTCGCTGAGCGTTGCGGCGTGTTGGACGCGCTAGGAAAAACGACAGCGGCATTCTGAAGTCGATGGCGACGCGCCTGGAGTTTCTGTCGGATAATCTGTTTCCTGGTTTCTGGAGCGTTAATTTTGCAACGGGCTCACAGTCTAAACGTCGCGATCAACAATGCTGGTCCCCATGCACTCGTGCGGCCAGCGTTCTCTTCATGTTGTCCGCCGCGCCGAATCACCCCCGTCTGACCCCCCAATCCCGGTACCGAAAGGACGGTGTTCGTGATGGCTACGCTGCTTCATGTACGGAGGCATTCCGGAACCGATACCTGAGCAATGAGCGCCGCCTGACGGCGAACATTCTTCGCTCGGACCATCCGAAAACTACCGCGCTGAGCCCCGATCGGGACAATCTATCCGTGCTAACCGTTCGCTTCTGTGCTGAGGAGCGGACGGCGCCGCTTCGTGGTCCTGCAAGCAATTCCCTCGATATTCGCGGAATTACCAGCAAGAAATATAAGAATTCGGCACATTGCCTGAGCTCGCGTAAATCGAATGGGGTTTAAGCATAGTTCGGCAGCCTTGAGAACGCACAGCACAGGTTCTCTTCACTTCACTGTCATTGACACTCCCGCCAGCGTCGGCGATTGTACTCTGCACTTTTATTACCGTCACCAGACCGAGTGCTTGCCCAAGGCCCAAGACCGCCGTGCAGGTATGAAGCGATTCGTTCGCATCATGAAGCGATGGCGGCTTCAAAGCTTCAATGTGGCAGGGGGCGGCTTCCACGGCGATGCTCGCACCCAGTGGATGCTTTTGATTTTTTGACATCAGTTTTGGCATCAAACATGGCTACTTACTATGCTCACTCGGCTTACGGCGAGACGAGCCCGTCCGCAAATTGGCAACTCCTTCGAGTGCATCTCGCCGGCGTGGCGAAGTTGGCGCGGACGCTCGCCCAGGC
>DATNBQ010000206.1:0-10583 GCA_035571955.1 Urbifossiella sp. | reverse complement strand
TGCGCGATCTCAATGAAGAGAACCCAACCGAGGTGCGGGCCGGCAAGGCGAACCTCAACTTCATTCAACTGGATGGCACGATCGGCTGTCTCGTCAACGGGGCGGGTTTGGCCATGGCCACGATGGACATCGTCAATTACCACGGCAAGCAGTTCGGCATCGGCCCGGCGAACTTCCTGGATGTGGGCGGCGGCGTCACCGCCGAGAACGCCGTCGAAGCATTTCGCATTATCCTTTCCGACCCGAAGGTGAAGGCGATCTTCGTGAACGTGTTCGGCGGCATCGCCAGTTGCGCCCGCATCGCGGAAGCGCTGGTGAAGGCGGGCCGCGAGGTCGGCTTCAAGGTGCCGGTGGTCGTTCGGTTGGAAGGGAACGAGGTGGAAAAGGCCCGCGAGATTCTCAACGGCGTGAAGGCGGAACTCCCGGCAATCCGCGTTGCCGCGGGCCTCACCGAAGGCGCGAAAATGGTCGTCGACTTGGCGAAGTGACGGATTAGCCGCGACCCAACAGGGAGCGCGCAAAGCCGCCGCGCTCCCCGTTGGGTCGCGGCTAACCAGACTCTCTCGCGCCCTCGGAAAGGGAACCGCGAATGACACTGCTCAGACTCTTCGCCGGCGTCGCGATCCTGGCATTGTGCGGTTGCGGATCGACTGCTCCGACCCCGACGCAAGCGCCCGAGGCCAAGGCGAGCGGCCAGGAACTGCCCGAGAAGCAAATGCCAAAAGCGTCCCCGACCGAACTGCCGCTGCTTCCCGAAATGCCCGGCCCGGCGCTGCTTGGCCCAACCGATCCCGTGCAGAAATTGGCCGAGGAGTTCATCGCCGACCTTCGCGGCTTCGCCGAAAAGCCAGGCAACATCAGCGACGAACTGCGGCAACGCCTCGATGCCAGTTTCCTTCAGATCATCGGCAAGCCACTCTTGACCGACGCGGACAAGAAACTCGGTTACAGCCTCGAAGCGGCCTCGGCCTGGCTGCGTCGGGCCGGCATGCAACTCACCGGAATCGGCCTGCCGACCGGCTATGGTTCGCCCGTCGCCGCCGCGTTCACCGGAACCTTCGGCAACGGAGCCGGCCGCTTTCTGATCCGCTTCAATCTCGCCAGCGGCTCGAAGGTCGACTGGTTCTCGCTCGGCACCATCAAGACGCCGCTCCTGATGCCGACCTCGTCGGATGCCGCTTTCCTGGACTTCGCCGGCCTTGCTTTTTTGGACGCCCTCACCAGCACCGCCATGTCGAAGGACGACCGCCTGCTGCTCTTCGGCGGGATCCTGACTCCGAAGCTCAAACAATCGTGGGCACCGCCTTCCGAACAGGACAAGTCGCAAGGGTACGGTTTCAACCCCGCTCAACTCGGCATGAAACTGGACGAACTCGGCAAGGGCGTCACGGCGTTCGCGATCGCGCCAGCCGGCAACAACGCCTACAAGGTGGAACTGACCAAGGGCAGCGAAAAGAAGGCCTACACGTTGAAGTTGGTGAAAGGATCAACCCCCGGCGCGTGGCTCGTTGAAGAGTTTCAATAATGGCGCCGCGGTCGTAAAATGGCACAACCGATAAGGAGCCGAGCATGCGATTGGAAGACATACGATTTTGGACGCGGGCTACGCCGTTCAAACCATTCCGCGTATTTACGACATCCGGCGAGTCATATGACATTTATCATCCCGATACGATTCTGGCCACTCTTGGTTCCATAGTAATTGCCATCCCTGCCGCGGAACAGCCCGGCAACGAGATGGGCTCCGCCCGAATGCTTTCGCTTTACCACTTACAAAAAATCGAACATCTGCCGAGTCCGCCTTCGAACCCGCAATCCAACGGTACAACCACGAAACCCACTGCTTCTTGAAATCGAACCATTCGGAATTCTTCGCGAGCACTCCATGAGCATTCTTGTCGATTCCAACACCCGCGTCGTCTGTCAGGGCATCACCGGCAAGTCCGGGAGCTTTCACACCGATCAGTGTCTGCTGTACGGCACGCAGTTCGTCGGCGGCGTGACGCCCGGCCGCGGCGGCAGCACCTGGACCGGCGAAAAGTCCCAGAAGCCGCTTCCCGTCTTCAACACCGTCGCCGAAGCCGTGAAGCAAACCGGGGCGGATGCGAGCATGATCTTCGTGCCGCCGGGCGGGGCCGCCGACGCCATCATGGAAGCCGCCGACGCCGGCATCCGCCTCATCGTCGCCATCACCGAAGGCATCCCGGTGCTCGACATGGCCCGGGCCAAACGCTTCCTGAAAACCAAACCCGCTTCGCGCCTCGTCGGGCCCAACTGCCCCGGCGTCATTACGCCCGGCCAGTGCAAAATCGGCATCATGCCCGGCTACATCCACAAGCCGTGCGGCCCCGGCGAAAAGGGCGTCGGCGTCCTCAGTCGTTCCGGAACCCTCACCTACGAAGCCGTCTTCCAACTCACCCAGCTCGGCTACCCGCAGTCCACCTGCGTCGGCATCGGCGGCGACCCCGTCATCGGCACCACGCAGATCGATCTTCTCGAGATGTTCGAAAAGGATCCCGGCACGCGGGCCATCTTGATGATCGGCGAGATCGGTGGCACGGCGGAGGAGCAGGCCGCCGAGTATGTATTCAAGCACGTGAAGAAGCCGGTGGCCGCGTTCATCGCCGGTCAAACGGCGCCGCCAGGTCGGCGCATGGGCCACGCCGGCGCGATCATCAGCGGCGGCAGCGGCAGCGCGGCCGACAAGATCGCCGCCTTGCAGAAGGCCGGGATCGAAGTCGCCCCGACCCCCGCCGACCTGGGAACCGCCGTGAAGAAGGCCATCGAAAAGAAAGGGTAAAAACGCGAACTCCGCGTCGGTTAGCCGCAACGCGGAGTCCGCGGAGCCGAGCGCATCGAATCTACTTCGGCGGAAGGATCGGCTTGAACCCGGCGGCGGTCGGCTGGCCCTTTCCCTTCCAGTCGAGGTTCTTGTTCAAATCGGCCGGGTCGAAGGCGACCTTGGCGCCGCCTTCGGGAATGGGAATCTTCGCGCTCCAGAGCACGGAATTCACCACGACGCGGCGGAAGTCCTCATTGGCCCAGTTGCGGTGGAAGTGGGCGCCGGTGAAGCCGAAGCTGCGGCCGCCGCCATCGCGCTCGTAGGCCCAGGCCAGCGTCTCGATCTCGCCCTTGCGGGCCTTCGCGGCCGGCGTGCCCCGCGTGCCATCCGGCGGCAGCGCCTGCAGAATCGGCGTCACATTCTTCAAGTGATCCACGAAGCGCATGTTGTAATACCACTCGTCGCGGATGGTGAACGGCTTGACGCCGCGGGTGATCTCGTGCTTCGGCAGCGAGCGAATCTGGGCGTCCCAGTGCGGGTTAATGGAGAAGCCGGTTTCGTAATAGCCGCCGAGCCAGTTTTGCACGGTGACGCCCACTTTAGCCGGGTACTCGACGGCGTAGTGGACGTTCACCCAGCCGGCGCCGCGGGCCAGTTGCTTGTCGATGAGCGCGATCCGTTCCGGTTTGGCGATGGCCGGGTGTCCGCCGCCGCCATCCATGTACATGACCACGGCGTCGGCGCTGTCGAAGAGTTTCTCGTTCTTGGGCCACCCTTCGCGGGCCATGATCGGCCAGACGCCTTCGGTTTGCTTCAGCAGGTTCATGAGGATGGCGGTCCCGGCGAAGAACTCGTGGTCGCCGGGACCGTGGCTCTTGCGGCCGGCGACGAGGAGGATGCGCTTTCCTTTGAAATCGGCGGGCGGCTCGACTTCGAGCGGCACCTTGGATTGGTCGTAAGGATTGGCGACCGGTGCGTCGTCGGCGCACGTCGGCGCGGGGATGGCCAGTAGTGCCGCGGCAGCCGGCGCCGCGACCAGCATCAGGGCGGAGAGCAAGCGCGTCATGGGAGGGGAACTCCAGGGGCGATGCGGAGGGGTTACCTCCATTCTGGAAGTCGGAGGTCGATTTGCCAACGTGCGAGTACCGCGCGCTCCCCGTTGGGTCGCGGCTACTGGTGGTCAGGAAGGTAATCACACACTGGAAGCCCGTCTTACATCTCCCCCCTGTGGGGGAGGTCGACGAATGTCGTCTCGCAGAGACGACGTTCGGCGTGCGGGGGGTAAAACACCAGCAAATTAGAACCCCCACCCGCCGACTCGCTTCGCTCGTCGGCGACCTCCCCCACAAGGGGGAGGTTATGGGTGATTGGTACCTTGTCATTACTTACCTGAAGCTCAATAAATAAAAAACCCACCCGATAACGGGTGGGTTCGCTGACGATCTCGGCTCGCTAGGTCAGTCTTTCGTCTTGTTCCGCTTGCCCTTGCCGCGGTTGCCGCCGAAGTTGCCGCCGAACTGATTCAGCTGAGCGACGTCGAACGGCGAACCGACCATTTCCTTCCACTGCTTCCGTTGATCGGCGGTGAGCACGTCCTCGATGTCCGCCATGGCGGCCTTGGTCAGCTTCTCGCGTTTCTTTTGGTTCTCCGCCGCCTTCTCCTTGTCCTGGTTCTTGCCGAAACCGCCGAAGCCGAGCCCCTTGCTGTCGTTGCGATACTCTTCGTTGATGCCCTTGATCTTCGCTGTCTGCGCTTCGGTCAAGTTCAGCTGCTTGACGACCTTCTCGTCGCTGAACGCCCGCATGCCCTTGTACTGGAGATCGATTTGATTGAGGCGCTTCATCTGGTCCGGGGTCAGGGTGTCGGAGACGACCTTCTTGATTTCGTCGTTGAGGGTCGTGCGTTCCTTCGCGATTTCGGCGAACTTGTCCTTGTCGCGACCGGCCTCGCGGGCCTTCTTGCCCAACTCCGTCTGCTTCTCGGCAACTTCCTTGAACTTGTCCTTTTGCGTATCGGTGACCTTCAGTTCGGTCTGCAGGGCCTTGTTTGTGATTACGAGATTGATGGCACTGAAGCCGCCAAAGCCACCGCGGCCGCGGCCCGGTTGCTGCGCCTCGACGACCACCACCGCGCTGACCACGAACAGCGCGGCCATCAGAATGCGAGAACCTCTCATGTCGGAACCTCGGGGAGAAGGAGGGATGTGAAGCGACCATACCGCCGCTTAGTCTCTCACAACGGTAGGCGGGAGTGGTGAGAATAGCGTGAGAAATGCGAAAAAAAGCCGAATGGGGAGAATGGCCCAATTCAGCTCAGCGACAGGTTCGCGGCCCCGACCGGTTCCGGCGTATTCGCGAGCGCCTCGCGATCGATCGACTTCTTCTTGATCTTGGTGTGCAGGGTGTCGCGGCTCATGCCGAGCAAGCGGGCCGCATGACTGACGTTGCCGCTCGTTTGCCGCAACGCCCGGTGGATGGCCCACGTCTCGATGTCGTCCATATCGAGGCTTAACGGGAGATCGAGGAGCACCGTGGCCGGCGCGGCGCTATCCCCCGAGTGGCTTGGAACGCTGCCGGCCAGCGGAATCGCGTCGGCGTCCAGGGTGTCCGCTTCGCTCATGACGGCGGCGCTCTCGATAATGGCCCGTAGTTGCCGCACGTTCCCCGGCCAGGCGTACGATTGCAACTTGGCCAGCGCCAGCGGGGCAAGGCGGAAGTTGCGGCGGCAATGCCCGGATACTTTCGCCAGGAAGAATCGCGCCAGCTCGGGGATGTCCTCGGGGTGTTCGCGCAGCGCCGGCACGCGGATTTGAATCACATTTAACCGGAAATAGAGGTCCGAACGGAAGCGGCCGGCCTTCACCTCGGTTTCCAGGTCTCGATGCGTCGCCGCCACGATTCGCACGTCCGACTTCACGTCTTGCTTCGCGCCGACGGGGCGGAACGCTTTACCCTCGATGACCCGCAACAACTTCGCCTGGCACTCGAGCGACAGTTCCGAAACCTCATCGAGAAAGAGCGTCCCTTCGTCGGCTTGCTGGAAGAGACCGGAACGGTCGGCATCGGCGCCGAAGGTTCCCTTGGCGTAGCCGAAGAGTTCGGCGTCGAGCGTGCCCGGCGTGATCGCAGCGCAGTTCACGACGACCAGCGGCCCGGCGGCGCGCTTGCTCTTCTGGTGAATCGCCAGGGCCACCAGTTCCTTGCCGGCACCGCTTTCGCCCTGCACGAGCACCGTCAGCGATTGCGGAGCGGCGCGGAGAATCTGCTGGCGAAGATGGGTAACCGCGGAGCTTTCGCCGATGATCTCGTCGGCGGCCGGGGCGTGCGTCCGCAGCCGCGAATTCTCCGCTTCGAGCATCCGCCGATGGCGGTGAATCTCCAACCCGTGGGCAAGATACCCGGCAACAGCTTCGATAAAACGCACGTCCTGTTCGAGGAACGCCCGGCCAGTGCGATAAACGTGCAAGGCCGCGAATGACTCGCCGGACGCTTTTAACGGAATGCACAGAGCGTCCGTGAATGGCGACAGGCTATCCGTGGGCGGGTGCGCCGCGGTCAACTCCGGGAACAGCCAGACGGTTTTGCCGGTCTGGTAGGCTTGCTGAGTGAGTCGTCGCGATAGCGGCATATCGACCGCCGCCGTATCCGGCATCACGATTTTCGGCGTTGGGTCGTCCGGGTTGAAGCTCAAGTAACCGGCCATGCGGGCCGTCGTTTGATGCAGGATCGCCCGCAGGGCCTGCTCGATCAATTCGTGGGTGGCCTTCACTTCCACGGCGGCCGTCATGAACTTGCAAAGCGAAGTGAGCTCGTCCATCCGCATGAACTTGGCAGTATCCTCGGCGGCAGGTTCGGCAGGCTTGTTGCGGGCCGCCGGAACCTCGTGGACCTTGGTCTGGTGGCTTTCGCCGCCCGGGCCGGTGAGGCGGCGGCTGGGAACCGTGGCCGGCGCGGGAAAGATCGGTTGCGGCAGCGAATCGCTGGCCAGGGCAAGCGTGGCGAAGCGGAGCACCACGTCGCCGATCTTGATCTTGCGGCCATCGGTCAGTTCGGCCCCGCCGGTGATGCGTTCTCCGTCGAGGCGGGTGCCGTTGAGGCCGAAATCGCGGACGTGCCAGCGGCCATCTTCGAAGTAAACCTTGGCGTGGAGCCGCGAAGCGAGCACGTCGCGCAGGATCACCGTGTTATCCCGGCTGCGGCCGAGCGTCACGGGTTGACCAGGAGCGAGATCGAGGACGGTGGGAAGGCAATCGCCGGCCTCGACGGTGAGTCGCGCTCGCATTCTTGAAACTCGGAACTCGGAACTCGGAATGCGGAATCGAGAATGGCCGTTCCGAATTCCGACGTCCCGAACCCAGGATAAAGGCGAAAGTTAAGAAACCGTAGCACGGGAAAAGCTTGCCGCGTTCTGGAAGGGAAGTTCCCGCAATCCTTACGCCAAAGCGCCGCGGCATCTAAGGCCAGGCCTGAATTCTCACGTGTGAACGCTATTGTCTAGGACGATGTGAGTGATGGTTTGGATTGGGGGCGCCCACCCGTTGCCACGTTGCCGCGGGTGGGCTTAAGCGACTCATCTTCCCCGCAGCCAGCCGAGGCCGAACAGGGCGAGGGCCGGGGCGAAGAACCACGGATAGCGTTCCTTCGGCTGGGGGATCGCGTCGTCGCTGACCGTGCGGGTGAGATTCGGTTCGATGCGGGCGTGGAAAAATTCGCCGAGGCGGGGCACGTCGCGGCGAGCCGCCAGGTACTCGCCCCGCGTCTCGGCGGCGATCTGCTTGAGCGGCCCTTCCTCCAGCTTCGTGCTGAACGCTTCGGGGCCGTCGGTCATCACGGTGGCCGAATCGGGATTGCCGACGCCGATGGCGTGCACGGGAATGCCGGCCCTGCGAGCGGCATTGGCCCCGCGCGCCCATTCGCGATCGTCGCCGGGGTCGTCGCCATCGGAAATCAGGATAATGTCCTGCGAACCGGGGAAGCGGGGATCGTGAATGGAGACGGCGGCAATCAATGCCGCACCAATGCGAGTGCCGGAAGTTATGGTTGGGTCTGGCCCGGGCCGCACTTCGGGCGGCGGATGGACGCCGTCGATCTCTTCCAGCACGGCCCGCACGTGGTCGTAGTCGGTGGTCAGCGGCACGAGCGTTTTCGGGTGGGCGGCAAAAACGATGACGGCGAAACGGTGGCCGCCGCGCCGCGATGCGGCCGCAAGCAGATCGAGCGCCCCGGCGCGGGCGGCTTCCCAGCGCGTTCGGGCGCTCGCCGACGCCATGTCGTCCGCCTTCATGCTCTGGCTGAGATCGATGACCAGCACGAGATCGCGGCCGACGGCCACGCCGGGCTCATCGCTTTGGCCCCACCGCGGTCCGGCCAGTCCAAGGACGAGCGCGACCCAGGCGAACGGGTAGGCGAAGCCGAGCCAGCGCCGCCGAGGTTTTGGCTGCGTGTTCAAGGCGGTGATGGCGGCGGGCCGGCCGAGCGAATCGGCGGACCGGCGTCGCTGTCGCCGCGACCAGACGTTCGCGAGGGTTAAGAGCGGCACGACGAGCAGCAACCAGAGCAACTCCGGCCGCGCGAACCGGATCGCCTGCACGAACTCGCGGACATCCGCGCCGAACCCGGCCAATCCCGACGACGCAAGCAGCGACATGAATTCAAACTAACGAGGAAGCGCGACGCTCGCAACCGGCCGCGGCCCCGAGTGCAAGTGGCCCGCAAAAAAACGCCGCGGCAGGAGCCGCGAAAATGCACAAAAGACGCAAAAGAGAACGGGATTTAATTGAGGGAAAGTGACGCTTCTTCCACTGATTACTGAATTCAGACTAACCACAGAGGCACAGAGACACAGAGAAGAAACGAGTTGAAAAGCGAGCAGATTTAATTCATGCACTCAGTTGCATCCATCGATTTGATTTTTCCATTCTGCTCTGCGTCTCTGTGCCTCTGTGGTTAGTCTGAATTCATGCTTTTTTTGCGTCTTTTGTGCCTTATTGCGGCTCCTGCCGCGGCGCTTTATTGCGGCACTTCGCGGAGTCGCTTCATGTCGGCGTGGATGCGGCCGCGGATGATGTACTCGTCGTCGTCGAGCCACTTGCGTCCGGCCGGCCCGAGCGCGAACTCGTCGCTGACCAGGGCAAATACAACCTCTTCGATTAAACCGAGGTGGAAGCGGGAATAAGTTTGCGATCCGGTCCAATTGTTGGGGATCGCCGCGGCCGGCACCGTATCGAAGAACTCCTTGATGCGGACGATCCCTTCTTCGGAAGAGCAGTGGCCGACCGCCGCGAAGTACGCCTGAGTCAATCCGACAAGGTGATCAATGCCAATAGCCTTCAGATCCGACCCTGCTTTCAAAAGTGCTACGCGGTCTTTCCACCGTTGGAAAATCTCCACCCGAACCTCATCCAGAATCGGCCGAGCGGCGTCGACCTGCCCGAGGATCAGGCGGGTGCTTGCGAGGTGCAGTTTCGTTTGCAGCACCCAGCCCCAAACTTCAGGACGGGATGTCTGGAGAACTTCCCATTCGCTGAGCGAGGCCGCGACTGCCGGTTCCAGTTGCGCGAGCAGCTTGCCGATCTGGTCGACCATGCCGTATTTCTTGAGACTCCGCAGGCATTCTGCCATCGCGATCGCGACCAGGCGGAAGCGAAGTTCCTCCGCTTCGCCGCGAACCAGTTCGATGAAGTTCTGAATGGTGCGTTCGACGCATTCGACCTGGCCGAACTGGCAGGCGAGGGCGATGGCCCGGTCGACGAGTTCGCCGCGGATTTGCGCAATCTCGCCGCCAGTCGGCGGATTCTTGATGGCGATGCCGCCCGGCTGAAGCGCCTCGGGAACCCAGTTGAGCAACTCCAGGGCGAAATGTTCGCCGACGCGCGGCGCCAGCGGCAACGCCTGATGCAGCACGCGGCACCGCCATTCCTTCGGCGACTTCAACGTGAGGCTCAACTTGTACAACCGCTTGATCTTCTCGCTAAGGAACTTCGGATCGAGGATGTCCGTCAAGCAAACGAGTTCCCGGTACTGGTCGGCTTCGTGCGGCTTGCTGCCGCCGGGCACCGTTTCGCGAATGGAGCGATACGGGTCGGGGATCTCGTTCGGCTCAAGGACGCGCGATTCCTGGCGCAAGCGATCGACTACGGCCAGCGCTTCCCAGTAATGGTAGCCATTGGTTCGCGTCGATCGCGGGCGAATCGGGGCGGCGCGCTTGCGGTCGTTCTGGCGCGATTGCAGCCCGACGATCGCCGTTTCCAGGTCGCGGATGGCGGCTGCCAGGTTCGCCGCGTGAGCCGTCGCCCGCTCGGCTTCTTCCCGTTGAAATGCGATGGCGCCCGGGCCCGCCCCTTCTTTCGTCAAGTAAAGCAGACCTTTTTCCAGTTCCCGGCCGCGAATCTGCTCGTTGGCATGTTCGGCATGCTTGTGGTCGAGTTCCTGCTTGAGATCTTGCACGAGTTGGGAGCCCGTGGGCTTTGCGGCCTTGTGAGCTTCGTCCTTGCGCTTGCGCTCATCCTCAAGTTTGCGAACGGCATCGAGCGGCTGAAGGATCTCCGGCGGAAATGGCCCGCGATGGGGGCGGCCCTGAGCCGCTTCGTCGATGCGATACGTAAACGCCGGAAGGATGAACAAGTTGGCGATGGCCGCCGTCGACTGGCTTTCGCTCCGAGTGGAAATCGCTTGCCAGGCGTGGAGCTTGAACCGCTTGGCTTCATCGAATTCGCCGAGGCGGGCCAGCGCGAATGCGAACAGCAGATCGACGTAAGGGAAGTTCTGCTCGATCTTCTTCTTCTCTTGCTCGCGGCGTTCG
>DATNBQ010000205.1:0-10875 GCA_035571955.1 Urbifossiella sp. | reverse complement strand
GCAGCGTCAGCGGAACGCCGTTCGAAACCTCGACCTTCCAGAACCCCACGACCTCACTGACGATCAACCGCGGCAGCGCGGCGGATACACTCGTCGTGGCGGCGGTGCCGGATTTGAAGTCGAACGTCACGATCGGTGCGGTCGGCGCGGAGTTCGCGTCGATTAACTTCACGGGCGCCATGACGCTGAACGCGGGCAATAGCCTCACGGCCAACGCAACGGGCGCGATCAGCCTGAGCACCGCCAATTCGGACCTGGCCACCAGCGGTTCCGGCGCAATCGCCTTGACCACGGCCACGAATATCTCGCTCGTGAGTGGATCGAGCATTTCGACTGTCAATGGGGCCGTCACGCTCAACGCCAATCAGCAAGCGACCCCGACGGCGGGCAGCTTCATCGGCATTGGCGTGGGCGGCCTCATCCAGGCTACCGGCACGGGCGTCGTCACCCTCCAGGGCAAGGGCGGCACCTCCGGAGGTTCGCAGATCGGCGTTCAGGTCACAAACACCGGCAAGGTCTCCGGCGGTACGGGTCCCGGCAACACGACTATCGTTACGGGTATCGGCGGCAGTTCGGTGAGCGGAAGCGGCGACGACGGCGTCAATCTCCCGGACAACGCGGCCAGCGCACTGATCACGTCCAGCGGCGGCAATGTCGTCGTCACGGGAACCGCGGGGAGCGGCAACCAGAACGATTCCCACGGCGTCTCGCTCGGCTTCCAGGGCGGAACGATTACCGCGGGCGGCACGGGGAACGTAACCATCATGGGAACCGCAGGGTCCAATGTTGCGGCGGGCGGCGTCGGCGTCTTCATCTTCGACAACTCAAAGATTCTTTCCTCGGGCGGCAACATTAGCGTGACCGGCATCGGCTCCACGGGATCGGGCACGAACGATCAAGGGATTTACAATACGGGCCAGATTGCCGCGGGCGGAACTGGCAACGTAGTCGTCAACGCCACCGGACGCGCCACGGGGAGCCTGGACGACGCCGTGATCGTCCGTTCCATCGCCTCGATCAGCGCGAACAACGGCACCGTGGCGGTGACCGGCGCCGCCGCGGCGAATAACAACGGCATCAGCTTCGAATCCGGCGGCCGGATTTTTACCAGCACGAACAACGCGATTTCGCTGACGACGGATAGCTTTAACATGCCGGTCAGCGCGTCGGTCAATTCGGGCACCGGTCCGACGACGATCGTCGAACGCACCGCGGGCACGCTCATCAATCTCGGCGGGGCGGACGTACTTTCCGGCAGCCCGCTGACGCTCGGACTCTCCGCTGCCGAGATCGCGCAGATCACTGCGGGAACGCTGAACATCGGCGATACCAACAGCGGCACGATGACCATCAGCGCCGCGATTGCTCCGGCCGCCAACACGCTCAACCTCACGACCAGCGGCAGCGTCACCGATGCCAATGCGAGCGGCGCGGACATCACCGAGCAGAATCTGTCGATCGTGGCGTCGAGCGGCATCGGCGCCGCCGGCAACCCGCTCGAACTCAACATGAACAAGGCCGCCTCGCCCACGCTCGGCCACATCACCAACGCCACGACCGCGACCGGCGGCGTCTACATCGACATTTGGACGCCCAGCAACCTCGGCGTCGTTGTCGATTCCACTTCGGCCACCACCTCTGGCGACATCGTTTACACGTCCACCGTGGGCGGAGGCACCAACACCAACTTCTTCACGAGCGTTACTGCCGCCAACGGCAACATCAACCTTTCCAAACAGACGGCGGGCAATCTCAACGTCGCCAATGTCAGTGCTCTGGCGCCGGGGGCCAGCATTACACTGACCGAACAGAACCCACAGAATGCCGTCGGCCATACCGGCGGAGCCATCCAGACCAACAACGGCGCCGTCACGCTCAATGCGGATCAGATGAACCTCACGGGCGGCACGATCAACGCCGGGACGAACACCGTCACCCTCCAGCAGTGGAACGCCGGCCAGCCGATCAATCTCGGAACGGACCTGGCGAATACCCTCGGTCTGTTGCAAACCGACCTGAGCGGGATCACCGCCAGCCTGTTGCAAATCGGCAACGCCGCGAGCGGCGCTGTCACGGTCAGCAGTCCTATCGTGCTGACCACCGCGGCGAACCTCACGGTCACCAACGGATCGGACCTGGCCGTCAACGCGGCAGTCTCCGACCCCGGCGCCGTGAACTTCAACTTCGGCCTGGATGGCGCGGGGCACACGGCGACGCTGAGCGGCGCCATCAACGGAACGTCCGCACGCGTAACGGGCGGCGGCGGCAACGACAGCATCACAGTGAACACCGTGAGCAGTACCACGCCCCTCATCATCGACGGTGCGGCCGGAAGCGATGCCTACACCGTCAACCACGGCGGTTGGTCGGGAACCGTGACCATCGCCGATTCCGGCGCGACGGCTGGCGACGCGGCGACGCTCTTCGGCACGGCGGGGGCCGATACCTTCGACGTGAACTCCACGGCGGCCCAGGCCGTGCTGTTCGGGTCGCCGGCCACCGAGCGCGTGAACTACACCGCCAACCTCGAGCAACTCACGATCAACGGTCCGGCCTTCCCCGGCGACAGCCCGCCAACCGCCCCGACCGCGACCGACCTGGGCGACACCTTCCGCGTCAACCCCGACGCGAACACCGCGATCACGATCAATGGCGGCAATCCGACTGCCGGCGCCGGCGATACGCTCGTGCTCAGCGCTGTCAGTTTGATCAACCCGGTGATTTCGCCCAGCCCGGCGCTGCCGAACGGCCAGGTGACCAGCACCAACCGCAAGACGGTGAACTGGACATCGATCGAGACCTTCCCGGTGCCGCTGGGAATCGGCGGGTCGTTCGATTTCCAGTCGCCGGGTTCGCCGACGCAGGCGGGTTTCTTGCCCGTCGCGCCGAACGACACAACGGCAAGCGGCGCGTATTCGTTCGCCAATGTCGGCTGGGTGCCGGGCGAAGCCGGGGGCGGTTCGTTCGACCGCACGGCGTCGTTCGGCGCCGCCGGCACCGCCAACTCGCCGCAACTCGCGAACCTGCTCAGCGACGGCGAGTGGGGCTATTCGGGCCCGGCCGGCGGCATCGGAGCCAACCCCAACGACGGCGTTTTCCAGGTCGCCGTTGCCCCGAACCAGACCGTGCAAGTCACGGTCTTTGCCGGCGACACTTATGCCCAGCGCGACAGCTTCAACGTCTATGTCGGCAACGCGGCCGTCGGCTTCACCAAGCTCAATCCGACCCTCAGCACCTTTACCACCAACGGCCAGACGTATTCGTTCGTGTCGTACTCGGGCGCGTTCAACCCCGGCGCCGGTTCGAGCCTTCAGGTGCAGTTCGAGACTCAGAACGGCGGTTCGAGCAGTTTCTGGACGGTCAACGGCGTGGACGTGCGGCCGCTCGGTTTGATCGCGCCGCTGACGCTCGCGCGTTCCGATGCCGCTCCGGTGACGACGCCGGTGACGGCCGACGGTTTGACGGTCGATTACTACACGGGCACGGGCGCGGCGCCGAACGCCGAGTTGACGATCCGCCCGCAGTTCGGCACGCCGGTCGATGCCAACGGCGCGAGCGGCGACGGCCTGCAAGCGGATGTCGATTCGAGCGTCGCCGGCTTCCAGGTCCAGGCCGATGCGTCCGGCCACTTCGCCTTCGGCCTTCTGCGGCCGACCGGCAACGGCTCGTCGCTCATCACCGTCGAAGCGGTCGATGGTTCCAGCGGAGTCGGGTTAATTCCTCCGACACAGGCCAACCCGGCAGGCACGCTGCTTCCCAATCCGGTGACGCAGGCGTACAGCTTGCCGGAGGCGCGGCGCATCGACTTCGGCCCGCCGAGCACGCCGATTCAGCCGAATTACATCAATCCCGGCGCCGCCGCGTATGTCTCCACGGCGGCCAACGCGCTCGGCTGGCTCGGCACGCCGCCGACGCCGTTCGATCGCGGCTCGCCCAACCCCTTGCAGCGCGACGGCGTTTTCGCCACGAATACCGCCGATTTCGAACTCGACATGCCGGATGCCAACGCCGTCTATAGCGTCACCGTCGATCTCGGCGACGCCCTCAATCCGCAGAACGACATGTTCGTGAAGGTGGTCGATCCGGCCACCGGCGCCAGTGTGCTGGCGACGCCGATCAGCGGCGTGAGCACGCCGGGCGGCCAGGCGACCAGCGCCACTTTCGCCGTCACCACCGACGCCCAGGGGCGCATTCGGCTGCGGTTCGGCACGAGCAACACCCACCCGAACGCGTTCTGGACCTTGCAAGCGTTGGAAGTGCGGCCGGAAGTGGGACGGCCGCCGGCCACTCCGGGCATTCAGCAAGCGCTGTCGCTCAACGGCATCGCCTACGCCGGCACTTCGACCGGCACCGGGGCGCCGTTCACCGCGACCGCTCTGCCGGGAACCGTGCTCGCCGACGGAACCACCTCGACGACTTATTCGATCGTCGGGGCCGTGCCCAACGCGCTGCTCACCGTGACTTCGACCTTCGGCACGACCGCGACGCCGTTCGGCACGATTACCTCGGCGGATGCGAGCGCGACGTACACCGGCATCCAGGTGCAAGCGGATGGCACGGGGCACGCGACGTTCACCCTCACGTCGCCATCGTCGTCCGCCAACGATCTGTTCGGCACGATCGCGATTACGGGCACGACGGGAGCGGCGCTCGGCGCGTTCACGCAGAACTATCAAGGCGTGGTAACGTCGCCGCCGCCGCCCGCCTCACCGCCGGTGATCGTGCAGCAATTCGATTTCAATTCGGGATCGTCGCCGACCCTGGCCGGCTACACCGGCGTGCAGCCGACCGATGTATTTAACCCGACCGCGGGCTTCGGCTGGCAAACGGCCGTCAACGGTTACGATCGCGGCGCGGGCACCGGCGGCACGCCGACGGCCCTGTTCGAAGACGGCGCCTGGGGCTCCGGTTCCGGCACCTTCGAAGTCGCGGTCACCAAGGGAAGTTCGCGCGACGTCCGCGTTTACGTCGGCGACCCGTACGCCCCGTGGAGCGGCATCACCATCTCCGCGGAAGGCGGCTCCGGACCCGTTGTCGTCGATCCCGTCAACGATCGCTTCAGCTACGTCACGCTCTCCGGCGCTGATACGAACAACGACGGCATCCTGAACATCACGGTCAACGGCGGCATCTGGGTGGCGAGCGGGATGGACGTGGCGACGACGGGTAACCTGCCGGCGGCTGTCAGCCCGCCGCCGGTCGTGCCTCCGCCCCCGCCGCCGCCGCCCGCGGCCAACCTGCTCACTCCCGCGGGCATCCGCCTCGATTTCAACGGCTCGTCCGTCGATACCGCGCCGGGCTTTACCTCGGTGCGGGCCGCGCAGGCGTTCAGCCCGTCGGCCGGTTACGGCTGGCAAACCTCGGTCAGCGAGTTCGAGCGCACGACGGCGAGCATGCCCGGCACGCTTTCGGCGAACCAGGTATCGCTCTTCCGCGACGGCGATTTCGGTACGAATTCGGGAACGTTCGCGCTGGCCGTGACGCCGGGCGATACCGCGACTGCCCGCGTTTATATCGGCGACTCGTACCAGAACTGGCAGGGAATCACGCTGTCGATCGAAGGGAACCCGACGCCGGTGACGGTGAACACGACGGCGACGCCGTTCGGTTCGTATGAACTCGACGGCGGCCACGACGCCAACGGCGACGGGATCATCGCGATCACGATCACCGGCGGCGTGTGGGTGATGGACGGCCTCGACGCGGTGGAAGGCCCTGCGACGAACCTCCCCGCGCCGTTGAGTTGAGCCGATGCGCCGCTATCGGACTGGCCTCCGCCCGCCCGCGTTCCGGGCGGAGCGGTAGAGCGACATTGCCCAGGCTGAGCCGAGGTAGATGGCCGGGTAAACCGTCGATGCCCGGACCATCGCGCGGAACGATGCTTCATCCCAATTGAAGATCAGAGCCGCTGCGAGCCACAGCGTCCAGGGAACGCTGAGCAAGAGCAAGAAGCGGTTCAACCGCCCCGGCCGCGTCGGGTACGGATAGCGGCTGGGGACGAACGTGAGTACCGCCAATCCCAGAATCAAGCCGACGGCCCATGCGCCTTGAATCGGCAGCGCGAACAGGTAGAACGCGGCAAGGTTCCAGTACGACGGGAAGCCGAGAAACGAGCCGTCTTCGGTTTTGACATCCGCTTGGCAGAAGCCATAGGCGCTGGCGACCAGGGCCGCGACCAGCACCCACCGGCACTGCTCAGGAAGCAGCCCCGCCCGGTCGATCAAGAGCAGCGGCAGGCAGGTGTAAAGGAGAAAATCGATCAGGTCGTCGAGGCGGCGGCCGTCGAACCCGGGGACCGCTTCCGCGATGCGGACGGCTCGGGCCAGGGCGCCATCCGTGGCATCGACGATCACGGCCGCGAGCATGAGCAAGAAGCAGTTGCGATAGGTCTGGTCCGTTCGCTCCGCTTGCAGCAAGAGCGATGCGACCGCCGCCGCAAGCAGCAACCCAGACCCCGTGTAGGCGTGGACGGCCCAGCCGAGGCACCTTCGGACGCGCGAGACGGGAGGCGACGCCCCATTCATTGGGCACCCCCTCGCCGCATCAACCGGTAAACAACCGCCCCAGCAATCAAAAGCACGCCGGTGTCGAGCAGCGCTCCATACCGTTCGTACCATTCCGATCCGTAGAGCCGTGCGCGCGGCCAACCAATGTTGACGATCAGTGCGACGCCCCACGCAACCGCCGCCACGTTCACCGGCAGTCCCCAGCGACCGAGGTACGTGTCGCTTCCCGCCACGCGGCCGCGAAGTCGATTCGCCAGCATTCCGCCAGCGGTGAGCAAATAAGCCAGGTTCGACCAGACAATGCTGACGCAGACGATGGCCGTCATCAAGTGTTCGAAGTTCATGTTGAACAGAAGCAGGGCGGCGGCGGCGATACCGACAGCCACGGCGGCGATGTGAGGTGTCCGGCGTTCTGGGTGAATTCGAGCCAACTGGGTAGCGAACGGCACGGCCCGGTCGCGGGCCATCGCGAACAGAATCCGGGCCGTGGTCGCCTGAACGGCAAGCGTGCAGATGAACGCGGCCAGGGCCGCCGCCCCGACGAACGCTTTCCCCGCCGGCTCCCCCAGCACTTGCACGATGAGATACGGCAGCCCGCCCGCCGAGTCGGCGAGGCGCGGGTCGGCGAGGTCCGGGGCACTCGCCAGGGAAGCGATCAACAGAAGCGCACCGAGCACGGCGGCCGCCAGTAGCGCCTGGAGAATGGCCCGCGGCGCCCGCTGCCGCGGATCGACGGTCTCTTCCGCAAGGGTGCCCGCCGCGTCGAAGCCATACATCACGTAGGCCGCCATCACCGCCGCGGCGAGAAACGGTCCGATGGCGCCGAATCCATCCGTGGCCGCACCGGCTCGAACTTCCAATACAACGGCGGGGCCGCGAATGGCGCGTTCGGCCAACAAGACGATCAATGCCACGGCGGCGAAGAGTTCGATCACGACGCCGACGGTCATCAACCGCGCGAGCCACCGCGTTCCCAGAACGTTGATGAACGTGCTGAGAGCGATCAGCACGATGCCCAGAGCGGCGGCGTTACTCGCCGGCGTTTCCAACTGTTGGAACCCGGACCAGAGGACCGGCAGCGTGATTTGCCACGCCAGTGCGACCGCTGCCAGGGTGACAATGAGCGAGGCCAGATAGACCCAGCCGATGAGCCATCCCAGTGCGGGGGAACCGGCACGGCCGGCCCAGGAATAGACCCCGCCGCAGAGCGGGTAGCGGCGGGCGAGATCGGCAAAGCAGAGGGCCATGCAGAACTGACCGGCAAACACCGCGGGCCAGGTCCAGAAGAAGGCCGGGCCGGCTTCGCGGTAACCGAGGTGAAAGTTCTGGACGATGCCGGTAAGGATCGAAAGGTAGGAGAAGCCGGCCGCGAATGCGGCGAAGCTGCCGAGCCGGCGACGGAACTGCGGGAGGTAACCGGCCCGCGCCAGATCGCGATCGTCATCGGCCAGGGCGGATTTCGGCATGGAATGAGCGGGGCGTCGCGGGTCGTGGCAAGGCGGCAGCGGCGTTAACGTTGTTTATCGATTTCGGGGCATGTCCGGTAGTTGCGGCGGCCTGCAAGAGGGCCGTGCCGTCACAAGAACCGCCCCAGGCCCTTCGCCTTGATGGCATCGACGAGCTTCTTCACGTCCGATTCGCGGTCGCGCGTGGTCACCAAAGTCGCGTCGCCGTGGCGGATGATGATGAGTTTCTCCACTCCGAGCGTGCCGATTAGGTGGTCGTCGTCCGAGACGATCACGCATTCGGAGGTATCGACGCCGCAGTGCAGGCCCTGGACGGTATTGTGGTTTGCGTCCTGGGCGTTGCGGCGTTCGAGCGCCAACCAGCTTCCCACGTCGTCCCAGGTGTACGGCGCCCGGAGTACAAGCACTTTGCCTGCCGCCGCGGCATCCTGCATTACCGCATAATCGATGCTGATTCCCCGCAGCGCCTCGAACTCCGCGCGGAACGTCTCTTGCCAAGAAGGCGAGCCGTGAGTCGCGGCGATGCGATTCACCGCGGCATGGATGTCCGGCTGGCGGGCTTGCAACTCGCCGAGGATCGCGGCCGGTTTCCAGACGAAGATGCCGCTGTTCCAGAGGTATTCGCCGCTCGCCACATAGCGCTCGGCCGTCTCGGCGTCCGGCTTCTCCTTGAACTCCGAGACCCGGCTGGCGGGCACATCTTGCCGCGAGCCGGCGCTCGCTCCGACGCGAATGTAGCCATAGCCCGTGGAAGGAAATGTCGGCGGGATGCCGAACGTCAACAGTGAGCCGGGATTGTCGGTGGCGAATTGATCCGCGGCATGCACCGCCCGGCGAAACTCCTGCACCGGTTCAATCACGTGATCGGCCGGCATCACGATGAGGGTGGCGTCCGGATCATTTTTGGCGATGAGTGCGGCGCCGAGGCCGACGCACGGGGCGGTGTCGCGGCGGCACGGTTCGCCAATGATGTGATCGGCGGCAAGTTCGGGAAGTTGCCGGCGCGTCTCGTCGGCGTAGGCCGCGCCGGTGATGACCCAGGTGCGTTCCGGCGGCGCCTGGGCGGAAATGCGGTCGACGGTTTCTTGCAAAAGCGTGCGGTCGCCGGAAAACGACAGGAACTGTTTGGGGCGCTTGTCGCGACTCCGCGGCCAGAACCGCGTGCCGCCGCCGCCCGCCATGATCATTGCGTGTAGCATGGTTCTCCGCTCCGGTCGCTCACGCTCCCGGCTCGCCAGGTTGCTCCGGTTGCTCGCGCTTCCGGCTCGCCCAATATGCTACGGGTCACTCGATCAACGTCACCTGCACGCCGTTCTGGGCGATGCGTTCCAGGGCGCTCTTGAGATTGGCAATTCGCACGTCGTAAGAACCAGTAATGATTTGCTCGGCGGGGAGACTTGTTGCGGTGCTGGGCGAAGTGTTGCCGACTTGCTGTACGCGAAGCAGGAACTGCAAGGCGTTCGCGCCTTCCGTGCTTATCGACCCGGTATCGAAGCCGTTGAAGATGTCGCCGAACGCGATGGCGTAGACGCGGGCCGGCGCGTTCGGCAAGCTGAAGCCGCTTTGCCCGCTCGTGGATACCGGCGCGACGATGTTTTGCACAACTTGGACTGCGGGTTGCGCCCACTGATTCAGCGAGGGATCGCCGGCCCACTTGGTCGGAATGCCATTTTTGAGTAATTGGTAGTTTGTGTCCAAGCCCAAACCACCGATTTTCCAATTAGGATCGGCACTTGGGAGACCGTCCGTTTCAAAGATCACTAACTTTGCGGCCCCTTTGCGTCCCCCCGATCCATAGTTCCCGGTGGCCAGTAGCGTCGGCGAACTCGATAACATGTTGAATGCCGTGGCCAACCCCGTATTAGCATCGGTGCCCCCTTTCCCATTGGGAATCGAGTCGGAGTTATTGTCGAATGCCGATGTATAGGGGCGGGTTTCCACGGTGGAACTGGTCGTCCGTTGATCCGGGGAATTCGCCTTCATATCCGCTACCGTGGCCTTGGGGAAGAAAAGTACATTTTTGAGCGTGTACCAATCTTGTCCCATCGGAGCGAGCGGCGCGTCGAATGGTTTAGTCGCGTTGCGCACCGCGAAGCCCGCGATGCCGCAGTAATCGTTCGGGTGGTTTTTGCGAATGTCGTCGAGCACGGAATTCACGGCGACTTTGAGTTGCCAGCACTGGCTCTCGTGCATCGCGCCGGACCACCAAGGCCGGACTTCTCCCATGCACTTCAAGAATTGTACCATCGTTTGCGGCCCGAACCAGAAGTGCATCCGCGGACGGTTGACGTTGTCCGTGTAGCCCATGTAGGGTTTGGGGTTCGCGGGCATTGGGCCGCTGCCATCCGGATCGTAGGCCGCGGGCTGGGTGATGGAAAACGAGCCAAATGGAAATCGCGATTCAACGCCCGCCAGATAATACTTCGGATCGTACATAAACGTCGGAATGCTCAGTTCAATTCGGGCCGAAGGATTGCGGCTAATTGGGGCCTTCGTGCTGTCGAACGAATCGACGCCGAAGATGAAGTGAATGTATTCCCGCCAAAACATAATATCGTTGGCGTCGCCGGCGGAGCCATTGGTGAGATCGGCAGGCATTGTCGAATAATAGAGAATGCGGCCGGAACGGAGATTGGTGGGCAGAGTTTGCGGGCCGCTCTTGAGCCAGGCGATGATGGCCTTGTAATTGAGCCGATAGTAACCGGGACAATTACTAATTGTGAAACCCGATATCAGTGTGGTTGTGATGGCATTTAATGTGTGGCCGGCGCTCGTGCTGAACAGGATCGCATTGATGTTATCAGTTTGCGGATTGAAGGGAGTTCCGTCGCCGCGAAGGAAGAAACGCCGCCGCCAGTCGCAGATCGGCTTTCCGTTGGAATCGAACGCGGGATGGGCGGGAT
>DATNBQ010000204.1:0-7900 GCA_035571955.1 Urbifossiella sp. | reverse complement strand
CAATCTGCAGGGGGCCGTCGGCGGGCTTGACGCGCTTCCTCTGATTGGCGACGACGCCGATGGGAATGCCGCCGAGTTTGCCGTAGCCGCAGACGAGCGTTTGGCCGTACTCGGCCTTGTACTCGTCGAACGGAGCGTCATCGAGAAGGCATTTGAGCAAATCGCGGACATCGTATTCGCCTTCCGCACTGGCGAGCGGGGGGCGTAAGCCCCCTGATTCCACTGGAGAAACAGGGGACTCACGTCCCCCGCTCGCCAGTGTCATCAGTCGCTTGAGGCGCACGAGACACGCGTCGTCGTCCTTTTCGCGGTAATCGATGGTGCCGCTGATGCCGGCGTGCATGGCGGCGCCGCCGAGCGCCTCGTGATCGACGACCTGGCCGATGGCCGCCTTCACCAGGGCCGGCCCGGCGAGGTACAAGCCGCTCCCTTCGGTCATGAGCAGCGTATCGCAAAGCACGGGCAGGTAGCCGCCGCCGGCGACGCAGTTCCCCATGATCGCGGCGAACTGCGGAATGCCTGCCGCCGAGATCACGGCGTTGTTGCGAAAGATGCGGCCGAAATCGTCTTCATCCGGAAAGACCTCATCTTGAAGGGGCAAGAAGACGCCGGCCGAATCGACGAGGTAAACGAGCGGCAAGCGGTTCTCCATCGCGATCCGCTGGGCCCGCAGCACCTTCTTGCACGTCATCGGAAAGAACGCGCCGGCCTTCACCGTGGCATCGTTGGCAATAATCATCGCGCGGCGGCCGGCGATTGAACCGATGCCCGTGACCACTCCGGCCGACGGCGCGCCGCCCCACTCGGCATACAGTCCCCAGCCGGCCCACAGGCCGAGTTCCGTCCAAGCGGCATCGGCGTCGAGCAACTTGGCGATGCGTTCGCGCGCCGTGAGGCGGCCCTTGGCGTGTTGGCGGTCGATGGCCTTCGCGCCGCCGCCCTGGCGAATGACGGCCTCCTGATCGCGCAGTTCGCTGGAAGTGAGCATCGAGCAATTATACGGTGGTCCGCACTGGGGTTGTCGGGAAGAGCCAGCGGTTGAGGCCGCGCGGCGTCACGCGGGTGTGCGCCTGGTGCCAGGCGAAGGCGTCCGCCGCGGTTTCACGAAAGGGCCGCGGCCGATAGCCGAGTTCGTGCTTCGCCCGGTCGGAAGAGAAGTGCCAGTACAGACGGCCGACACGGGCGGTTTCCAGCGAGGGGAATGGTTCCTTGCCCACGATGCGGCCGTGAACTTCGCAAGCCGCGGCCAGGCCGGCGAACAGCCACTGCGGAATTCGGGGGAAGTGCCGGCGCCGACCGGCAGCGCGAGCCAGCGCCACGGCCAGTTCCCGATGAGTGAGGTTTTCGCCGCCGAGAATGTAGCGACGGCCGCTCAGGCCATGTTCCGCCGCAAGCAGATGCCCCTCCGCAACATCGCGAACATCAACCGCGTTGATGCCGCCCTTCGCGACGAAGGGAACATTGCCCCGCCAGACGCGCAAACAATAGCGGCCCATGACGGACGGCCCCGGATCGCCCGGTCCAAAAAGATAACCCGGGTTCACGATGACGACATCGCGGCCGTTCGCCGCGGCTGAAAGCGCTTCCACCTCCGCGGCCCGCTTGGCGTGAACGTAGCCAACGTTTAACCGGTCGAGAGTGAACTTCGCCGATTCATCGAGAGTTCGATGCGATCGAGTCGCGCCGACCGCGACGACGCTGGAAGTGAGTACGAGGCGGGTATCGGCGGGAAGGGCGTCGAGAACGCGGCGAACGCCGTCGCGGTGGGCATCCAACGCACTTCGTGCCGTGCGGCCGATCGCCACCGAACCGGCCGCGAGGAAGACGACGCGTGCCCCGGCGACAGCACCGCGCACATCCCCGGCGTTTCGCACGTCGCCGACGCGATATTCCATCCCCGGATGCCGGATGGCACGGCGATCGCTCGGGAGTAGCGACAGATCGCGGACTCGCGCGCCGTGGTGCAGCAGCCGTTCGATGAGATGCGAACCGAGAAAGCCCGTGCCGCCGAGAACGCACACGGACATGCCGTGCCAGAACTCGCGGCGCGGCTCGGTGCGAAGGCGGTCGTGGCAAGCTGGAGCGATCATGCAGGCGCGACATTACAGCGCCTTCGCGGCTTGCGGCAATCCGAAGCCTCGACTTTTCCGTCTGTAAGGAACAGGCTGCCGCCTGGTATTGCTTTGTGCCTGACTCACTCGCTGCAATGCCGTACTCCGAGAAGCGTCGTTCTAGAGAGGAAGCATCGGTAACACTCGCGCAACACCGACTATCAGCGGCTGTTAATAATCGCAGGTTACAGTGTCTTTTAATGGGGAAGGAGGCCCGGCTTCCCAGGAGACCCGTCATGCGTTCGCTACTCGCCATCGTCTGCCCGCCCCTCGCCGTCCTCGCCTCCGGCACGCCGTCCCAGGCCGCCAAGAACGCCGGCCTTACCATGCTCTTCTACGTTCCTGGTTTAATTCACGCGCTTCAGATCGTTGAAAAGCACACCGTCGAACGCCAGTACGAAGCCATCTTCCAGGCGATGGATCGGATCGCCGCCTGAACAGAACCGGTTGCCCATGGCGGCAAAGTGCATTCCTTTCAATCAAGTCTGCTCTATTCGCTACATGTCGGAGCCGGGCACTAGCTTGACCAACAGGGCCGCTTGTGGGTCAGGTGCGTCCCGCAGTATACGATTCCAAGAATCGGAAAGGATGCGATCGAGCTAGGAAAGCGTATCAAGAAGATTTATCTCGCTTTCGATGCGGAAAACAACAAAGGAGTCGCTCTCAAGCGGGGCTTTCGGCGAGCCAAGTTCAATCGATTCTCGGCGAGGTGCAGGCGGCGGCGCAAGTCCAGCACCTGTGCCCGATCGGGGATGTCGGCAGCGGACCAGGGACCGCAGGTTGTGGTTCGCGGGCTTCTACGATTTCGGCGACCTTTATGCGAATGGCAGGGAAGTGGCCGGTCGTCGGCTGCGGCCTGCGCGTGCATGTCGCCATCTTCAGTTTCATCGAACGGGCGACCTTCCGGTTCGACATCGCCAAGACGATTAACGACAGCACGCCCGTGCAACTCTGGTTCGGCATGCAGAACGCTTTTTAAGCCGTAGAATGACAACCATCCTGGCGAGCGGGGGCGTCAGCCCCCTGATTCTTTCGACTCGCAAGAATCAGAGGGCTGAGGCCCACACTCGCAGCGCACAATCGTGAAAGCGCCATGGCCATGCTTGCCGATAACATTTTCCTCAAGATCATCGACAAATCGATTCCCGCGAAGATCGCCTACGAAGACGATCGCTGCATCGCGTTCCACGACATCGGGCCGAAAGCGCCCGTGCACGTGCTCATTATTCCCAAGAAAGAGATCCGCACGCACGACGACATCACCGAAGAAGATGCGCCGCTCATTGGGCACCTGCACGTCGTGGCCGCGAAGCTAGCCAAACAACTGGGGCTTTCGACCGGCTATCGCATTGTCGTCAATTGCCGGGAGGGGGCGGGGCAAACGGTGCCGCATCTGCACTTGCACCTGCTCGGCGGCCGCGACTTCACCTGGCCGCCGGGGTGATGCCCATGAGCGTCGATATTGCCACGATATTGGAGAAACGCATCGCGGAGGCGCGGGCGAGAGTGGCCGCAGCGTGCCGCCGCTCCGGCCGCGCGGCGGAAGAGGTCGCGATCGTCGGAGTGACCAAGACCGTCTCGTCGGTGGTCGCACAACTCGCGTTCGACCTGGGTTTAACCGAACTCGGGGAGAGCAAGCCGCAGGAACTGTGGAAGAAGGCCGCCGCGATTCCCCAGGCCCGCTGGCATCTCGTCGGCCACTTGCAGCGCAACAAGCTCGACCGCACCGTGCCGCTCGCGGCGCTCATCCATTCCGTCGATAGCCCGCGGTTGCTCGATGCACTCGAGGCGTTCGGCAAGAAGCGGGGACCGCCCGTTCCCGTGCTGTTGGAAGTGAACTGCAGCCGGGAGGCGAGCAAGGGCGGCTTTCGGCCGGAGGAACTTCCGCCGCTCGCCGAGAAACTTGCGGCACTGACGGGTGTGACGGTGCAGGGCTTGATGACAATGGCCGCGCCGCTGGCCGACCCGCGCGATTGCCGGCCCACTTTCGCCGAGCTCCGCGAACACCGCGACAGACTCCGCTCATTGACGAACTTGCCGCTGCCGCATCTCTCCATGGGAATGAGCAACGATTACGAAATGGCCGTGGAAGAAGGCGCCACCTTGGTTCGCCTGGGTACGACCCTGTTCGAGGGGCTCAATCCGGCTTGACAGGCCGGCCCCGATTCTGGGAATCTTCCGGTCCACGGATTCTTTGCGGGTGCACCAGCGCGGCCACGGAGGCCCGCGCCAGGGATCATGGAATGATCATCTGCCGGACCCCTTATCGCCTGTCGTTCTTCGGCGGCGGCACCGATTACCCCGGCTGGTATCGCCACCACGGCGGCGCGGTTCTCGCCACCACCATCGATAAATACTGCTATCTCACCTGCCGCTACCTGCCGCCGTTCTTCGAACATCGCCTCCGCGTCGTTTATCGCAAAATCGAGACCTGCGAGTCGGTCGAACAGATTACTCACCCGACCGTCCGTGAAACGCTCCGCTTCTTGAAGATCGAACGCGGCGTCGAACTTCACCACGACGGCGACCTGCCCGCCCGCAGCGGCATGGGATCCAGTTCCGCTTTCACCGTCTGCCTGCTGAACGCCCTGCACGCGCTCCGCGGCGAGATGGCCACCAAGCAACAACTTGCCGGCGAAGCGATCCACATTGAGCAAGACGTGCTGCAGGAAACCGTCGGTTCGCAGGATCAGGCGATGGCGGCCCACGGCGGCTTCCGTCACTTGCGCTTCCAGCCCGATGGCGAAATCGAGGCGAGCCCACTGGTCCTGCCGCCAGGGCGGCTCGCCGAACTGCGTTCGCATTTGCTGCTCGTCTACACCGGCATCGCCCGCACCGCGGCCGACGTGGCCAAGAGCTATGTACAGCGCATCGAGAGCCGCCGCCGCCAGCTTCGCATCATGAAGGAACTCGTCGACGAAAGCATCGACGTGCTCGCCAGCGGCATGAACATCCTGGCGTTCGGCGACCTGCTCCACGAAGCGTGGCAAGCCAAGCGCAGCTTGAGCAGCCTCGTTTCCAACGACGAAGTGGATGAGCTTTACGAAAAGGCTCGAGCCGCTGGCGCCATCGGCGGCAAACTCACCGGCGCCGGCGGCGGCGGCTTCCTCCTTCTCTTCGCCCCGCCCGATCGCCACGCCGCTATCCTCGACGCACTGGCCCGCATCCACGTGCCGTTCGAATTCGAAACCGGCGGCAGCCAGATCATCTTTTACGAACCGGGCGTCGATTACCTCGAAGCCGAGAAGGCCCGCGATCGCACCGCCTTTCCATTCAAGGAACTTCAGACCACGTTCGCGGAGGCCTCATGAACCGGCATTCGCGCGTCTTCGTGGCCGGCGGCGACACGCTCATCGGCGCGGCAATACATGAACTGCTCCCCGAACGCGGCTTCGAGAATGTCCTGTGCTTCGACCAACCGCTTACCGATACGATCGCGGTCAGTGCATTCTTCGAACGAGAGCGGCCGGAGTTCGTCTTCCTCGTCGGCGGCAAGAGCGGCGGCATCGCCCTTAACCGCGAACGGCCCGCCGACTTGATGCTCGACAATCTGCGAACGATCACTAACGTGCTCGACGCGGCCCACCGCTTCGGCACGACCAAGCTGCTTTATCTGGCCAGTTCGTGTGCCTATCCGAGGGAAGCGCCGCAACCGCTCCGCGAACAATCGCTGCTATCGGGACTACTCGAACCATCCAGCGAAGCGTACGCGATGGCAAAGCTGGCCGGGTGGAAGCTGTGTGAGGCGTATCGCCGTCAGTACGGTTGCCGCTTTATCACCGCATTCCCGGCCAACAGCTTCGGCCCGCACGACGACTTCGATCCCGCCAGCGGCCACGTGATCCCTGCGCTGATTCGCCGCCTGCACGAAGCGAAGATGGACAGCGATCGCGAGATTACCATCTGGGGCAGCGGTTCGCCGCGCCGCGAGTTCATCTACTCGCGCGATCTCGCCGATGCCTGCCTTTTCGTCATGGAAAAGTACGAAGGCGAAGCGCCGATCAATCTCGGCGGCGGCACTGATGTGACCATTGCGGAAGCGGCCCGCACCATCGCCGAGGTGGTCGGTTTCCGCGGCCAACTTGCGTTCGATTCCACGAAACCCGACGGCGCGCCGTTCAAGGCGCTCGATTCGTCGGCCTTGCTCGGCATGGGCTGGAAACCGAAGACGCCGCTCCGCGCAGGGATCGAACAAACTTACCAACAACTCGCGAAGTTGAAAAAGCCGCTTACGGCTTCGCGTACCGCCAGTCTTTACCGTTCGCTTTATCGTGTTCGCCGGGTCGAAGAAGAAGTGGCCCGCGTTTACGCTACCGACAAGATCAAGAGCCCCGTTCACCTCTCCATCGGTCAGGAAGCCGTCTCGGTCGGCATCTGCGCGGCGCTCAAGCCGCACGATGTGGTATTCGGCACCTATCGCGGCCACGCCCTCTACCTCGCCAAGGGCGGCGACCTGAACAGCATGGTGGCCGAACTGTACGGCAAGGCGACCGGCTGCACGAAGGGCAAGGGCGGCTCGATGCACCTCATCGACCCCGAGGCCGGCGTGATGGGCATGTCCGCCGTCGTCGGAACCACGATCGCCAATGCCGCCGGCTTTGCTTACGCACTCCGCGTCAAGAAGCCCGATGAACGCCCCATCGTCGTCAGCTTCTTCGGCGACGGCGCCACCGAGGAAGGCGTATTCGCCGAAACGCTCAACTTCGCCGTGCTCAAGAAACTTCCCATTTTGTTCGTCTGCGAGAACAATGGCTACGCGATCCATACATCGCAAGCCCGCCGCCAGGGGAAGCCGGATATTCGCGCTCGCGCAGAGGCGTTCGGTCTTCCCGCCGAGCGACTCGATGGCAGCGATCTCCTCGCTCTCGCTCACCGCACCTCGGAAGTGGTCGGCAAGCTTCGCGCCGGCGGTGGTCCGTGGTTCTTCGAAGTGCACACATACCGCTGGCGCGAGCACGTAGGTCCCGGCGCCGATTTTCACCTCGGCTTCCGCGATGAATCGGAAATGGAAGCGTGGATCGCCGCCGATCCCGTAACTCGTCTGGCCGCCGAACTTCCCACGCGCGTTCGAGCCGCCATCGAGCGAGAAACCGAGTCGGAAATCGCCGAGGCGTTCGCGTTCGCCGAGGCGAGCCCGTTCCCGGACGCCGACGAACTGATGACGGATATCTATCGGGAGGATGCGGATGCCTTCGCCGCAAGTTCGCGCTGAGCCGAAGCGTTCGCGCGAGGCCGCGGAACGAACGCTGTCGTTCGTGGACGCCGTCCGCGAAGCCGCCGAGCAAGAGATGCTCCGCGACGAATCGGTGGTCGTCTTCGGTCTGGATGTGGACGACCCGAAAGCGATCCAGGGAACGACGCGCGGCCTTCTTGAACGCTTCGGCCCCGAGCGCGTCTTCGGCACGCCGCTCTCCGAGGATGCAATGACCGGCGCCGCCATCGGCATGGCGCTCGCCGGCCTCCGCCCCGTTCACGTTCACATCCGCATGGATTTCTTGACGCTGGCGATGAACCAACTGGTGAACGTCGCCGCCAAGAGCCGCTACATGTACGGCGGCCGAGTCCATGTGCCGTTAGTCGTACGGGCGATGATCGGCAAAAGTTGGGGCCAGGGCGCCCAGCATTCGCAAGGCCTGCATTCGATATTCATGCATGTGCCGGGCATCAAAGTGGTGGCGCCGTCCACGCCGTACGATGCCAAGGGATGCCTCATCGCTGCCATTCGCGACGACAATCCCGTGTTATACGTCGAACATCGTTTGCTGCATTTTCAGAAGGGGCCCGTTCCC
>DATNBQ010000203.1:0-3573 GCA_035571955.1 Urbifossiella sp. | reverse complement strand
TCCGCATTCGGTATCACCCCGTCATTCCCGCAGCCCACGGGGATGCATCTCTCCGTCGATGAAGTCTTGCAACAAATTTGGCCGCAACCGTGGTACAGCCCCGGCGACCTCGACCCCATTGCCGGCGATTCACCCGAGGTGCGTTCGGTTTACTTCGGCCTTTATAAAAAAGAGCCTCGGCTCAACGCGGCCATCGAGGGCAAGGTTGCATCCATCGCGACTCAGGAGATTACCATTACGGCGGCGGACGAGGACCGCCCGCAGGACGTGGAAGCGGCGCAGTTCATCGACTCCGCGATCAAGACGAGCAACCAGTCGTGGGTAACGCTGATTGTCTCGTTACTCCGGCCGGGATGCATCTTCGGATGGGCGGTAAACGAAATCAAGATGCGGCCGATTCGGCACGGGCGGTTCCAGAATAAGTGGGGGCTGGAGCATATCCGGAGTCTGAATACCGAGCCGTTCTTGAAGGTTCAGCTTGATACCTTCCGGAATATCTACGGGCTGGTGAATCTCGTCCGCGGCATCCAGGACTACAAGCCCGAGAAGTTCGTCTGGTACGCGAACAAGCCGCTATTCGGGAATCCGTTCGGCCAATCGGACGTACAGCCGGCGGAGCGGGCCGTGCGGCTGTTTCGTGAGGCGTACCAGGTCTGGTACGTGGCGCTGAAACGGTATTCGCTGCCGTACATGCACGGCAAGGTGGACGACCCGAATCAGCGGGCCATGTTGGAAGCGGCGTTGAAGGACATTCAGGGAACTGGCTGGGCGGTGACGGGGAAGGAAGACGAAATTACCGTGTTGAACATGGCGGCGGCCGCGGCAATCAGCGGCTTCGAAGCCATGATTGATAAGGTGAGCGAAGACATCTTTTTCGCAGTCCGCGGCTCATCCACGCCATCCCAACCGTCATCGAACAAGGGCGGTGATGTTCGCCACGACACGGAGACCTCGAAGAAAACGGGCAGCGATCCGATTGAACAGCTCATCGCGGAGGAAGTTTGTCTATCGATCAATCGCTGGCTCATCCCGAGGCTCATGGAGCCGAACTTCCCGCCGGATGTGGGGATGCCGATTGCAACGCTGGCCAATGTGGACATGGAGTGGGTGAAGGATCGGTTGGACGTACTCAAGGCCGTGGAGGATTCCGGGCGGAAGGTGTCGAGCAAGCTCTGGTTCAAAACGGCGAATGCGAAGCCGGCGGACCCGAACGACCCGCTGGACGCTCAGGCATTGGCTGCATCGCAGGGGCCGCAAGGGGGGCCGGGCGCGGGCGGGGCTGGTCAACCCGGTGTGCCGGAATCGCCGCCCCCTGGCGGTCCGGCGGGGGCAAGCGGGGGTCCTGGTGCGTCGCCTGGGGGCCCCGATGACAGCGGCTCGCCTGCACCCAAGTTGCCGGGTGGTGGCGGCGCTACGCCGAATGTAGCGCCCGCGGGCGGTGGATCGAGCGAAACCCAATCGCCCCCTGCCACAGCCGCCGCGCCGAGCTCTGACGACAATGCTGGGAACGATGACGACGCCCCCACAGTCCCCCCCGAACTCATCGCGGCCATGCTCCAGGCCAAGATCGACGGCGATCATCAGGCTGTGGACCGCCTCGCCGAAATGGGCGCAGACCCGGAAGAGTTAGCGGAGTTCATGGCGGACCGCGAGGGCGGCACGCAAGGGATGGTGGGGACGCAGGCGTTTGCGGGGCTCGTGAAGCGGTTCTCGATGTTCGCGGCGGATGCCCGTTCAGATACGCCAAAGGTCGCGGGCTTGGCCGTTCGCGCTGCGGATACGGGCCGATTGCTCATGCTCCAGCGGGCCGACTCGCCTGATGATCCGGCGGCCGGCAAATGGGAGTTTCCTGGCGGTCATATCAAGGTCGGGGAGTCGCCGGAGAAAGCCGCGTTCCGCGAATGGTGCGAGGAGACTGGCCATGTCTTCGATGCTGGCCGTGGCGTTCAGAAGCCGCAGGATCGATGGACCGCCCCGAACGGCTACACTTTGTTTTTCACAGAGGTTCCCGATGAATCGAAGATTATCGAAGCGAATCCGCGCGAGCAAAGCGAGAGCCTTGCGTGGATTGATCCGGACGACCTCGACCATCCGGATGTTCGCGAGGAACTGCGGAATGAACTGCCGCAAATCTCGCGGCTGCTGAGGGGTCAACAGCCCCTCAAAACCTTCGGCTGGTTCTCCGACCCGTCCCCGAAATCCAAGTCGCGCGCCACCAACTCCGACACCGGGGCGCATGCCTACGGCGAGCAAGCCCGGCGACTACTCGCGCACCAGGGCCGCGAGGATCGCGGCGAGCCGCATCCGAAGACGACAAAGCAAGTTTTGCAAGAGCACAAAGCGTCGATGGAACCGAAGCGAGAGGAAGCTCGCAAGGCGTACCGCTTCGCCATCGCCGATCCCACATCCGTGCGGCCGAAACAGCTCAAGGCGCTTGCCGAGCACTTGCACGCGCTCACGCGCGATGAAGTGCGGCAGAATCTCCGGGAGCTCGAACACAAAACGTTCGGCAAGCTCAAGCATGAGTTGGTGGACGCGCTGCTCAAGCACGTCGAAAGCCGCAGTGCGGAAAACGCCGAGGCGTTGAAGAAAATGAAGGACGCCGCTGCGGCCGACGATGGCTTCGGTTTCGGCATGGACGAAATGTTCGGTGGCCCGCGGGCTGGCGATGCCGGCGTGAAGATGCGCGACAAGAAGACCCACGAAGACCGCATGAAGGAGCGGAACATCGTTGCCCGTGAACACGGCCCTGGCCGCGTGGACACTGGCAGCGTTCGGCATATCGGGCCGATTCCGCATCAGGAGGCTGTTCCCCACAACCCGAGCGAGCGCGAGTCGGTACAGCCGATTGATCGCCCGGACGAGTTGCCGGATGCGATTGGCCGTCCGGCAACCAAGCCGATCCCCATGCCGGCGGCGGCGCATGTCACAAAGCCACCGAAGGGGGAATCTCCGACCCCGGAAGAGCGCGACGAAGCAATGCGGGCGGCGGCCGACATCAAACCGCCCGCTCAGCCCCCCGACGACATCGACCGCGAACAGGATGCCGCGGCGGTTGCCCATCGCGACCGTATGGAAGATTGGCAGCGGGATAAGCCGGATAGCCTCGCGGCCGAGGAAGCCGCTGGGCGGGCGCAAGGACGGGTTGATGCGGCAAGATCGCAAGAGCCTGCGGCGGTATCGCCCGAGAAGCCTTCCCCACCTGGCGGCAAACCGCTGAATGTCCCGAAAGACCCGCGCCGGCTCACCATTGACCAGGCCGACCAGGCCCTCGAAGCCCTCGGCTACACCGAAGTCCGGCGCGTCGGCGGCGACACGGGTTCACCGGATGATCACGGCGTTGTCGTTGCTCGCGGTCCGGATGGTCAAGAGCACGAAATGCGGCCAGCGGACGTGAAGCGAGCGATCTACGGCGAAGGAGTCATGCCGACCGCTGCGAAACTGAACTCCCAAGACCTGTCGAATCTGTTCACGCAGACCGGGCGCGGGAAGTTGCTCGGTGCGGCGAAAATGGAAAACGGCAAGGTAGTGTCGTGGAAGGTAAAGAGCCCGGACGGTGGCGCAGATTTGGTG
>DATNBQ010000202.1:0-8050 GCA_035571955.1 Urbifossiella sp. | reverse complement strand
CGAAAAGGTCGGCGACGGCATTTCCAAGGCCGCTGTGCCGTTCCTCAACGAACTCTTCCTGCGTTTTACCAACGGCTACCTGTACATCGGCCGCACCGCGAAGGACCTGGACGCCAAGAAACTGCTGGCTCCGATGGCATTCTTCGCCGCGGATGATGGCGCCGTGATTTCCATCGCGGCCCGCCTCGACCGCATTCCCGCCGAAGTGAAAACGTTGTTCTTCGGCCAGTTCGAACACAAGGTGATGGAGGAGCAAAAGAAGAATCAGGCCGGGCAAGATGAGATTAAGAAGAAGGTCGCGGCCTTGACGACAGATGCCGGGATCGGCGCCGTCAAGATGCTTCTCGATGACGGAAAGGAACTCAGTTTGAAGGCGTTCGCTGACCCCAAGAGCGATGATCTTCGCATCGAACTGACCGTGACGGCGAAGGACGGCACGGCCCTGTCGAAGACGTTCTCCGGTCTGTCCGGGCGAACGAGCCTGCCGGCGGCGATCGCCGCGGTGAAGAACCCGGTGGCCCACCTCAGTTCCAAGGCCGGCCTGCCGGAAGCATTGAAGAAGCGGTTCGAGCCGGTGATCGACCAGATGGTGAAGGACGCGATCGACAAGGCCGGAGACCGCGAAGCAGCGCGGCGCGTCCTGGAACCGCTGGCGGCGACCGCCAAGGCCGGCAACGTCGATTTCGCGATAACCCTCGCCGGGCCGGACGCCAACAAGCACTACTCAGTGGTGGCGGCCGCCATGATTACCGACGCCAGGGAACTCGAAAAGGTGGCCAAGGCCTACGCTCCGATGGTTCCGGCGAACGTTGCCGAAATTACGTTCGACGTCGAAAAGATCGGCAAGTTCTCGCTGCACAAGCTCGTCGCGAAGGAAGACGATGCCGACTTCGACAAAGTGTTCGGGACAAGGACGGGGTGGATGGCGGTGTCGGACGACTGCATCGCGGTGAGCATCGAGCCGGAGGGCGCGCTTCTGAAGGCGGGGTTGAAGGCATCGCCGGCGGCCGCCCCGGTGCTCGATGGCGAAGTGGCGCTGGCCAGGCTGGTGCCGCTCGTCGAGAAGAAGCTGAAGCCGGACGAGATGCAGGCGCTCATCAAGGATTCGTTCGGGAACTCGCCGCCGGCCGGCAAGGACACCATCGGCCTGTCGATTCAGGGCGGCCGGCAGTTGAGCGTGAAGTTCAAGATGAAGGGCAAGGCGTTTCGGCTCGCCACGATGCTGGACCAGTTCAAGTTGAGGTGAGGAAACGCAGGCATTCTTGCCGGTGCGAGCTTTTTGCACAGGCAAGAATGCCTCCCTGGCCAGTCATTGGCCCAACGGGTAGACTCAAGGCGGCAGGTTTTGTTCCCTTCGAGCCGTCGATGCTTCGCTTCACCGGCCGACCGACTCATTTTTGCTCCGGCCCCGCGCGGCGCGAGTTCCTCCGCGTCGGCGGGCTCACCCTCGGTTCGCTCGGCTTGCCCGCACTCTTGAATGCCAAGGCTTCGCCGAAGGCGAAGGCCAAGTCGTGCCTGCTTATCTTCATGGACGGCGGCCCCAGCCACCTCGAGATGTGGGATCTGAAGCCTAACGCGCCGGCCGAGGTGCGCGGCGAGTTCCAACCGATCAAATCGAGCGTACCTGGCCTGACTGTCGGCGAACTGCTGCCGCTCACCGCCAAGGAAATGCACCACTTCGCCCAGGTGCGGTCGGTGCGGCACGGCGTCAACGACCACAACGCCGGCGCGTATTACATGCTCACGGGCAAGTACCCGGCCGAGGGGTCGAAGCTGGTGGTCGCCGACGGCCCACAAAATTTCCCGACTTTCGGAGCGGTGGCAGCGAAGGTGCGGCCCGTCGCCCAACCGATCCCGGCGTTCGTGCACCTCCCCGAGTTTCAGTGGAACAACGGCGTGGACATTGCCGGTCAATCGGCGGGGTTCCTCGGGGCTCGCTACGACCCGTTCGTCGGCGGCGACCCGAGCCTGCCGGATTACCAAGTGCCTGGGCTCGAGATGCTTCCCGGGGTGCCGCTCGATCGCTTGCACCGCCGCGACGACTTACGCAAGAGCCTCGACCGCGGCCTCGCCCGCCTCGGCGACTCGCACGCGCTTGACCGCATGGGCGTATTTCAACAAAAGGCCATCGAGATCATCACGTCGCCGCAAACGCGGCAAGCGTTCGACCTGTCGCGCGAGCCGTCGAGTTTGCGCGAACGCTACGGGCAGGATCCGGGCAGCGATCGCCGCATCGAGGCGCGGAAGTTCGGCGGCTTACCCCATATTGGCCAGACATTCCTCCTGGCCCGGCGGCTCATCGAAGCGGGCGTTCGCCTGGTAACCGTGATGACGGGCCGCCGCATCGATCAGGCCTGGGACACGCATCGCGACCACTTCGGTTTAATGAAGAAATCGCTCTGCCCGCCGTTCGACCGGGCCCTTTCGAGCCTGATGGCCGACATGCATCAGCGTGGACTGTTGAAGGAAACGCTAGTCGTGGTGATGGGGGAATTCGGGCGGACGCCGAAGATCGGACAAATTACGAGCGGAGCGGGGGCGGCGAAGAACAACGGCCGCGACCACTGGCCGTATTGCTACACGGTGCTCTTCGCGGGTGCGGGGGTGCCGGGAGGGGCGGTGTACGGTTCCAGCGATCGCACGGCGGCTTACCCGCGCGAGCACCCCGTCGGCCCCGAGGACATCGCTGCCACGGTGTATGCGGCCCTGGGCATCGACCCGACGCTCGAACTGCGGGACACCCAGGACAAGCCATATATACTCTGCACGGGCGCGCCGATCCAGGCGATATTGGGTGGGTGAAAGGCCCACCGTTGCCACGGGTGGGCTTGAATCGCGGGTGGACTTGAATCGTTCACTTCTTCTTGAGGAACTTCTCGGGGCTTTCGTTGAAGGCGTCGCGGCAGCCGGTGCAGCAAACGTAATAGGTCTTGCCCTGGTACGACACGGCAATGGAAGCCGCCCCGCCCGTCACGATGCACTCGGGTTTCTTCGAGCCGCCGGCCAGCGATTCGCCTTCCTTGTTGCCGTTCATCAGGAAGGCGTTGGCGAACAGGCCCCGACCCCCTTCTTGCCGTTCCAGCTTGAACGAGAAACGCACGCCGTCGGCCAGCGTGTTCATGGTCAAGCGATAAACGTCGCCGCTCTTGGCGTCCTTGCGCTGCATCTTGAGCGAGCCGTTCACCAGCGTGCCTTCGAACACCTGCTCGCTCTTGTCCGCGCCGACGAGGGCCAGCACGTACTTCTTCTTGGCCACGGCGTACTTCAGTTCGCCCTTGGAGAAGTGTTTGCCTTTCCCTTCGGCGAAGGTCACGCGGATGGTCGGTTCATCGGTCTTGAACTTCCAGGCCCAGTCGACCTTTTCCTTCCAGGCCTCGGTGCGGCCGCCGGCTTTCTGCGTCCCTTCGAGGTTCCAGCCGCCCATGAAATCCTGGACTTCGCGAAGGGCTTTCTTGGCCTTGTCGGCGTCGGCCTTGCTGATCTTGGTATCGGCGGCAACGGAGTATCCGGCGGCCAGGGTTAAACCGAACGCGAGGCCCACGAACGATCGAAGCATTGTCATCCCCTCGGTAGGTGAATTGGTCGATGGCGAGCGCGGCAGGCAACGCTTTGGACGCCGAAAATGCGTGTTGGGTTCCTTCCAATATAGCATGGCGCGAGTGTAACGACCCCGTAAGGCTGCCTGGGGACGCCGGGTATATTTTCACCGGCCATTCACGTAAAATGGCCTTACGAACCAACACGCCGTGAGGTTGCCATGCGCCGTGCCGCCTTTCTCACCCTGCTCCTCGGTTCGACGGCCGTCGCCGCCGCGGACTGGCCGCTCTATCGCGGCGGCCCGCTGATGTCCGGCGTCGGCCACGCCAAGCTGCCGGATCAACTCGACGAACGCTGGACTTTCAAGACCGGCGACTCCATCGAAGGGGCCCCGGCCATCGCCAAGGGGACCGTCTACATCGGCTCGTTCGACAAGCACTTTTACGCCATCGATCTGGCCTCGGGCAAACAGAAGTGGAAGACCAAGCTGGGGCACATCAAGGCGTCGCCGAGCTACCGCGGCGACAAGGTTTACGTCGGCAACCTTAACGGCGAGTTCTTTTGCCTGAACGCCGCCGACGGCAAGCAACTGTGGAAGTTCGAAACCGGCGGCGAAATCACGTCCGGATGCAACTTCCACGGCGACAACATCCTCATCGGCTCACACGATTCCACGCTCTATTGCCTCGATTCGGCCGGGAAGAAGGTGTGGGAAGTGAAGACGGACGGCCCGGTGAACGGATCGCCGGTCGTGGCTGGCGACGTAACCTTCGTGGCCGGGTGCGACAGCATCCTGCACGTGCTCGATGCCGGGAGCGGCAAGGAGCTCGGCGCCGTGGACCTGGGTGGCCAGGCCGCCGCGACCGCCGCCGTGCAAGGCGATGTGGCATATGTCGGAACGATGGCCAACACCGTGGTGGCCGTCGACTGGAAGGCCAAAAAGAAACTGTGGTCGTTCGAGCCGGCCCAGCGGTCGCAGCCGTTCTATGCCTCGGCGGCCGTCGTTGATGATCTCGTGATTGCCGGCAGCCGCGACCAGCGGATTTATGCTCTCAACCGCAAGACGGGGGCCGAAGTCTGGAGCTTCGCCGCGGAGGGAATGGTCGACGGTTCGCCGGTCGTTGTGGACAATCGCGTTTATGCCGGCTGCATGTCCCGCGACGGCAACTTCTACGTCCTCGACTTGAAGTCGGGCAAAAAGTTGCAAGAACTGGAACTGGATTCCGCAGTGGTCGGCTCGGTCTCGGTCGGGCCCGATTGCCTGCTGGTGGGAACGGACAAGGGAATGCTATACTGCCTGGGCACGAAGAAGTGAGGGGTAAGGGGTGAGGGGTAAGAATATGTCGATAGCACACTCGCGATCGCCGCGCCGCGCCGCGATGCCGGAACCGCTCTTTCCCGGCGCAGAGAACCTGCTCAACGGCCACGCCGCGGCCTTCCCCATGCCCACCCACAAGGACCTTCCGGAAACGGACGGTAAGCCCGTGGAGAACATGTATGAAAGCCCTCAAGGTTACTTGTTGACGTCAATTTTCAAGCGGCACCTGGATCGCAAGCATCCGGACGGCCAGTACGTAACAGCGGCCGACAGCGGTATTTACTGGATGGCTGCGAAGCAACCGCTGGAAGGATGTAAGTCGCCGGACTGGTATTACATTCCCGGAGTGCCGCGACTCTTGGAAGGCGAATTCCGTCGTTCTTACGTCATGTGGAAGGAACACGTTCCGCCGGCGATTGTGATCGAGTTCGTCTCGGGAACCGGCGCTGAGGAACATGATGTGACCCCTGGGTGGGGCAAGTTCTGGATTTACGAACGGCGCATCCAGGCCGAGTATTACGCGATCTGGGATCCGAAGCGGAATAAGCTAGAAGTGTACCAGCTGGAGCAAGGGCGCTATCGCTGCATGAAGCCGGACGCCAAGGGGCGGTACAACATTACCAGCCTGGATGCGCGGATTGGCGTTTGGGAGGGTTCCTACCTGGGAGACGAGAGTCGATGGCTGCGGGCCTGGGATTCGCGCGGTCGCCTGTTGCCGAGCTTCGAGGAAACCGCATCTCTCGAAAAGCAGCGGGCCGAGAACGAAAAGCAGCGGGCCGAGACCGAAAAGCAGCGGGCCGAGAACGAAAAGCAACGGGCCGAGAACGAAAAGCAACGGGCCGACAAGCTCGCCGCCAAGTTGCGCGAACTCGGAGTCGATCCGACTTCAATCTAAGATTCCGAAAATGACCGATATGAAGCCTCGCTGTGCGATTGTTGCCGCGGAATTTGCGCGAAGTATCGTCGAGATGATGATTGCCGAGGCCAGCGCCGAGGTCGCGGCCGCCGGCGGCGAACTGGGGCGGGTCGTCCGAGTACCGGGCGCCTATGAAATCCCGATCGTCGCTCAGGCACTTTTAGCCCGCAACGATGTGGACCTGATCATTGCACTCGGCTTCATCGAAAAGGGAGAGACGCAGCACGGCGCTGTGATGGGCCAGGTCGTGCACCAGACGCTCGTCGATCTGCAGATCAAGTACCGCAAGCCGGTGGGACTAGCAATCATTGGGCCCGGCGCGACGGTTGAGCAAGCCGAGAAGCGCAAGGTCGATTACGCCCGGGCCGCTGTCCGGGCCGCCGTGCAAACCTGGAAGGAACTCAAGGAACTATAATCGCCCCGAAGCCCACCCACGGTCGAAGGCGGGCTGTGTTCGAAGAAGAGGAATCTATGCCCCGCGATATTCGCTGCCCGCTGTGCCGGGCCGTCTTTTCCCCTGCGAACGAGGACGCAGATCGCGTTCGCTGCCCGGAATGTCGCGAAGTGATCGACCTGGATGAACGCGAATCGCGCGAGTCGCGCCGGCCATCGCGGGAGCCAGCCCGCAGCCGTCGGGATGATGACGATGACGACTTCGAGGATGACAAGCCGCGACCGCGGCCGCGGCGCTCCTCCAACCGACCGCGACGCGGTCAGTCCACGGCCGGCGGTCTAAAGGCGCTTTACATCGGCGGCGGCGTGATCGCCGGTTTACTCGTCCTCGGAGGCCTCGTCTTCGGGATCGTCAAGTTGGCGGGCGGCAAGCGCGAGTTCAAGACCTTTTCGCCACCCGGCGGGCAATGTTCCATCCTGCTTCCCGGAACGCCAACGGAGCAGAACCAGATGATCATGGGAATGCAACTACGGGTCTTCGCGGTGGAGAATCGCCGCGGCGGCTACGGCATTGCCTACCTCCAACTTCCCCCGATGAACATGTTCGATCTCAACGGTGCGATCCAGGGCTTCGCCGGCGCTTACAACGGGACGGTCATTCACAAGGAACTTCATCCAAACTACGCCGAGTTCGAGGTGGAGACGCAGAAGCCAAAGGGATTCGCCGCGGGCCGCATCGTGGTCCATCGCGGGCGATTGTACCAATACTTCGCGCTCGGCCGCGACGCCCGCCTTTCCAACCCGGATGTGCGGACGTTCATCGATTCCTTCAAGGTCGAGGACGGTCCGCTTCCCTGGGAGCAACAGCCAGCGAAGGCCGCCCAGCCGCCAGCGAGGCCTCCGGCGCCGAGCAATCCCAAAGTCACTCAACCCGGATTCCAGCAACCGAAGAAACAGCCGTCTCCCCTGCCGCAACTCCCTCCGTTCGCCAACAACGTTCCCATGCCGGTTCAACCCGCGCGCGAAGATACGATCGGGACTTCATTCGATCCCAAGGAACAGGACGATGCCCCGCCCGGCGGCCTGCTCGTCGGCTTTGAAGTCGGCTACGGGAAGTTCGGCAACAACCTGACCATCGGTACGCTGCAACCGATTTACCGCAGCGGCGACCGCGAAAGCACGGGCGAGAAGTACGGTAAGGATTCGCCGGCCGGCAACGCCAAGCTGGTCGCCAAGCCGGGCTACGCCATCGGCGCCATCACTGCGAAAGCCGGCCTCAGCATCGATGGATTCTCGGTCACGTTCATGAAGATCGACGGCGGCCGCCTGAACCCGAACGATGCCTACGAAAGCGAGTGGATGGGCGGCATGGGGGGCAGCGGACCGCAGAAGATCACCGGCCAGGGTGAACCGGCCACCGGAATTCTCGTACGCCACAAGGCGCAGATATCGGGAATCGGCCTGGTGTTCGGCAATAAGAAGTAGAATCGAGCACGCCGCGCGAGCAAGTGCCTATTACCCTCTCACTTGCTTGCGCTGCGTGCTCTCGCGGTTACGCGGTTCACTTTCCCAAAAAAACTGTTGACTCGCTTCACGCGCCAGGTGAAGATTCCATTATCGGCAATCCGGCTTCCTGCCGACGGGTTGCCTCGCTATACCGCCGACCCTGCCTTCGACTTTCTCACCGGCAGACTGTCCCGCCTCACCATTCCATTCGCCAATTGGGGATCCCCATGTTGCAATTCCTCGGTTCCCGCCAGGCATTCTGCGACGGCGTGTCGCGGCGCAACTTCCTCCAGATCGGGGCGTTCGGGGCCGGTCTGACGCTCGCCGACATGCTCCGCGTCAACACGGCTTCCGCAGCCGCTCGCCGGCAACCCTCGCGC
>DATNBQ010000201.1:0-12154 GCA_035571955.1 Urbifossiella sp. | reverse complement strand
TGCAAGGGTGGCGAACGCTGGCCGCCGAACTCGACCGGTTCCGCGACCGGTTGCAGCGCGAAACCGGGGCCGAACCGCTCGTTGCCGGCATGCTCTGGAAGATGCCCGGCGAGCTTTCCTTTTATTGCCGCGGCCAGCCGGAATGTTATTCCTTCGGCGCGGCCCTCGCCGATCGACACAGCCAGTACGAACTGTGGCGGCCCAACCCGGTCAGCGATCCGGATGCATTCCGAGGGAAGGATTTCCTTTACGTCGGCGAGGAAATTCCGGATGCACCGCGCATCTTCGATTCCGTGGAACCGCCGATCCTGGTCGTGCATCGCGACGGCGGCATCCCGGTGGCCGCGTGGAAGATCTGGGTTTGCCGGGGTTTTCGAGGCTTTCCCCCGCGGCAATCGAAGGCGAGTTATTGAGGGATCGCGCTCCGCGTCGCGGCTAATCTTCGACATGTTATAATGGCCCATGCCGTGCATCTCACTTGGGAGAGGCGTCATGGTTCGCTCGCATCGCGGGGCCGTCGCGTTCGGCTCGCTCATCGTCGGGCTGGCCATCGGCATGGTCGGCGTGCAACATCTCGTGGGGCAGCCGAATGTGCCGGTGGCGCTTCCCCGCGAACTCGGCTCGTTTAGCCCCGTCGTCAAGCGAATCCTCCCGGCCGTCGTGAGCATCGAAGGGAAGGCCAAAGGCGCCAAGGCGGCCGCCGCTGCCGATGACACCGATCCCGGCTTCGGCTCCGGCGTCCTGATCGATCCCACCGGCGTCGTGCTCACCAATAACCACGTCGTGAAGGAAGCGGAGAGCGTTGAGGTGAGCCTCCACGATGGCCGCAAGTTTACTTCCAAGGACATTCGCCGCGATCCGAAATCCGATCTTGCCATCATTAAACTGGAGTCCGCGGTTCCCCTGCCGTTCCTGGAATACGCCAACAGCGATGCGGTGGAAGTCGGCGATCGCGTTTTGGCGGCCGGCTCGCCGTTCGGCCTCATCGGCTCGGTCACGCACGGCATCATCAGCGGCAAGAGCCGGACCAACCTGCGGCTGAACCCTTACGAAGACTGGCTGCAAACGGATGCGGCGGTGAACCCCGGTTCGAGCGGCGGCCCACTCGTCACGCTGGACGGCAAACTGGTCGGCATCACGGCCGCAATCAAGACGCGCAGCGGCGGCTTCTCGGGTGTCGGGCTCGCCGTTGCCAGCAACCTGTGCAAGACGGTCGCTTCGCAACTACTCAAGGATGGCGTCGTTCGCCGCGGCTACCTGGGCGCTCACGTTCGCGAACTCGATGAGGCCGTGGCCGCGAAGCTCGGGTTGAAGCCGAATGCCGGCGTAATCGTGTCGAAGGTAGACGACAAGACGCCGGCCGCGAAAGCCGGGATCGCCGTGGGCGATGTCATCACGTCGATCGCCGGGCAGCGAGTGCGGACTGCCCGCGAGGTGCAGCGGGTCGTTTCCAATTTGCCGCTGGGGCAAGCGGTGGAAGCGGCCATTCGCCGCGATGGGAAGGAGATCGTTGCCAAGGTGGTGATCGAGGAGCAGCCGGCGAATTACGGCATCGAGGCGGCCCCGGCCAATAACGGCAAGATTCAACCGTTCCAGAACCTCGGCATGGCCATGGCGGACCTGACGCCGGAGTTAGCGGGGCGGCTCGGCATTCCCAAAGAAACGAAGGGCGCCGTCGTGGTGGCCGTGACGCGGGGCAGCGTGGCCGACCAGGCCGGATTACGGGCCGGGCACGTCGTCGTGCAAGTGGACAAGGCCCCGATCGCTTCGGCAGCGGCGTTCGAACAGGCCGTCGGCAAGGCGGACCAAAACAAGGGTGCGCTCATTCACGTCCTGCGGCCGAGCGGCGAGATCGAATTCGCCGTGCTCAAGGTGAATTGAACGGGGAAGAGGCACTCGCGCTCCCCGTTGGGTCGCGGCTTAAGCGAAGAAGCTTTTTCTCACCACGTCGCGGGCGCGATCGAATTCCGGTTGCCAGCGGATTTCTGGCTCGCTATGCAACAGGCAATCGCGGACCTTCTCCAGCGTATTCTTGGCCATGTGCGGGCACTTGTTGCAGGCGCAGGTAATGCCCGGCACCGGCAGGTAAACGTGCCTCGGGAAGCGCTTCTCCAGCTGCCAGAGCATGTTCGGCTCGGTGGCGACCAGGAACGTCGTTGGGTTTTGGAAGCCGCCGACGTGGCGAATCATCGCCTCGGTGCCGCCGACGAAATCGGCGTGCTCCAGGATGTTGCGCGGGCACTCGGGGTGGGCGATCGTCTTCGCTTGTGGATGCTGCCGCTTCATCTTCAAGAGATCGCCGACGCTGAAAATCTCGTGGACCATGCACGAACCGTCCCACAGGATCATCTCGCGGCCCGTCGTTTCTTGCAAATAGCGGCCGAGATGCTGATCGGGAACGAAAAGGATCTCCATGCCACTTGGCACGCGGTTGCGCACAACATCCTCGGCGTTCCCCGATGTCACGACCCAATCCGATAGCGCCTTCACCCTGGCGGAACTGTTGACGTAGCAGACGGTCTGGAAAGTGCGGCCGTTGATGCGGAGCATTTCCTGGTAGCGGGCGAGCTTGTCGGCCGGGCAAGAATCGACGAGGCTGCACCCCGCGGACAGGTCGGGCAGAAGCACCTTCTTCTCGGGGTTGAGCATTTTGGCCGTTTCAGCCATGAAGAGCACGCCGCAGAAGACGATGATCGGGGCATCGATGGCGGCGGCCTCGCGGGCCAGCTTGAGGCTGTCGCCAGTGATGTCGGCGAGCGCCTGGATTTCGCCGTCCTGGTAGTAATGGGCCAGGATGGCCGCCCCAGTTTGCTTCTTGAGGCCGAGGATTTCCGAGGAAATGTCGTCGAGTACGGCCGGCATCGCGGCTCCTTGTTTTTCACGTGGCGGAGGGCCAACCCACGGTTCAATTGCTGCTGGTGTATCGGTATTCTATTAATGAAGAGGCCGCCCGATGGCCGAATGAACCAAAAAACCGCGCCGGGGGCTGGCGACACCCCTATCCCCGTGCATAGCTTGACCCCATGCGGCCATCTGGTATAACCGGCCGTGCATACGTTTCCCTGTGACGGAGGTTCCCTGACGTGGCCCACATCGTGACCGCGAACTGCAACGACTGCAAATACACCGATTGCTGCGTCGTCTGCCCGGTGGAGTGCTTCTACCAGGACGAGATGATGCTATATATCGATCCGCAGGACTGCATCGACTGCGAAGCGTGCGTGCCGGAGTGCCCGGTGGAGGCGATCTTCGCCGAAGCGAACACGCCGTCGCAGTGGAGCAGCTACATCCAGCTCAACGCGGACAAGTCGGCGGCCTTGAAGGGCTCCGGCGGCCACATCACGGAAAAGCAGGACGCCAAGGAAGGGCCGGAGTGCTCGGCGAAGAAATAGGGAAGTCAGTCGGTCAGTTTCACGCGGGCGTTCTTGCGGCCAAGACGGAGCACCAGGCCAGCGCTGACCGGCACGGTCGCCTTGGCATCGGCGGGTTTGGTGCGTTCCGGGCCGTAGTTGAACGCCCCTTCCTCGATCTTCCGCCGCGCTTCGCCGTTGCTCGCCGCCAGTTTCGCCAGCACGATCAGTTTCACGGCCGGCATTGCGCCTTCGACCAGGTCCGCGGTCGGCACCGCCACCTCCTGCATGTGCTCCGGATCGCCCTTCTCCTCGAACTGTCTCCTCCAGTCGGCGAGCACTTCATCGGCCGCGGCGGCGCCGTGGTAAAAGCGAATGATCTCCGCGCCGAGCAGTTTCTTCGCCTCGTTCGGCTTGCCGGCGAGGATGCCGTCGATTTCGCCGGAACTCCGATCCGTCAGCAGGGTGAGCCACTCGCGCATCAGTTCATCGCCAATGCGCATCGTCTTGCCGAACTGGTCGGTGGCGTTTTCGTTGAGGCCGATGTAGTTGCCGGCCGTCTTGCCCATCTTCTTGGAACCATCCGTGCCGCGAAGGATCGGCATGGTGATGCAGACCTGCGGTTCCTGCCCGACCGACCTCTGCAGATCGCGGCCGACCATGAGATTAAACAATTGCTCGGTGCCGCCGAGTTCCACATCCGCATGGATCTCCACGGAATCCTGCCCCTGCATCAGCGGGTAAAGGCATTCGTGCAGGTAAATGGGCGTCTTGGCCTGGATGCGTTTGGTGAAGTCGTCGCGTTCGAGCATCCGCTGCACGGTCATTTGGCCTAAGAGCCGCAGCATATCGGCGAAGCCGAACTGGTCGAACCACTTGCCGTTCGGCCGCACCTCGGCCTTGTCGATGTCCACGACCTTGGCGATCTGTTCGAGGTAAGTGGCGGCATTTTTGTCGATCTGTTCGAGCGTGAGGCCTTTGCGGGAATCGTCGCGGCCGGAGGGGTCGCCGACGCGGGCCGTGGCGGTGCCGATGATGAGCACAGCGGTGTGGCCGAGTTCCTGGAACTGGCGAAGCTTGCGAAGCGGCACGGTGTGGCCGAGGTGCACGTCGAAGCCGGTGGGGTCGATGCCGTACTTGATGCGCAGCGGCTTGTCGGTGTCGCGGCTGCGTTCGAGCTTCTTGCGGAGTTCGTCCAGTTTTTCGACGTGAGCGGCGCCGCGGAGCAAAATCGCCAACTGGTCATCGACGGGCAGGAACATGATTCACCACGAGGTTCCACGAGGGCACTGGAATACTGACGGTAATCGAAGCAATGGCATTGAGCGGACCAGCCCCACCCCTCTCCCGTTGGGGAGAGGCCGCGATCTCGCGCCGGCGAGATTGCGCTCGATTCCTTACTCCGTTCCTGGGCCGGTCATCTTTTCCGGCCGCACGATCTGATCGAACTTCTCACCCGTCAACGCGCCGCTGCCGTCCTTCAAGGGCGGGGCCAGTTTCACTGCTTCCTCGCGAAGCGTGGTGCCGTTGTGGTGCGCCGTCTTGGCGATCTTCGCGGCGGCATCGTAGCCGATGTGCCGGTTCAATGCCGTTACCAGCATCAGCGAGTTCTTGAGAATTCCGGCAATCGCCTCGCGATTGGCGTCGATCCCCTTGCGAACCTTGCCGCCGGCCTTGGCCTTCAACTTCGATTGATCCACTTCCACCATGCCGGAATCGGCGCCGACGCAATACTCGAGCGCCTCGTAATCGGTCTCGGGCATGTCGGCAGCGCAGTGCTCGCGGAAGCTGCGGCACGCATCGGTGAGCAATCGCACCGAGTGCAGGAAGTTGTGGATGATGACCGGCTTGAAGACGTTGAGTTCGAAGTTCCCCTGGCTGGCGGCGAAACCGATCGCGGCGTCATTGCCCATCACCTGGACGCAGACCATCGTCATCGCTTCGCTTTGCGTGGGGTTCACCTTGCCGGGCATGATGGAGGAGCCGGGCTCGTTTTCGGGAATGGTGAGTTCGCCGAGGCCGCAGCGCGGACCGGAAGCGAGCCAGCGGATGTCGTTGGCGATCTTCATGAGCCCGGCAGCGAGCGCCTTGAGCGCCCCGCTGGCGAACACCAGCGGTTCGTGGCCGGCGAGTGCCTGAAACTTGTTCGGCGCCGTGACGAACGGCAACTTCGTGAGTTCGGCGATCTTCTTCGCCACGCGGACGGCGAACTCCTTGTGGGCGTTCAACCCAGTGCCGACGGCGGTGCCGCCAAGCGCGAGTTCGTAAAGCATCGACAACGTCGCCTGGATGGCGGCCAGGCCGTAATCGAGTTGGGCCGCGTAGCCGGAGAATTCCTGGCCGAGCGTCAGCGGCACCGCGTCCATCAGGTGCGTGCGGCCAATCTTGACGATGCTCGCGAATTCCTTGGACTTCGCGGAAAGCACGTCGCGCAAAGCCTGCACGCTGGGAATCAAGGCATGGGTCAACTCTTCGACCGCGGCGATGTGCATGGCCGTCGGGAACGTGTCGTTGGACGATTGCGACATGTTCACGTCGTCGTTGGGGTGCACGGGTTTCTTTGAACCCATGACGCCGCCGGCGATTTCAATGGCTCGATTGGAAATCACCTCGTTGACGTTCATGTTGCTCTGCGTCCCGCTGCCGGTCTGCCAGACGCGCAACGGGAAGTGGTCGTCGAGCTTGCCGGCGATCACCTCGTCGGCGGCCCTGGCGATCAGCTCCGCCTTCTCCGCGGAAAGCAGTCCGAGGTCTTGGTTCACCAGTGCGGCGGCTTTCTTGAGCACGCCGAAACTCCGCACCACGGCGCGCGGCATCGTGTCGGCGCCGACCGCGAAGTGAACCAGCGAGCGAGCCGTCTGGGCGCCGTAATAGCGGTCGGCGGGGACGCGAATCGGCCCCATGCTGTCGGTCTCGGTGCGATAAGCGGAAGACATCGGAAATTGGCCCGTGGGTTAGTGGGGAGGGCTATTGTAATGTGGCGCCGAGAAATGCCCACCGAGGCGGTGGGAGCGTCGCACGCTTCAACTCTCCCCGGAATCGCTCGATCAAGTGCTCCAGGCAGTTCGATCGAACAATCTCACGGGGATGCACCGCGCCTATCACGCGGATCATGTTTAAGACGGTTCCCTGTGGCTGCTTCGAATCACCCGGGGCGAGAACGAGAAGTCAGTTTATTTCAACAACTATATGCCGCTGCCGATCACGCGCTTGGCGGACGAGTTGGATGCGATTCTCTTTCAGGAAGGTTTGCTCACGGCCGCATGGCAATAGGTACCGGACAAGAATGCTGGCGAGCACCAGGGGGAGCATTGGAATAGCGTGCGTCGCTGATCGTGCCGATCCGGCTCCGACAGAAGTCTCCCTTGATTGCGAACCCCTCAGGCCCCGAAGAGCTTGCGGAGCGGGTCGCCTTCGGTGAGGCGGAAAGGGCGGCCGGTTTGATCGATGACTTCGGTGGCCGGTTCGAACCCGAATCGCCAGTAGATGGTCGCGGCAATGTCGGCGGGGGAAACGGGATCGAGGGCCGGATAAGCGGCGATGCGGTCGCTCGCGCCGTAGACTGCGCCCCCGGCGACGCCGCCGCCCGCCAGCACCGCCGTGTAGCAATCGGGCCAGTGATCGCGGCCGGCGCTGCCGTTCACCTTCGGCGACCGCCCGAATTCCGCCAGCGCGACCACCAATGTCGATTCCAACAAGCCGCGCGTTTCCAAATCCTCGATGAGAGCCGAGAAGGCCACGTCGCTCGGCGGGATTAGTTGCCCGTGCCGCGGGAAGAGTTTCTCGTGGCTATCCCAGTTCGACTCCTGGCCGTTGGTTTGGCCGTCGTAAGCCGCGACGAAATCAACGCCCCCTTCCACGAGCCGCCGGGCGAGCAGCAGGCTTTGCCCGAACCGGGGCGTTCGGCTTCGGGTCGAATGTATCCAGGTGGCTCGGACCGCCGCAGTAGAAGATGAAGATGCAGGAGCGAATGGCCTTGGCGGCCTGAGGCCGGGGCGACGCGTGCAAGGCTGCGGGCAGAGCGAGCGAACCGGCAGCGCCGAGCCAGGCGCGCCGAGTGAATGATGAAGGGCAGGACATGGTCGAGGAACTCAGTATGTAACCGCCGAAATCTTCACGGGGTCGCTAGAAGATCGTTCCAATCGGCAGCGATCAGGATACGATCGAGCATTCGCTTGAGACGGTCGCGGGCGAGAATGTCGCGGACCGCATTTGTCACATTCGGTGAAGCGATGCCAAAGCGGTGTTCGCCGACGGATAGGACGGCCTCCTGCAACGCGGAACAGGCGCCGCGTGCCTCGCCGCGTGCCTCGCCGCGTGCCTCGCCTCGTGCCTCGCCGCGTGCCTCGCCTTTATTGAGGATCAACTGGTACGTCGTCGATTCTTCGAGAGTCATGCTCAGATCCCGGTAAAGGGCCTCAATTTGCGCCGCTTGGTAACGAAGCCCGCACAGGACGAATGTCGAACCGATGAGCCCGCGTTCAACATTATCCGGCAACGAGTCCTTCCGCAACACGTCTTGAAATCGCTCGAACGCCGACGGTAGATCCGCCGCCGCTTCATTGGTCAACAACGCCAACGGTGCGATTCCCGGACCGGCCCCCAACAATGCCTCCAGCGATTCCTGCCATACGCGCACCACGCGGTAACGGAACGTCAGATATGCGGCGCCATCCGCTCCCAGCACGTCCAGTTGCCCGTTCAAGTCCGTGGCTGTGGCCTTGGGGCGAAGCAACACAAGCACGCTATGAACCGGCAATGCTACAACGGCCCGTGCCGAGACATTATAGCGCAATAATTCGTCGGGGATGCCGAGCCGACCCGACGATTCGAGTTCCAGGTGAATCGCCGCGGGGACGGAGCCGTCGATGCGAAACAGGCGATCCGCTTGCAGCGTAGTCGAAAGATCCGTATCGAGCGCGCCCGCGGGGCCGGGCGGAATGCCGCAGCGGGCCGCAAGGAAGTTGGCCCAATCCGCAAGATGGTCGTCGATCAGCGCGTTAAGCGTCGCGTCGAATGGCTTTGCCATTGGGCGCTCACGCCAGGATTTCGGAGATGGCGGCGGCCTTCGGATCGGCGATCGGCACCGGGCGGTCGTTCGGGTAAAAGTTCTTCGTCGAGTCGAGGCCGACCGCTTGCAAATACGTGTGGAACAGGTGCGAGGAATGCACTTCGCGTTCGGTGACCGCGGTGCCGTTTGCATTGGTCTTGCCGACGAGCGCCCCGCCCTTGATGCCGGCGCCGGCCAGCGCCACCGACCACGCCGCCGACCAGTGATCGCGGCCGTAAAGCTGGTTGATCCGCGGCGTGCGGCCCATCTCGCTCATTACCACGACCAGCGTGCTTTGCAGCAACCCACGTTCGGCCAAGTCGTCTAATAGCGCGGCGAACGGCCGATCGAACTCGCCCAGCTGCTCGATGTGGAAATCGAAGTTCTCGTGATGAGTGTCGTAGTTGGAATGGGAGACTTTGACGTAACTGACGCCGGCTTCGAGCAACCGCCGGGCGAGCAGGAGATGCCGGCCGAAGTCGTGCCTGCCGTAGCGATCCGCCACCTTCGCGTCTTCCTTGCTCACATCGAAGACATCCGATTGGCGGAAGACGCGCTCGGCCTGTTCGAACGATTCGGTATAAGCATCCGTCGCGGCGCTCTTCCGCGACTTGGCGAAGCGGTCGTTGAGTTTTTTGCGGAAGTCTTCGCGCTCGCGGTCGGCGGAATCGGAGAGACCGACGGGGCGAAGTAGGTCCGCGGGGGGCTTGCCGTCGCCGAGCGTGACGGCGGCAAACTTCGGCCCGAGGAAGGTGGCGTCCGCCTTACTGAAGCCGCCGTTGCCGCGCGGCAGCACCTGGATGTTCCCGGGTAGCCCGCTCGCGTTGCGGCCGAGCAACTTCGCGGCAACAGCGCCAATGTGCGGATACTCGATCCCCGCTTCCAACTTCCGCCCCGTCAGCATGATCCGTTCGCCGATGCCGTGATCCGGGTTCTGGCTATTGAGCCCGCGGACGAGTGCAATGCGATGCATCTGCTTGGCGGTATATGGCAGCAGTTCGCAGATGCGCGTGCCGGGCACGGAAGTGGGAATCGCGGCGAACGGCCCGCCGGTCTCCGTGTTCGGTTTCGGATCCCAGGTTTCGAGCTGCGAGACCCCGCCAGAGAGGAAGATGACGAGGACGCGCTTCTGCGCTTTGGCGAGCGCCCTGGCATGGACGGGATTGGCGAAGCCGGCGACGCCGAGAGCGGCGGCCGCGCCGAGGAAGCCGCGCCGCGACATCCCGTGATCCGCGGAACCGCAACGATAATCGCACAGGGGCATGAGAACTCTCCGCAAGCCCACCCGTGGCAACGGGTGGGCTTCTTGCTAATGGTTGAATCGAAACTCGGCGGATGCCAACAGCGCCCAAATCAGTTCATTCACAGCCGTCGCCCGATCCGGACCCGCGCTCAATAGTTTCGCCACGTCGTTCATTTCCTCGACCGTCGCCGGCCGCGAAAACAGACTCAGGAACAGGTCGTCCGCGATCGCAGCACCCTCGGTCGGCTTGGCCTTAATCATGCGGTCGGTGAGGTTGCCGGGGCGGGCGGCGATCAGGTTTCGCAGGCTGGCCCCGAACTTCAAGAAGAGCGTCTGGTCGAGGTTGGTAGTCGCGCCGTTGTCGGGTTTGCCAGGCTGGCCGCCGAACATGTTGCGGAAGGCGGGAAGGACGCCGGCGGCAGTCGATGCGGGCGCCGCCATCGCCGCGCTCTTCCCCGCGTCGAGTCCCTGAGCCGCTGCGAAGGCCAACTGTTCCGCCGAGAGCGGCTTCAAGATCGCCACGAGGTAGCGATCTTCCGGCGGTTCGGATGCACCGGCCGGCGCCTCACTCGATCGTTGATACGCCTTGCTCAAGGCGATCTCGCGGAGCAGCCACTTCACGTCGAACTTGTGGGTCGCGAATTCCTTGGCCAATAGATCGAGCAACTCGGGATGCGACGGCGGATTCGCCGAATGGTCGAGGTCGACGGGGTTGACGATGCCGCGGCCGAGCATCATCGCCCACAAGCGATTGGCCCCGGCTCGCGCGAAGGTCGGGTTGTCTGGCCCCGTGAGTGCGGCGGCAAGTTTCTCCCGGCGGCTATAGACCGGCACCGGCCGCACTCCCTTCGCCGGCGCCACCTTGTATTCCTTCCCTTTCACCAGTTTCGGCTCGTCGAACGGCTTGCCCGTCATCACTCGCGGCAGAGTCGATTTCTGCTTCTTGGCCTTGTCGAAGACGCTGACGAAGTTGACCTCGCCGTCCGGCTTCTCGGCGAGCACGGCCTTGGCGTCGCCGGCATTCGGAAAGAGATACGACCGGTTCAAGAACGCCAGGATGCCGTAGTATTCGGCTTGTTTATAGGCATCGATCAGCGGGTGATCGTGGCACTGAGCACACTGCAGATTGCGGCCGAGGAAGATGCGGGCGATGTCCTTGGTGACGAGGTTCGGTTCGAAATCGCGATCGAGGTAAAACTTCGCGGCGGCCCGGTTCTTGGCATCCACGCCGTCGGCGGAAAGAATCTCGCGAACTAGGGCATCGTATGGCTGATTCTTCGCGAAGGCGGCAAGCAAGAACGCTTCCCAGGCGGCGCGGGGCACCTTGGCGTCGCGGCGCCGTTCCATGAACGCCACATCGTAATACTGCGCCATGCGGCGAGCATAAGCCGGGCTTGCGAGCAACTTCTCAATCAGCTTGTCGCGCTTGCCGGCGTCCTTGTCCGCCAGGAAGGCCCGGACTTCGCTCGCCGTGGGAATCGTCCCGGCGAGGTCGAGGTAAACGCGGCGAAGAAACTCGGCATCGGTCGCTTGCGGGGCAACTTGCTTTTCGTATCCGGCTTGACCGGCGGCGATGAACTGGTCGATGCGAACGTGCAGCGGCTCGGCGGCGTTGGCCGCGAACGACGAGAGAATTACGACGGCGAGGGCCGCGAACAGGCGAGGCGAGCCGGGCATGGATGGTCCTCGGGGAGGATCGCTTCGCCGCGGGACCACGCGAACGGAGCTTCGGCTACTATCAGATGGAATTATCGTCGCCCAGGATGCGGCTTAAGTCAAGCACGAAAGGTGCAACAAAGAGCTCGGGTGAACGCAGTATTCTCGACGATTCTTGGGTGGCATCGGCTTCCAGCCGGTGCAAGCCACAGACACACCGGCTGGAGGCCGGTGCCACCGAGGGTCAAATCCCCAAGAGAATTAAAGATGGGTCGCGGTCGGGCCGGAATTCCACCCTCTCACATCCGGAAGAAGCCATCGCAGAGGTCGGCGAGCCAGTACCAGGCGAACATGCATTCTTGCCGACGACGATTCCGCGGCGGTACGGTGCGATGGCGTCGAGGAAGGCGGCGGGGGTGGCGGGGAGGTTTTACATCGCCCGTGGCATTCCGCGTCCGCCACTGCTGCACCCAGAGGTCGAAGACGTAGTGAAGGAACACGTTGGCGAGCAGTGGCGATGCCACGCCCCCAACAATGTTGCGAATTGCCCCTTTCGGGGCCTGGCCTACCAGGTTCAGCGGCCATGCTGAACGTCGATTTGCGATTGTTGGCGGGCATTTTAAAATGGAGGCCGCTTTATTTGTTTCCGCCGCCGAGCGCATTGCCGCCAAGTGCCTTGTTTCATGGGCGTTTGTCGCTGTTCTCGTTCGGCGGTTCATGTGGCCGCGCGGCCGCGCCGCCTCTCGATTCGCGACGCAAGATGTGAAAGCAGCGACTCTTGCGATTTCGACCCGGTTGGCCGTCGGCGGCCATATAACGGCCTCGATCATCGTAATTGGCGTCATGACGATTCTC
>DATNBQ010000200.1:0-7595 GCA_035571955.1 Urbifossiella sp. | reverse complement strand
TGGCGGCCGCTCCAGTCGAGATTGTTCTTGCCGTTCCAGGCGAAGCCGGTCTTCGCTTCGGCCGTTTCGCCGAGTTCCTTCGCCGACATCGGAATGATTACCGCGCGGTTCTTGGCGGCTTCGGTTACCTTGAGGTACTTCACATCCGAGCGCACCCTGGCGAGCGGCACGGCGAAGCGATCGCGTCCCTTGTTCACCGCCGTGTTCCAAATCGTCGGATCGTCGGAACGGAAGATCACCGTCCAGGCGCCGGCCATGCGGCTCAGCTTCGCATCCGCCTTGCGGATGTCGGCGATGCGCTTTTCGACGCGGGTCTTGTCGAGGCCGGTGAGATCGGGGAGAGCATCGAGGTACGCGTAATAGGCCCGTTGGCGGACTTCGCTGCGTTCGGCGGGTTCGAGTTGATCCAGTTCCTCCATCCAGCGGTCGGCCACCGGGGCCCGGTCGGCGGAAAGCGGCCGCTTGATGTCCAGCTCGGCGGCGGCTTTTAGCCGCTCGTTGCCCGACTTCGCGAGCATCGGCAAACCGGCAGCCCAGTCGCCTTTGAGAAAGGCGGCGAAGCGGCCCAGCTTTTCGTTGGCGGCGGGATCGCTCGCATTGGCGGCGAGGGCTTTGCGATCGGGTTCCAGCGCGTCGTAGGCTTTGCGAACGATATCGAGGTCTTTCTTGGCGGCGGCGACGGCCGCGGAAACGGCGCCGACGTTGGCGCGGCTCGCCGCCGCCGTGGCCACCTTGAGCAACTGATCGGCAACTACATATTCATCGAGACGCTCGGCGCCGTCGGCCGCTTCCAACGCGGCTTCGGCCACGATCCGTGCTGAAGCGACGCGTCCCTTGTTCGCCGCTTCGAGGGCCGCCAGCTTCTGCTCGGGCAACTTGACGACGAAGGCCTGGGCAAGCGTGTCGGCAACGGACAGCGCGAGGACGACGTCGCCGCCGGCCGCGGCCAGGTCGCGGGCTGCCCGGAACATGGCGAACCGCGCCCCAGCATCCTTCGTCTCCGCTGCCGCTGCCGCCAACTTCGCCGCCAGGTCGATGCGGTCGGACGCCTTCTTCTTCGCGAACTCCGCCTTGTACAGGTCCCTGATGAGCTTGTCCGCTTCTTCGATGGCCGCGCCGTCGGGGACCGGCACGCGCGGCGGCAGCGGCTTCTCCACCTGGCCGAGCGCGGACACGCCAATTGCGAGAGCAAGCAGACCCGAAAAAAGAAGGCGCACTTTCATGCGATTCGCTCCGAGGGAATCAGTTTGCAATGATCGATTATGAATGAATTCGTCGCGCCGAACAAGCGGTGGTCTGGTCGAGTGTCGGGGATCGATCTCCCGCGCTCGCCGCTGGGTCGCGGCTTTGGCCGGTTACTGGACGGTAAATGGCCGCTCGGCCGATTTCGGGCTGGGCTTCTTCGGCATCGGCTGGGTGGTATCGAGTTCGAACGATTCGCCGACGCGGTTGCCGCAGCTGTCTTCGAGGTAATGCTCGACGCGGAGTCGGTATTCGCCGCGCTGCCACGATTGCTTCGGGGCGAAGGTGACGACGCGCTCGCCGCCGCCGACGGTCACTTGACCCGCCACGGGTTGACCCGCCGAATCGACGACCGAAATCGTCGATGCCAACAAGGCCCGATCGAGCGGCTTCGCCAGTCGCAAGATCACCGGCGCATCGGAGTCGGCCCGCGGCGGGATCAACGTCCATGTGCTGGGGTCGATCGGCTCGTCGTCCGGCGGGCCGGCCCGGAAGGTTTTCTTGAACTCCGCCGCCAGCGGCCGCCCCTCGGAGTCCTTCCATTCGCGGCTGATAGTCAGCGTGTAGCTCCGTCCTTCTTCGAGAATCGGCCCCTCCTCTTCGCGCGGCACCAGTTCGCGCTTGACCCGGCCGGGGTGAAATAGAACCGTCACCCGCAGCCCGTCCGTGGACCAGAGTTCCTCATCGAGTTCCAGGAATGGGCGAACGACTTCCACGCCGTCGTCGCGGACCAGCTTGATGCGGCGATAGATGTCGCCCCGGCTCATGGGCCCGCTGAAGTGGATGTACCAGCGGAGTGTGTTTTCCGGAAGGCGATCGCCGGACGGGAACACCGCCGCGACGGAGACTGGCGGGCCCGGCGGCGGTTTCGGAATCGTCAAGGAAATGGCGAGCGGTTCGGCTGCCACCGCCAATCGCGGCAGCTTCGCGAAATCGCATGCAATCTTGTACTTCACGCCGGGAACCAGTGGGAATTGCGGCTCGAAGCGCAGTCCATTCGCTGCCACCGACCAGGTCCCCGCGACGGCGACGCCATCTGCCTTGGCTGCGCCGACGGTGAGCCGGCAGGCTTTGGCCAGTTCGGCGGCCGTCGGCTTAGCGGCCCGGATGGCCTCGAGCAATTTCGGCGCGAGCCCGACGATCTCGACGGCTGCCGGGTCGCCGACTCTGGCGGCGGCCATCTTCGCCTGCGGATCGGCGGCCGCGGTAAGGGCCAACAGCAGCATCGCCTGGGAAAGCATGGTGTCATCTCACGAAGCGGCGCGGAATAGTCTTGTTATAGCCGAAGCGGGCCGCATGTGATCTCCTGTTGCGATTGCCTCTGCGTACCGGTCGCCGTACTCCAATCAGTGAAGCGAATCCGAGCGGTCCGAACGTGTAGGCCGACGATGGCGCCGATTCCACCCGTGGTGATTGGGATGACCATCTGCCGGGACGTACTCCGGGAACCATCGGGAAATTACAGCATCATTCGATCCTTCACGCGGCAACCCGTCGATGAGTTTCCGGGCATCGGCGAGCCCTTTTCGGCATTCGTCGTCTTGACGGATGCGGTTGGAGAAGCGGAGGCGGAACTCGTCGTCACGTGGTTCGGCGAGTCCGAAATTGGTGAATATGCCCGAGCGCGAGCGAAAGTCGTTTTCCCCGATAAACTACATCAGTTACAATACAAGTTTAGGTTCGATCGCTTTCCGTTCCCCGGACGAGGCGAATTTCTCTTTACCCTCTATTTGAATGGCTATTGGATGGCTCAGCGATCAGCGATCGTTGCAGGTGTTCCAGAAGGGAGCCAGATCATGAACGAATCGGAGCGAGAAGAGGACGATGCTCGCCAGCCGGTTTTCTACGAGTTCACGGATGATGGGATGGAGTACCTTACCCCGCTTCAGCCCATTCGAGCTGAATCCATCCCCCATCTTCCTTCGCACTTGCTCGACTCGCTGGCGGCGCGGGGCATCGCGGCTGCGCAGCCATACGAAGAAAGAAACTTGGCCGATTGCCTCTTGGAGCAAGCCGCCCTACTCAAAGTGTTGAAGCATTTCAGCGATGCAGCGCCGCGAGCAGCGGAGGCCGCAGCCTTGTTCGAACGGCTCGGCGACTATCGCCGGCTGGCGGATTGCTTCCGCGTGGCCGCCGACGTTCATCGCGAACTGGGTGAAGTGGAAATCGCTCTCGAGTTCCGCCGCCGCGAAGAAGAACTCCGCCGCCGACTCGCGGCTTAACCACGGAACACCGGATGCCTGCCGCGATTGCCGACCCCACCGTTGTCGAGTTCGACGTTCGCACCGACGAAATGCTCGTCAACATGGGCCCGCAGCACCCGAGCACCCACGGCGTGCTCCGGCTCGTCCTCCGCACCGATGGCGAGATCATCTCCGAGGTCACTCCGCACCTGGGCTACCTCCACCGCTGCGCCGAGAAGATCGGCGAGAACGTCACCCCCATCCAGTTCATCCCGTACACGGACCGAATGGATTACCTCGCCGGCATGAACATGAACATGGGCTTCTCGCTGGCGATCGAGAAGCTCGCGGGCCTGCGGATTCCCGAGAAAGCCCAGATCATTCGCGTGCTCATCGGCGAGATGAACCGCATCGCGTCGCATCTGGTCGGCATGGGCGCTTACGGTCTCGACCTGGGCAGTTTCAGCCCGTTCCTTTATGCCTTCCGCGAACGCGAGCACATTCTCGACATGTTCGAGGACGTGTGCGGCGCCCGCCTCACCTATAGCTACTTGACCATCGGCGGCGCCCATGACGACCTCCCCGCCGGCTGGACGCAGCGGTGCCGCAACTTCCTCGCTTACTTCAAACCGCGCATTCCCGAATACCACGACCTGCTCACCAACAACCACATCTTCGTAAAGCGGACCGCCGCCATCGGCATCCTGTCGAAGGAAATGGCCCTCAGCTACGGCTGCACTGGCCCCATGCTTCGCGGCTCCCTCGACCGCACAAAGGGCGACCCGGACTGGGATCTCCGCAAGACCGAGCCGTATTCCGGATACGAGAACTACAACTTCGACGTTCCGATTCCGCCGTTCGATAACGCGCCGCCGGGCACAGTCATCGGCGATTGCTGGCACCGCTTCTACGTCCGCATGCGCGAAGTGGTGGAAGCCATCAAGATCGTGGAACAAGCGATGGACAAGTACGACGCGATCCACGCCGAAGGCGAGAAAGCGCGGGCCGAACTGGAGCCGGAAGCGACCAAGGATCCGAAGGGGCCGGCCGCCGCGAAGTTGGCGGAACTGATGCGGACCAAGTATTCGCACCGCGTGGAACCGCCGCGGAATCTACCGGCCGGCGAATGCTACGTCGAAACGGAGTGCCCGCGCGGGCAGATGGGCTTCCACGTGGTCGGCCGGGCAACGAAGGAGAACGTGCCGCTGCGGGTGCGGGCCAAGTCGAGTTGCTTCTGCAATCTGAGCGTGGCCGGGGAACTGTGCCGGGGTTGCCTCATCGCGGATGTGCCAGCGATTGTCGGCAGCGTCGATGTGGTGATGGGTGAAATCGATCGGTGAGGGTTGCGAGCGGCACGACGGAGTTGAACGATCGGCGCGCAAAAACTCGGCCCAGGTGAGGGGTCCTGGGCCGAGGGGTGCTGGCCGGGCGAACGGGGCCCGGACAACTGGATCACTTCTTAGTGGCAGCAGCTCGCCGCGGCGCCACAGGTGGCTGCCGAGCCGCAGCCCGTGTCGCAAGTATTCTTCTTGCAGCACAGCTTGGCCCGAAGCCCACCCATCCGATCCTTGAGGCCGCCCATGCGGCACTTCAGCTTGTCCATCAGGCTGGTCCGCGGGCAGCAGGCGGTGGCCGTATCGCAGCCGCCGCTCGTCGGGCCGCAGGCCGGACCGCAATTCGCCGGAGCGGCCGGGGCCGCCGGGGCGCACGGCTTGGCAACCATCTTGCAAACCTTGACCTTCTCCTGCACGCACACGTTCTTGCACACGGTGCGAGTGGCCTGGTAAGGAACGCACTTGCGGGTGTTCACGGTGCAGGTCACGGTCTCGCAGGTCGGCACGCACTTGGTCACGGTGCACTGCGTCGGCACGCACTTGGTCACGCACTGGTAGCAGCAAACCGTCTTGGTGACCGGGCGGCACTCGTAAGTGCAGATGGTCTTCGTCACGGGAACGCACTCGGCCACCCGCTTGCAAACCGTTACCGGGCAGCACACGGTCTCGCAGACGCGCTTGGTGCGGCACACGATCTTGGTCTTCGGGCAGGCGTTGTTGCAGCCGGTGTCGCAGGCGTTGGCGTTGCTGCAGGCGTTGGCGCACGGATCGGCACAGGGGTCGGCGCACTTCTTGTGGCAGAGGCCGCCGAGGAGGCCGCCGCCGCCGCCCATGCGGCTGCCGAGCCCGCTACCGATGCCGGTGCCGAACAGGCCGCCGCGATCCGGCACGCATTCCTGCACCTGAACTCGCTTGTGGACCGTCTTGGTCCGCATTTCCGTGACTTGCACGTTGCGATAGCGCGTCTCGTTCACGGTCACGGTCTTCTGAACGGGAACCCGCTCGTTAACCGTCACTTGCTTTTGGACGGGAACGCGTTCGGTGACCATCTTGTTGACGGTCACGGTTTCGGTCACGCGCTTGTTGACCATCACCTGCTTGGTGACGGTCTGGGGAACGCACTCCCACCGGTAGGCGGTGTACGTCTCGGTGACTTGCGTGGGCTTCATCACGTTGACGGTCTCTTCGACCCACGTGGGAACCCATTGGACATTGGAGTTGGCGGCCGGCGCGCAATTGGCGGCCGTCGGCCCACAATTGTTGGCGCTGGCGCCGCCGCAGGTATCGCAGGAATTGCAATTGTTCCTGTTGCCGAACAGCTTGCCGCCGAACGCGGAGGCACTGCTACCGGTCAGGCCGATCAGGCCGATACACGCGGCCGTCAGCAAACATACCTTGATTCGAAGGATGCTCATGGAATCCCTCACTCGGTTCCGGGACCTCGAGCACTGCGTCCGCCGCCGTCGCGACCGTTCCGTTCGCCGCTGACAACGGCGGTCGGCCCCGTAGTGCTTGCCACAACATTGACGCGCCGCGGCGAAAAGAGAAATCGAATGGGGCAAGACGGGGGGAAAAAACCTGCCCGCGCCCGTGCTGATGCGCGGGTTGACCGCGTCTCCGCAAATGTGCGGATTCTGCGCGATGGTCGGGCCCCGCGCGTTGGTCGGGTTATCGACCGCCCGCGCCGCGCCGAGGGGCGAGAACCATCGGAAATAATTACAAAAAGCTCAAGGCTGATGTCGATAACCGGCCGCTTCAACTTGCACTCCGATCGCTGACTGACGCTCCCGGCTCGCCGGGCGATCATCAAAACAGCGTCGGCTGGCGGACGGGGCGGCGAAAGTGCTCCGTGGAAAGCGGCGGCAGCGGTTGGCCCAGGCCGGCGCGGGCCCGGGCCACTTGGAAGAGCCGGTTGAACGCTTCGGCCCACGGCCCTTCGCCGCTCATCCGCCGGCCGAAGCGCGAATCGTTCAATTCTCCTCCCCGCGTCGCGCGAATGCGGCCCAGCACCTTGTCCACCCGTTCCGGGAAGTGCCGCGACAACCAGTCCGCGAACAGCTCCTTCAGGCCGTGCGGCAAGCGGAGCACGACGTAGTAAGCGGCGCGGGCGCCGGCCTCGGCCACGGCCTTCAAAATCGCCGGCGCCTCGTGATCGTTCAGACCGGGAATCATGGGCGCGAGCATGACGCCGACCGGCACGCCCGCATCGGTCAATTCGCGGATCGCCCGCAACCGCGCCGCCGGCGCCGAGGCCCGCGGCTCCAGAATTCGCGCGAGCTCCGCATCGAGCGACGTCACCGAGATGAACGCATGGGCCGCGTTGATTCGCGCTAACTCGCCGAGCAGGTCCGCGTCGCGCGTTACCAGCGCGTTCTTGGTCACGAGTCCGACCGGGTTGCGAAACTCGGCGAATACCTCCAGGCATTGCCGCGTCAAGCGAAGTCGCCGTTCGATCGGCTGATACACGTCCGTCACCGTGCCGAGGCTGACGACCGTCGGCTGCCACGACTTGGCGAGGAACTGCTTGCGCAGGAGCGCCGCCGCGTTCTCCTTGACCATGATCTTCGTTTCGAAGTCGAGCCCGGCCGAGAAGCCGAGGTATTCGTGGGTGGGCCGGGCGTAGCAGTAAACGCAGCCATGCTCGCAGCCGCGGTACGGATTGAGGCCGAAATCGAACGAGATGTCCGGGCTGTCGTTGCGGGAGAGAATATCCTTGGAGCGATCGTGGAAGAACTGTGTTCGCGGCGCGGGGTCCTCGGCCGGGTCGTAGTCCGGGAGTGGAATGCGCGCGAGCGGTTGAAAGCGGTTGGGCGGGTTGTCGGCGGCGCCGCGGCCA
>DATNBQ010000199.1:0-6036 GCA_035571955.1 Urbifossiella sp. | reverse complement strand
CCTGGCCGAAGCGGTGATCGCCCGCGGCACCGTCCTGGAACGAGCCCTGACGCTCACCGCCGAGGGCCGCCTGCTTGCCGACATGCCGCTCGGCGAGATGTCCCGCCGGTTTGGTTACCCTTCGGTGTGCGTGCACAGGGCCGACCTTCAGGAAGTCCTGGCTTCGGCAGCCCGGCCCATTCTCGGATCGGAATGCACCGGCGTCGTCGAGGATGGCGACGGGGCGGCCGTTCAGTTTCCCGAAGGCCGCTCGGAACGCGGCGTGGTCGTCATCGGGGCGGATGGCATTCGCTCGGCCATCCGCGCTCACTTGCACGGGCCGACCGAACCGGACCGGGCCGGTTACATCGCTTATCGCGGCATCGCCCGCTTTCGCCTCCCGGAAGCGCCGCCCGACCGCAGTCGCTTGATCCTCGGTCCGGGCGCGCAGACCCTGCATCGGGTCCGATGCCGAAGGAGCATCCGTTCAAGAAGGAAATGGCGGCAGTTAGGTACATGCGCGGCGACTTCTTCCAGTTCGAACCCACGCACAAAATCATCCTCCTCACGAACAACAGGCCCCGCGTGAAGGGCACCGACCACGGTGTCTGGCGCCGGATATCCTCCGTGCGGCCAGGCCAGAAGCACATTGCCCCGCACCGCTTCAACTGCCACGACCGCTTGTTGCGCTCATCGTCGTCGTGCAAGACGCCACGATTGCCCATGAAAGTGCCCCGCTCCGGAACGGCAACGATCTCGCCGAACGGCGTGACGCGGTTCTGCCTCGGCATCTCAGCCCCCGACCCGCTTGACCTTGTAGCCCAGCTTCTCCAATTCGGCGACGATGCGCTCGCGCTGGTCGCCCTGGATCTCGATGCGCCCGTCCTTGACCGTGCCCCCGGTCCCGCACCGCTGTTTGAGCAGGGCGGCGAGTTCCCGCACACTGTCTTCAGTGAATGGAAGGTCGAACACGGTGGTCACGCCCTTGCCCCTCCGGCCCGCCGTCTCCCGGCCGACCTTCAACGTGATCGGCTTCCTGGCCGGCACCTTTGCTGCGGGGCGTGCCACCTCTGCTTCGAACGGCTGGCTCTCCCGACGCTGGCCTCCGCCCAGAAGACGGGCAACGAGGCCCATGACTTCCTGTTCAATCACGCCCAGCACTTCCGGGGCGTCGTCAACGTGCCAGAACTCGACCCTCTCGGCCCAGGCCGGGAAGCGCTCTTGCAGCAGCGGCAGATGTTCGGTGCGATTCAGGGCGACGACGAGCGCCGCACCTTCGAGGTCGTCGGCCGCGACTTGCGCCGGCTTTCGGGAGATGGCGTCACCGGCCCGGACGCCCATCGCTTCCAGTGCCTTGATCGCCGACATGGCCATCGGGCCGACGGCGTTGACGCCTCGCTCCAGCGCCAGCCCCCTGGACGACGCCCGCCACGGCAGCCCCATCCGGTCGGCCACCGAGTTGAAGAGGGCTTCGGCGAACCGACTGCGGGAATAGTTGCCGGTGCCGAGGAATAGGACCGTCTTCTCGCTGCGCTTCGCCATTAAACCCTCGCTCTGATACAGCCGGGGGCGGGCGACCGTTCGCTCCTTCTACAAGTTGCCCGAGTTCAGCGTCGAGGCCGTCTCGAACAGAGGATGCGTTTTTCCTCCTCGGCGATGGGCCGGTGTTCGACGCCACAGGGGAACCAATGGCTGATGGTTGTTCGAGGCCGAGTCGATCAGATGGCCGACGACCCCTTCCTGATCGCCGTTCAGCGGAGAGGCGCCGGGATGGTTCTTTCGGTGGTCTACGCTTCGCGCTCGGCTCTTTGTACTCCGCCTCGCGGCTAATCGGCGCGGGCGGGCGTCCGCGCTCGGCTCGCGGACTCCGCCTCGCGGCTAATCGGCGCGGACGGTCGAGGTCCGACGCGGCGCTGGGTTGGGTGCTCGGGTGCGGAATCGTTCGGCCTATTGCGGGACGCACTCTCATGCCACGGCAGCAATTCTTCTTCGCCGGGTTCTCCGAGGCCGACAGCGAGCGGCGCCGACGTCGAGTGATTGCAGCGAGTGACGCCTTCGAAAAGCGACTCCGACGTTCGTGAATTTGCCGCGAATTGCCGGATGAGGGAACTATTGTCTAAAGTCCGAAGTCCATGAGTGCGGTTCGGCGTCTGGACCTCCGTGATTCCGCAGCGCCTCGAAGTACCCGGCCCGCGCCTCCGGCGTGCCCAGCACCAGCAGCCCACCGGCGGGCGGCCGCTCCGGGTCGGACTGCCGCGGGTACTCCGCGCCCAGATACCGGGCGCACCCGGCGAGTGCGTTGCGGACGCCGGGCACCCGGCAGGCGACCCAGGACCACCACACCAGCTGGCGGACGAATTCCGACACGGCCGGGCGGGACACATGCTCGGCGAACCGCTCGGCCACGCCAGCGGCCAGGCGGCAGCACTCGACACCCATCCCGTCCAGGCACACCCGCCGGCCGTCGCGTTCCCGGTCCGCGAACGCCGCCGTGAACCCGGCCACGGCCTCGGTGAACAGCTCGGCCGGGACGCCGACCTCCTCCCGCAATTCGGGCAGCCGCCGGGGGAACGGTTGCCGCCACAGCATCTCGGAGAGGGCGACGACCGACAACCGGGCACGGCCAGCCTCGGTGGCCCCGGCGACGGTGACGCACACCTCCGGGTGGAAGGACGGCTTGAGGAGAACGCGGACGCACGGTGAGCCGGCCGGCTCAAAGGCGTCGAGGCCCATCGAGCGGCAGATCGCGTCGGCGGTGTACTGCGCCAACTGCACCCGGAAGCCCCCTCGCCGAAAGAATCCATGCATGCCTTGGCGCGGGTGTACCGTGAATTGATCGCCCCTATCACCAACCGGAGGCATGCATGTCCACGACCATTCTCGCCATCGACCTCGGTAAGTTCAACTCCGTTCTCTGCTGGTACGAGCCGACCACCAAGAACACAACCTTCCGCACCATTCGCACGTCGGCCGTCGAACTCCGCAAGGAACTCACACGCCAGGCCGTGGCACAGATCGTCTTCGAAGCCTGCTCGCGAACCGGCTGGGTGCAGCACGATCTGTGCGTCGAACTGCAACTGAAACCGCTCGTCGCCAGCACCACCGGGGCCGCCTGGCAATGGAAACGCGTCCGTTACCCCGCGGGGGTAGAGCTTGCCGATTTGACGGACCGGTCTGTCGGAACGGAGATGTTTCTGGGGCGCTGCGGACATCCGCGGCAGTTGCCACGCCCAGCAGGCGTGGCGGCCCGAACCCGTAATGCTGTTTGGCGCCGTTCCGGTCCGGAGGCACGCTGCTCCGGCGACACAGTCGGACGCACGGACTCAAATAACTCCGGCGCTCGCGAACAATCGGAAGTGGTCCATCGAGATGGCTTGAATAAACGCAACGCCTCATCGAGGTCAGGCGAGGTGGACGGAGTCGTTACATTTATTCGAGTCGGCGGGGCCATAATGCGGTTCGGCCGCGGCCACCCGGCGCGATAGCCATGCCAAGCCGACAGGAGGCGAGTATTCTTCTGGCTGACAGATGAACGCGATCTCAACTCCCGAAGCGAACACAACCACGTCTTGATTGTATTGTGGTTCGCGGCGAACGGTGTACTTCAAGCCGGCCTCCTCAATGGTGGCGATGAAGCTGTCTCGCGGCAACCCTTCCTTGATGACCCACGGCTCAATCACCAACTCGCCCCAACCTTCGGGACTGCCATCCGGGTCGCTGAACCGATCCAGATGAACCAGGCACAATTCGCCGTGAGGGCGGGCAAAGGTAAACTCAATGTCGCCGTATTTCCAGATCGCGGGACGGCGATGGCGTCGTGACGTTCCACCCGTCGCCTCCGGCTTGCCGAAAATGGCCTCAAGGCTAACCGCAGTGAAACCCGGTTTGACTGGGCCGAAATCCCCGGTTGTAGCGAAGTCCTTCAACGAGACGCGCACCGAGAGAGTCCTCCCAAGCCGCCGAACGAAGAGGAAGCTATGCATCGTGCTCCACTTGGGGACGTGTGGCGCCGAGCCGGCGCGTCCGGTCGGCGGAGCGCGATGCATAGCTTCGGTTGAACGAAACCGCGGAGCGGAGACCTATGGGGATTCAATCGCTCCGACGGTCACTCCCAGCAAGTGTAACGCCTCCGATACCGACAACGCAAACGACAATCCGATCTGTTCGCCGACTTGTTCTCGGACGCACTCGCGGAACGGAGACGTTTCTGGGGCGCGGCTCGCCGAGTCGCAGCCGGCCTTCCTCAGCGGGAAGCCGGCCTGACCCCGAAGTGCTGTTTGGTCCCGCCGCGGTTCGACCGCGAAGCGTAGACCACCCAAAGAACCATCCCGGCGCCGACGTCGAGTGATTGCAGCAAGTGACGCCTTCGAAGAGCGACTCCGACGTTCGTGAATTTGCCGCGAATTGCCGGGTAGGGGAACTATTGTCTAAAGTTGGGAGTCCATGAGTGCGGTTCGGCGTCTGGGGCGCTGCCCGATGCTGACGGCCACCGGGGCGTCAGGCCGGGTGCTGGTCGTTGCCCTCGATCCGCACGCACTTGACCGTGACGCATGGCGCGAACCGCAGCCCCTCGACGAACGCGATGAGCCGTGACCGCAGAGGCTCGGGGAACGGCGACTTGCTGGTGAACGAGACGAAGTGCCGCTCGGCCTTGCCGCAAATCGCCCCGTCCTCCGTCGGGAGCCGGAACAGCCAAACCGGCCCCCGGCGGCGGGCATCGCGGGCGGCCACCCCGAGCGCACCCGCCTCGTCCACCAGCCCGTGCCGAGTGAACAGGTCGAAGTCCCGCCAGGCGTAGTCCTGCGGGTCCACCTCAAGACCGGGGAACAGTTGGCGGAGGCGAAAGACCACCTTGTTTGGGTCGAACGCGCAGAGCACATCGGGATCATCGAAGCCGCCCTCGATCTCCGCGACGATCTCGAACACCGCTCGCCCTCCGCCGCCGAACGAAAAGGATAAGCTGCCGGGGCCGCCTGCAAGACCTTCATGCCGCGTGAAACCAGGATGGCGGCCCCGGTCAGCTTCATCCGTTTGTTATGCGGCGATTCACTCCAAGACATTGGCGCCCGAAGGTATTTCTCCGCGCAAGAACGCCTCGCGGTGCTTTCGATTGCCGAGCTGCATTTCAAAGCGCACCCATTTTCCGTCGCGCAAGACGGCCATTCGCCACGGCCCTTTCACTCCATCAGAGAATTGCCAGAGGATGCTATCCCCTTGTTCGTCATCGGCGAATCCTTCACCATCCGCTTGAATTACTCCCCCGACCGTCTTGTGCAACCCGATCATCAAGGAACCGACGATGGCCCGACCATTTTTAACGTCGGTTCCAGAAAGCCATTGAAAGGCATAGATCGTTTTTACCTTGGGGAGGTACTCGGCCAACCATTTCGCTGCTGACTCCGGCTTACAGTCCGCGATTTCTTCCAAAAACTCCTCGATCTCTTCCTGACCAAGCTCGCCGGGCGCGACAGGATTTCTTTCGATAGCGGCGATTTCGGGGCCAGAGTCATGCGCGAGGACGAGGCCGGTCCAGTCATCGCCTGCGCCATCTTCTACCTTCAACGACGCTTTGAGACCTTCCGCTTTCAGGATCGCACGCAGCTTGGCGACCGAGACAGTTTTTGCAGTCGGTGTCAGTATCCGTGTGTAGTAGCCCATCGATGACCTTGCCGCATAAGGTAGAGGAAGCTACGCATCGTGCTCCGCTCGGTGACATGTGGCGCCCAGCCGGCGCGTCCAGTCGGCGGAGCACGATGCATAGCTTGGTTGAACGTAACCGCGGAGCGGAGCTATGGAGATTCAATCGCACCGACGGTCACTCCCAGCAAGTGTAACGCCTTCGGCACTCCCAACGCAAACGACAATCCGATCCGTTCGCGCCCGCAAATCCCTCGCGGGGGTTTCGGTGTTGTCCCTTTCATGCCAGTTGACGCCCGTTCACTGGATGTTAGGCTTCCTTTGGCACGAATTGCATCCCGAAACGGAGAATCGTCATGACGCCAATTACGATGATCGAGGCCGTTATATGGCCGCCGGCGGCCAACCGGGGCGAAATCG
>DATNBQ010000198.1:0-8609 GCA_035571955.1 Urbifossiella sp. | reverse complement strand
GGGAACGCATCGTGACCGTCGGTCCCGGCAAGACCGCCGTCAGTTGGAACACCGGTAACGGCGTCAAGGAAAAAGCCTTCGAAACGAGCGGCGACGCCATCGCGGCCGCGATTTCCAAGAACGGGCAACTCATCGCCGTGGCCGGCAGCGACGGTTCCATCAAGCTGTACACCATCGCCGACGGCAAATTGATCGGCACGGTCGCAGCCGGCGCCCCGGTAACGGAACTCGCCTTCCATCCGACCTTGCCCGTGCTCGTCGGCGGGTTGGCCAACAAGACCGTCACGGCGTGGAACATCCAGTTCGCAGCCGGGCAGCCGCTGCCGCCCGAGTTCGCCAAACCGATCCAAACATTCCCGCATCCCGCGGCCGTGAACGGCATCGCCTTTAACGCGGAAGGGGCCTTCTTCACCGCGGCCGAGGACAAGTTGGTTCGCCGCTTCCACATCGCCGCCGATGCTCCGGTCAAGAACTTCCAGCATCCGGATCTGGTCGATTCCGTCGCCTTCGACGAAACCGGCACGCTGCTGGCCACGGGATGCCACGACGGCCAACTCCGCATCTGGGACATCGCCAAGGCCACGGCCTTGAAGACGATTTCGGCCCACGTGCAAACGACGCCCACGAACGTGAAGAACCCGATCTACTGCGTCGCCTGGGCGCCAGGCAGCAAGCAAGTGCTCACGACGAGCTACGACAAGACGATCAAGCTATGGGAGGTGGCGAGCGCCAAGATGGTGAAGGAATTCAAGGCGGCTCCGGACCCCGTGCCGGGCGCGAAGACCGCGCCGCCGAAAGGGCCGGTCGGCCACCGCGATCAGGTCTTCTGTGCCGCCTTCACGAAGGACGGCAAGCACTTCGCCACGGGCTCCAGCGATCGCACGGTGAAGTTGTGGGACGTGGCCGCCGGCACGGTGATCCGCGATTTCGCCAACCCGGACTTGAAGGCGGTGTTGCCGAGCGAGCCGGCGCCGTCGCATCCGAATTGGGTCCACACCGTGCGCTTCACGGCGGACGACAAGTACCTGATCTCGGTGGGCCCCGCGCCGCGCTACCAGGGTTACCTGGCGGTGTGGAACGTCGCGGATGGCAAGCGGCTCGCCGGCGGCATCCATGACTTCGGGCCGATCCACGGGCTGGCGATTTCATCGGACGGCATGAAACTGATCCTCGGTTGCGCCCCGAAGTCGCGCACCGCGGCGGATGCCGAAGCGGTCATCCTGAAAACGCCCGGAAGGTGAGATTAGCCGCGAGCCGGAGGGGAGCGCGATTTTTAAGGGCTCGCCGTCAGTTCACATTAAGGCCGACGAGGATGTCGTAGCCGGCGTGGGCGCCGACGGCGATGCCGAAGCCGCGGCCCACGAACAGCAGCGTGAAATAGAGACCGGCAATGACCCGGAACAGGAAAACGTACGGGTTCATCGCCTCGCCGTAGGGGCCGAGGTGGTGGGCGGCGGCGAAGGCCGCGGCGGCGCCGGCCGCCGCTAGCAACCCGGCAACAAGCACCGGCAGTCGCAGCACCCGCAACAACCAATACGCGCCCACGAACAGCCCCAACCGGAACAGCACCTCTTCGTAGATTCCCGCGCCGATGAACGTCAGCACCTGGGCCGTTCGAGCCGTGGACACTTCGATGTCCAGCTTGATGCCGAGGCGTTCCACGAGCGGGCCGAAGTTCTCGCTGAATTGCCACAGGAGTATGGCGTAGGCGATGCTTTCGAAGGCCATGCCGAACCAGGTGCGGACGGGATCGTGCGGGCGGTCGGCCCAGCGCCACCAACTCCAGAGGATAAGCGCGCCGGCGACGATGGCCGGGGCGACGAGGACGTGATCGGCGCCGAACACTTCGAGCACCCAGCGGAGCCAGGCATCGGCGCCGTTGCGGAGGCGCTCGGCGTGGTCGCCGCCGAGCCAGATCATTCCCCCTTCGTAAGCCGCCAACAGCGGCATCAGGAACAGGAACGACGACCAGGGATGCCGCGTCGATGAAAGATAAGTCCGCATTGCATCTTCAAGTATAAAGCGGCGCGATGAATTGCAGAACGCCGCGACGCATGGCCGAACGCGTCCGCGGTATCCACTGGCACGGTTCGCTGCGCCGGATCGACATGACCGGCGCAGATTACCCATCTTGCCGAGCCGCGAGCATTAGCGATCGCAAGGAACGGTCGCTCGCTGACGCTCGCGGCTCGGTATCGACCCGGCTCGCCAACGACTTGCATTTGTTCTAAGGTTGAAGGCCGCCGGAGTTCCGCCCGATGCCCCTCCAAGAATCCCCGGCAACGATGCCGGGAGGTCGCTGGCACGAAGTCTTCGCTCTCGACGTGCGCTCGCTCGCGCTCTTTCGTATCGGCCTTGGTCTCCTGCTTCTCGCCGACCTTGGGCAACGCGTTCTGGACCTGAACGCCCACTACACGGATGCGGGCCGTACTTCCCCGATCCGTGCGTCAGGCGTTTACCCACACGATGGGGACCGCGTGGTGGTCGAGCCCGCACATGCTCGACGGATCGACCGTGTTCAAGGGCGTTTTGTTCGGTCTCTCGGCCATCGCCGCCCTTGCACTCCTGATCGGTTACCGTACCCGAGCCGCCGGGCGCAACGCCCCAACCGGCGATTCCATTACAATTGTACTGGTGGTCGAATTGACCTGGCGAGCCGGGAGCGCGAGCGACCGGAGTGTTTGACGACTCCGGTCGCTCACTAACGCTCGCGGCTCGGATTCGGGCGCCGATTAACGAAGTGGTTTGTGCGTGGTGGAACTACCCGAGGCAATCTCGCTCAACTTTTCCCAGCGGTGGCTCCGTTCCTTCTGCAGCGCGCCGATCCGCTCCTCGACGTAAATCTGGATGGCATCCGAGGCGCCGGGGGTTCGCTGCCGGGCCGCCAGGGGAACGGCGCCGTGGTGTGGAATGGCATCGCTTACTGTCGAGGTGACCTCGGCGGTCTGACCGAGCGATTGCCGCGTCACCTCCGCTTGTAGCCGCCCCAGTTCTCCGTTCAGTTCCTGGATGCGGGTCAGTTCTTCCTGCATCTCGGCGGGGTCGGCGATCGGCACGCGCGAGAACAGTTTCGCCATCAATACCAGCGACTGCTGGAACTGCTCGAACATTTGTGCATGCAGCTCGCTGAGTTGTTTCAGGAGCGGGGCGACGCAGGGATCGTCGGTCGGCGTGGGTATCGCTGGAATAATCGGCAGGCCCGGCATCGGCCGGGGCGGAGTATTGCGAACGGCGGCAGGCCTGGGGTTCTGTTGCGCGGCCGCCGTCGTGGAAACGAAGATCGGCGCCGAGATCGGCCCGGAGGGCGGCGGCAACCGGAACGCATCGCAAAGGATGTGCGAACTCGGCAACCCGGAGGCGGGGTCATGGCCCGGCAGACCGCCCAGTTGCACTTCGTCTTCGGCAATCATCGGATGAATCGATGTGGGAAGCGTGGCCGGGCCGTTCAAGTTGGCCTTGGACGGTGCTCCAGCCTTGTCGTTCGTGGAGCGTTTCGAAGCTTCCGCCGGATAATGGCAACCGATGAGGAAGCGGCCGACCCAGAGTTCCGCTCCGTGCGGCAACGGCGCGACGCGCATCCGCTCGCCGTTGACGACCACGCCGCGGCCCGAGAGATCGACCACCCACAAGCCCGTGGTCGTGAGGACCAAACCGCAGTGGAAGCCCGAGATGTCTTCGGCGTTCAGGTGGAGTTTGCAACCGTCGGCGCGGCCGATCAGCGTGATGGCGCGGTTGATGGTCCAGCGGTCCTTGGCTCGCTTGCCGTTGCGGAAGTCGAGCTGGACGGCGGGGCGCGTCGAGAAGAGATCGGGGTTGTTCAGCACTGGGTCGGGGCCAGGGCTGCCGGGCTGGTTGGAAACGGGTGCCCGCAGGGCGACGTGGAACGGTCCGAGCCGCACCGAGCTGGCGCCGTCGAGCCATCCGGAGCGGCTGCGGCCGTCCGGCCAGATTAGCCCGTGGCGGCTGCCGAGGTCGATGGCATAAACCCGGCCGTCGATGACTTGCAGCCAGGCATGCCGCGGATTGACGTCCGGATCGGTGAGGGTGACGTCGCAGGCGTCGTCGCGGCCGATGAGCGTGAACGGCTGTTGGAGCGTTCCTTCGGTGAGAACGCCGCCGTCCACGAGGCCAACCCGTAAATTCAACGGGCCGGTCGCGCCGCACGCCTCGGCGAACCGAGCGATCAGTGGGTCGTTCACGATCGGAGGACTCCCACGACCCCCCCGTAAATGGGGCGACTGCGAATCATCGATTGCGAATCATCGTTGGATAGTCATAACTGTTCAATTTACACTATAGTTCAACATTTCGGGTTGCAGCGAGAATTCCGGCAATAAGACAGGTCGGTTTTTGTTCTAGAATTGGGACCGCATGGAAAACGCTAGCGGCGGAGATTTCGCACGAGCGAACACCAAGCGCAAGTTACGCTTTATAAAAGACTTCGGTTGTGCCAAATGAAACGAGAATCGAGCTCACATTAGCGATTCAAGGCATTCGCACTGGGGTGGTTTTGAGCCGCCGGCCCGTTATCGTATAGGTTGAAATCGTGGCTAGCCGAGACCAACAGAGCCCAGGGTCGCGGCTGGCAGGAGAAATTCGTGACCGCCAAACCCGCTGCCGAGGTCGTTCGTTCGCCCGGCTGGATCGCCGCGCTCGTGGCGATCGTCGGCGTCATCGGCTATGTCTACTTCCCTCTACTGGCGTATTGCGTCGGTCAGTGGATCAATATTCCAGATTACTCGCACGGGTTCCTGGTGCCAGTCTTCTCGATTTACCTGGCGTGGATGCGGAAGGCATGGATGCCGGCGGAAATCACCTGGCCCGATCCGCGCGGGCTGCTTCTCATCGTCCTCGGCGCCGGGCTCTATGCCGCCAGTTCGCTGAACTACGCTCGCGAATGGCTGCAAGGGCTTTCGCTGATCTTGAACCTGTGCGGCAGCACGTTGCTTCTCGGCGGCCAAGCCGCCCTCCGGTGGCTGTGGCCGTCGTTCGCGTTCCTCATCTTCATGTTCCCGCTGCCGCAGTCGGTACAGACCGCCCTCGGCTGGCCGCTCCAGAACGTCGCCACCCGGGCTTCCGAGTTCACGCTCCAGACCATCGGCTACCCCACTTATCGCGAAGCCAACATTCTGCATTGCCAGGACTACAAACTCGAAGTCGAGCGAGCCTGTAACGGCCTGAGCATGCTGCTCACGTTCGTGACGCTCTCCGCCGGCCTGGTGATCGTTGTCCGCCGCCCCTGGCTGGATCGGATCATCATCCTGCTTTCGGCCGTGCCCATCGCGATTCTCTCGAACGTGGTTCGCATCTCGGTGACCGGCGTGCTTTATAACGAGGCCGGCAAGGAACTCGGCGACAAGGTGTTCCACGACTTCGCCGGTTGGATGATGATGCCCTTGGCCCTCGGGCTTCTGCTTCTGGTGCTCAAGACGCTGGACTGGGTGCTGCAAGACGATCTGGGCAAGGCATCGCGCGAAGAGGTGATCCGCAACGTGACGACGAAGCCGCCGTACCTGTTCATGCCGGCGTTCGAGAAGGCTCAGGCGAATGGCGGCAAGCCGCCGCCGGCGGGACCGCCGCGGTGACGCCGACGCCGCGATTCGCCCGGTGGTTGCTCGGGGGGCTCGCGCTCGCCGCCGCGGCTTTTATCCTCGGCGGCAGCCTCGTGCCCTTCGATTTCCGCTCGCGGGGCCTGAGCGAGGCCGTCGATTCCTTCCTCTGGGCGATGCAGCGAAGATGGTGGCCCGAATCGCGCTCGGACGGCATCGCCAACGTGCTTCTCGGTATCCCGCTCGGCTTCGCCCTCCTCGGCTTGCTTCGAACCGGACGCACCGGCGTTCGTGGCGATATCGTTTGGGGATTGCTGCTGGTGCCGGCGTGCATGGCGTTCGCTGCCGCCGTGGAGTTCGCCCAGCTGTTCGTGCCCGAACGGACCTGTGCGGGTTCGGACGTGCTCTGCCAGGGGTTCGGGGCCGCCATCGGCGCGGTCGGCTGGATGGCGGCAGGCCGCTGGCTGGTGCGGCAAGCGGAGGCGATGTGGTGGGGCGCCGACGCCGCCGGCCAAATCTTGATGGCATATCTCGTGTTGCTCGCCTTCATCCAGCTGTTGCCGCTCGACCTGTCGGCGAGCCCGCGCGACCTGTACCACAAACTCCGCGACGACGTCGTTTATGTGCCGTTCTTCGAGTTCCACGGCGCGGGCGAAACGAAGCTGCTCGCGCGAACGGCCCGGCTTGTGCAAGTGTTCGGCCTCTACGTTCCGACCGGGCTGTTGCTCCGGCGAACGCGGAGCGACTTGCCGCTGCAAACATTCCTCCTGGTGCTCGGCATCACTTGCGGGATGGAAGGGTTGCAACTGATCGTGCATTCGCGACAGCCGAGCGCGACCGACGTGGTCGTCGGCATGGCCGGTTTCTTGATGGGCTGGTGGTGCAGCTATCGCCGCGGCATCCCCCTCTTATCGTTGGGAATAGCCTGGTTGCTTGGATTAGCGTTCGTGAGTTGGGAGCCGTTCGAATCGGCCGGCCCGGTGCTGCGGTCATTCGATTGGATTCCGGGGATGCCGTTGGAAAGCGCCAACCCGCTCTCGGCGCTGGAACAGATGCTGACGAAGCTGGTGCTGTTCGGCCTGGGCGGGTCGCTTGTGACTTCCCCATACCGCGCGGCGGCACTCGGGCTCGTTGTCTCCAGCATCCTCGAGGCCGGACAAATGGCGCTGGCCGCGCATACGCCGTGCATCACGGACGTTTTACTCGGCGGCCTCGGGACGTTCCTGGGACGCCAACTGAGCCGCGACCGTCAGGGAGCGGTCCGACGTTAACCGCGCCCGGACGGTCGCGGCTCTGTCGAACGATGGGTCTTCGATGAGCGTCATTTCCGAAATCGCTGTACGACTCGAGCCGCCGCTGACGGTCATCGAGCCGCGCGGCCGCTGGAGCACCTTCGACTTCCGCGAACTGTGGCGCTTCCGCGAACTGCTCCTCTTTCTCATCTGGCGCGATGTCAAAATTCGCTACAAGCAGACAGCCATTGGGGCGTCGTGGGCGCTCTTGCAACCGCTGGCCGCGATGGCCGCGTTCACCATCGCGCTTGGCCGCGTGGTCGGCGAACCCGGGGCCGCCGTCCCATACTGGCTGTTCGTGCTGTGCGGCCTGGTGCCGTGGACGTTCTTCTCCTCGGCCGTTTCGCAAACTGGCGTCAGCGTCGTGAACAACCAGGCCCTCGTGACCAAGGTTTACTTCCCGCGAATCCTCTTGCCGCTATCGGCGGCGGGGCTGGCCGGCGTCGATTTCCTGGTCGGTTTCGGCGTGCTGATCGTCGCGGCGCTCGGCGTCGGCGTCGTTCCCGGCGCTTCGCTATTGGCATTGCCGCTCGTGGTGGCAGTGATGGCCTTGGCGGCGGTCGGCCTCGGCGTATTCCTCGCGGCGCTCACGGTGCGCTTCCGCGACTTCCGCGTTGTCGTGCCGCTGGTCGTGCAACTGTGGCTCTTCCTGACGCCGGCGATATACGATCAATCGGGGCGCACCATGCGGCCGGAAACCGCGCCCTTGTTCTTGATCAACCCAATGCAGGCCGTGGTGGCGAACTTCCGCGCGGCCCTGTTCGGCATGCCGCTGGACTGGATCGGCCTTGGCGTCGCCGCGGCCATTGGAATCGTACTATTCCTCGCGGGGGGTTGGTACTTCCGCCGCACCGAACGCGCCTTCGCCGACATCATTTGACCCCGTTTAGCCGCGACCCAGCGGGGAGCGCGAAGTTCTCAACCCATGAATCTTGCGATTCGAGCCCTGGGTGTTTCCAAGCAATACCGGCTCGGCAGCGGTGCGCGCGGCGGATTCACCACGCTGACCGAAACGCTGGCCGGGGCGCCGCGCCGCCTCCTCGACCGCATCGCCGGCCGCGATGCCAACCGGGAAGTGCGCGACGACCACTTCTGGGCCCTTAAAGATGTCTCCTTCGACGTGACGCCCGGAGAAGCGGTCGGCATCATCGGCAAGAACGGCGCCGGTAAAAGCACGCTGCTCAAGATACTCGCTCGGATTGTCGAGCCGACCGCCGGCCGCATCGAACTGCGCGGCCGCATCGGCAGCCTCCTCGAAGTCGGCACCGGCTTCCACCCCGAACTCACCGGCCGCGAAAACATCTACCTCAACGGCCAAATCCTCGGCATGCGCCGCAAGGAAATCGACCGCCAGTTCGACGCGATCGTCGATTTCGCCGAAGTCGAGAAATTCATCGCCACGCCGGTGAAGCGCTACTCCTCGGGCATGTATGCGCGGCTGGGCTTTGCGGTGGCGGCGCATGTGGAACCAGAAATTCTGGTGGTGGACGAGGTGCTGAGCGTGGGCGACATGCCCTTTCAGGAGAAATGTTTCGAGCGCATGCGCCAGGTGATCCGCGACGGTACGACGGTGGTGTTCGTCTCGCACAATCTGCAGGCGCTGCAGATGTTGTGCAGCCGGGCGCTGCTTCTCAGCCACGGGCGGACGGTCACGACCGGGCCCGCCCGGGAAGTGGTGGCGGCCTATGTGCGTTCCACCCAGGCCGGCGGCCCCGAGCAGGGGAGTGGGCCGGTGGGCGAGTGCGCCCTCAGCGATGCGGCGGGCCGG
>DATNBQ010000197.1:0-11481 GCA_035571955.1 Urbifossiella sp. | reverse complement strand
AAGCTACAGGATACCACGTTCGCCCGGTGATCGATGGCCGCGAAGGTGAAGCGTCCGCCCCGTTCCAACTGCCCGCCAATCCGCCGGCGCGGCCCTACCTCGCCATCCCGCTGCAAATGCTGCCCGGCCATACGCCCAACGATGCCGCGGTCGGCGACCTCGACGGCGACGGCGAATACGAAATCATCGTCAAGCAAGAGCAGCGGCCCCGCGACAACTCCCAAAAAGGAACCACCGGCGAAACCAAGCTCGAAGCCTATCGCCGCGACGGCACCTTCCTCTGGCGAATCAACCTCGGCAGAAACATCCGCGAAGGGGCCCATTACACGCAGTTCCTCGTCTACGATTTCGACGGCGACGGCAAGGCCGAAGTGATGTGCAAGACGGCCGACGGCACCCTCGATGGACTCGGCAAGGTGATCGGCGACGCAAAAGCGGATCATCGCAATCCCGATGGCTACGTGCTGGCCGGCCCCGAATTTCTCACGGTATTCGATGGGCTATCGGGCAAGGCCCTGGCCACGGTGGACTATCAGCCGCCGCGCGGCAAGGTCGCGGACTGGGGCGACAATTACGGCAACCGCGTCGACCGCTTCCTGGCCGGCGTGGCCTACCTCGATGGTCGGCGGCCGAGCGCCGTCTTCTGCCGCGGCTACTACACGCGCACGGTGCTCGCCGCCTGGGACTGGCGCGGCGGCAAGCTCTCTCGTCGCTGGCTCTTCGACAGCGACGACGGCTCGCCGGGCAACCGCGCCTACCGCGGCCAGGGCGATCACAGCCTCACCGTCGGCGACGTCGATGGCGACGGCAAGGACGACATCATTTACGGGGCCTGCTGCATCGGTTCGAACGGCCGCGGGCTCTATTCCACTGGCCTCGGCCACGGCGACGCCCTCCACCTTTCCGACTTCGATCCCGAACGCCCCGGCCTCGAAGTCTTCAACATCCACGAGCGAACGAAGCAGAATGTCGGCGTCTCATTCCGCGACGCCCGCACCGGCCAGGTGCTCTGGAGCAAGCCGAGCGCGGACGTGGGCCGCGGCGTGATCATGGACATCGACCCGCGGCACGCGGGGTGCGAATCGTGGGCGTCCGGGCCGGGATTGACTGGGATTTGGAACGCCAAGGGCGAGCAGATTTCCCGACGCAAGCCGCGCTCGTGCAATTTCGGCATCTGGTGGGATGGCGACTTGCTCCGCGAAATCCTCGACCGCACGACCATCAGCAAGTGGGACTGGGAAAAGGAGACCGAGGGCGTGCTGCTGCGCGGCGAAGGATGCGCGTCCAACAACGGAACCAAGGCGACGCCGGCCCTGTGCGCGGACATTCTCGGCGACTGGCGCGAGGAAGTGATCTGGCGAAGCGCCGACAACAAGGAACTCCGCATTTACAGCACGACGATTCCCACGGAGCACCGCTTGCCGACTCTGATGCACGATCCGCAATATCGGCTGGCGGCGGCGTGGCAGAACGTGGGGTATAATCAGCCGCCGCATCCGGGTTACTTTTTGGGCGCGGGGATGAAGGCGCCTCTGCGGCCGCGCATCGCCACAACGCCCATCCAACCTTAACAATGCACGGCTCAGTCGCTTTTCCCTTCCTTTTTTTCCTCAAGAATCAACCTGGACCACCCAGTCTGCCGAAAACGGTGGTAAGCATTATTCCGCGCACAGGAGTCACGGATGACCCGGCGAATCACGATGCGGCTGCTCGCCACGTTCACTCTTTGGGCCGGCCTCGGGCTGCCCGCGTTCGCCCAGCTTCCCCCATTGACCATCGATAAAGCCTTCGAAACGCGGCCCCGGCAACCCGGCGTCAGCATTCCCACGCCCGCTGCCGATCAGGTCGCCCGCCATCGGCTCGACCCCATCAAAGACAAGAACCAGGCCACCATTGGCTACGTCGTCCGCGACGCCGAAGGAAAGCCCGTTCGCCAGTTCGTCAGTTACGACAACAAGTCGTTCAACATCGTGGCTTATTACGTGAACGGCCAGGAAGCGTACCGCGAGACGTATCCTCCGGCCGCGACCGAACCGTTTCAGTTTCGCTGGCTCGGGCCCAACGGCGGCAAGTGGGGGCTCGATAAGGATCGCGATGGCCGCATCGACGAATGGGCCGTCATTTCGCCGGAGGAAGTGAGCCAGGAATTGCTGCAGGCCGTCATTACTCGCGACCCGAAGCGCCTGGAAGCCCTGCTGCCGAGTGAGGAAAACCTTAAGGGAATCGGGCTTCCCGCCGCGGAGATCGAGCAGATCAAGGCGAAGAGCGCCGGGGCATTGAAGCGGCTCAACGACGCCGCCGCGGCGCTTAAACTCACGGCCGAAGCCAAGTGGGTGCATCTGGAACTTGGCATTCCGCAGACCACTCCCGCGGATTCCTTCGGCGGCCGCGACGATCGCATCGTCCACAAAAACTGCACCATCCTGATTCAGGACGGCAAGGAAACCAAGTTCCTGCAAACGGGGGAACTGATCCAGATCGGCCGTTCGTGGAAGGTGATCGAGGGCCCGACGGCCGGCCCCGGCGGCGTTGAGGCGAATAACGGCGCCGCCGTCGCCGGCGACCCGCCCATCGTCACCGATGACATCCGCGAATTCGTTACCCAACTCGACGCGCTCGACAAATCGGTGCCGACGATCGCAGCGGACAAGATGGCCGAGTACTACGCCAAGCGGGCGGGCATCCTCGAGCAGATCGTGCAGAAACTGCCGGCTGACAAGCAGGCGGGCTGGGCCAAATTGCTCATCGACAGCCTGGCGAATGCCGCCGAGAGCGGCGCCGACGGCAACCCGTCGCACGCGCGGCTCAAACAACTCAAGGAAACTTTCTCGGCTGCCCCGCAGAACCCGCTCGGGCCCTACGCCGCCTTCCGGCTCATCGGCGCCGAGAACGGCATGCTCATCAAGAACGCGAAGACCGGCCCGCAAATCCAGGACGCCCAGGAGAAGAACCGCGCCGCCCTGGAAAGCTTCGTCAACGCGTACCCCAACAGCGAGGATGCCGGCGAAGCGATCATGCGGCTCGCCATGTCGTACGAGTTCCTCGGCAAGGCCGGCGAGGCCAAGGCCAAGACGTGGTGCGAACAGTTAATCAAGAATTACGCCGGGCACCATCACGCGGCGAAGGCCGCCGGCATTTTGAAACGGTTGGATTGCGAAGGGAAGCCGCTCGAACTGGCCGGCACCAACCTCGCCACGGGTCAGCCGTTCACGATGCAGCAACTCAGTGGCAAGCCGGCGATCGTTTACTACTGGGCCAGTTGGAGCGATTCGCTGGCGGCCGACGCCAAGAAGCTGAAGGAACTCGCCGCGACCTACGGCCCCAAGGGGCTCGAGATCGTTTGCATTTCCCTGGACGACAAGGCGGAGACGGCCGGGCAATCGATCCAGAAACTCGGACTACCGGGCATCCACCTGCACGCGCCGGGCGGCATCGAGGCCAGCTCGTTCGCGGCCAGCTACGGCATCCTCGTCGTGCCGCAAATCTTCGAGATCGGCAAGGACGGCAAGATCGCCAAGCGCAACGGCGAGATGCTGACCTTGGAGGACGACGTGAAGAAACTCACTCAATGAATTAGCCGCGCTCGGCTCCGCTCCGCCACGCGGCTAAATCCAGGTTATTCCTTGCCGTGGCGGCGGAGCGCTTCCTTGGCGTCCCAATAGCGCGGATGTGCTTCGTACGCCGTGACAGCTTCGTAGAAGCGCACGGCGTTGTTCGCGTCGCCCTGGGCTTCATAGGCCCGAGCAATCTGATAAAGCGTGTCGGCGCCGCTCTTGGAAAACTCCTTGTAATCCAGGAACGCTCGCACCGCCAAGTCCGGCCGGTTCAGCTCGTCCAGATACAACTGCCCGAGAATCTTGGTGGCGTTGTACCACGCTTCCTCTTCGTCGCCGGAGCCTTTCTTCCCCTCGCGGATGTCTTCCATGATGGAGATGCCGGCATCGCGTTCGCCCCGGCGAAGCAGGCACCGCGCCTGAACCAGGCGCACGCCGTTGCCGGCCGGTTGCATGAGCATCGCGAGCTTCGAGAGATGCGTCGCCCAGTCAATTAATTCCGAATCGTCGCTCTTCGCGTTGAGGATGCCCATGGCCTTCCGCACGCAGTAAGCCGTGTCGAAGTAGCCGGCCACCTTTTCCTTCACGGCGATCAGACGTTCCTCGGGTAAGGAGTAATAATAGCTGTCCTTCTTTTTGAGCAGGTCGGCATCGGTGCTGTTGTACGTGAGGCCGGTTTCAACCATGAGGACGGCGTTCATGGTGTCGCCGGCCTTGGCGTGGAGGTCGGCGAGTCGGCGATAGACGTTGAGTTCGCCGCTGCCGCCTCCTTCCAGGTATAACCGCAGCTCGGCGATAGCGGCTTCGAAGTCGCCGCGTGCCTCGGCGGCGTCCGCCAGTTTCTTCAATGCCGTGAAGTAAATCTCCCGCTGATCCTTGGCCAGGTTCGCCGGCTGAACGAAGAGGGCGCAGCGTTTCACCTGTTCCAGATAGGCGTGCGCCGCCTCGGCGTCGCCGAGTTTCTCGGAGACGTCGGCGAGTTTCTTGAAGATGCCGGGGCCGTCGTTGGGAAGGCCGCGGCCGGCCATCCGTAAATAAGCCATGCCGCGATCGCGCCGTTCCGGGTCGGCATCATCGACGAGTGCCAGACCGAGTTGCTCCACGTATTCGAAGTTGAAGCAGCGCGGCGGGCCGTTGATCGCCGCCGCCACGAACTCCGATTCCTGAAGCTGGCTGTAAAGCAGCGCCTTCAGTTCCTTGGCCTCTGTGTCCTGAGGGTTGGCCGCGGTGTGCCGTTCTACCGCGGCAATCGCCTCGATCCGCCGACCGGGTTTGTCGAGTTCCTTCCACCCGACACGCTTCTCGATCTCGCCGCTCAAAAACAGGGCCAGGTTCCAGGCGGGATAGAGCACCGCCTGCCGCACCTTCGCGTTGTAATTCGGCGTCTCCGGGCTGAGCAGAGTGGAGAGAGTGTGTGCCGCGGCGTCGTATTCCTTGGCGTGCGTCTGTGCGACGGAACGCAGGTAATCGACGCGGGCCTGGTAAACCGGCTTGTTGCGTTCGACGAGATTCAGGAAGCGTTCGGCCTCGGCGCGGTGGGCGGCCGTCGGCGCCTGCCCGGCAATCAGGAACGCTTCCGCACGGTCGAGGCAGATGCCGAAGTCCAGGATTTCGACGAGTGCCGGATCATTCTCGATGCGCGCAAGCGACAGGTTGTTGTGCAAGGCGAGCATCCCTTGCTGCGCGAGCACGCTATTCGGATCGAGTTCAAGAGCCCGGCGGAAGAAGTAAATCGCTTCGCGGAGGCGGCCGAGGTTCAAGTAACTGTAACCGCGGAGCACGTGCTTGAAGACCCGCAGGCCGGGCAGTATCCGCGTGGCATAGGCGAAGTAAATGGTGACCGGCAGCAGGAACGGAATGGCCTGGGCACTGATGAGGCGGCCGCTAACGTTCATGAGCGCCAGCGCAATACCGAGAGCGGCGCAGAAAGCCATGATCTCCGCCTCGGATTCCTCCGCCTCGCCGCAGAACGTCAACAAATAGAAGAACGGCAAGCCGAGGAGGATGTAGACGCCGAGATTGAAGCGGGCCGTTTCACCTTCGGCGCCGCTGAGACCGGGGATGAGGCTGGCATACTCGCCGCCGAGGTAAACGAAGAGCGCGGCCACGACGAGCCCGGCGGTGAACCGCCATTTCGGATCCTCGAACTGGCGGAGGCGATACAGGCCGAAGCCGAGGAGTGCGCCGCCGGCGGTGCAGAAGAGCAGCCAGTCGCCGGGCATGTTCCCCTTGCGCGGATTATCGTCCGGGAAGGCCGCGGAGGTGGCGTGCTTGATGTCGTCGAAGGTAAGGCCGAACCAGCCGGCGACGGGCGTGGCCCAGCCGCGCGAGAACTCGCTGCCGGAGATGACGCCGGCGGCCAGCCCGAGCACGATCCCGCAGTAAATGAACGTCGGGCTTTCGAGCAGCACCAGAAGCGGGAAGGCCTTCCAGTTTTCCCACGGCATGACGCCGCGGCGCAATTGCAATAGCGTGCCGAGGATGAGGCCAATGGCGAGGCCGGCGCCGACCCAGCCGAGCACCCACGGCAAATCGACCTGCACCGCGTTCGGCTTGACCGCCACTTGCAGGGCGACAAAGGTCCACAGCCCCAGGAACAGGCCCTTGAGGATGTACTCGTTGCGATGCCACGAAGTCATGATGGGATCTTATCGGAAGACGGGCGGTTCGGCGGAGTGTGCATCGCGGGAAGCGCGGGCCGGTGCGGTCACCGTTCCCTATCCCGGCTCGCGATGTCGTCGGCCGAACCGTGCGGGGCGGCGCCGGAGATGGCAGCCGCGCGGCCCAGGGAGCGCCTTCCGCCGCGGATGGCCGCGGGGCAAGGAAGCCGCGAAAGCGCTCTGGGACAAGATACAGCGCGACACGCCGGAAGGTCAACGGGCGACGGCTTATGGATTACCGAGCGCACCAAAGCAATGACATCGAGCCAACCACCTACAACCTCCCCCCTTGTGGGGAGGTCGTCGAATGTCGTCTCGCAGAGACGACGTTCGGCGGGTGGGGGATATCCGTAAATGGCGCCTAAGAACCCCCCACCCGCCGACTCGCTTCGCTCGTCGGCGACCTCCCCCACAAGGGGGGAGGTATAAGAAGGTGGTGCCATTACCGTCCTGTTCCTCACTACCCGCGACGAAGCGTCTGCGGAGAGAACTTAATACTTGAGCAGACCCGTGAACTCCAGCAATTGCAGAATCCACGGCGACCGCCACGGGTTCCAGGCCGGGTAAAAGACCGAGAGCACCGAGAAGCCGAGCAGGACGGCGCAGAGTCCCCGGCCGAGGCGGGAGCCGGCCAGTCGGTCCGCGGCGGGAGGCAACGCCAAGATCCAGAGCGGGATCAACCAGAAGAGCCAGCGCGGGCCGCTCGTGAAGCCGCCATAGTTGTAACTCTGCGTCTGCATCAAGTAGAACGCGAACACGACCAGCGAGACCGTAAGCGTCATGGCGGCGAACAATCCCGGCGTGAAGGTCGCTTCAGTTCTTGAACTGCCGAAGAACCGTCGCACCTCCCCAAATCCGCGAAGCGAGAGGCCGAGCAGTCCCCCCAGCGACAGCAAGTACACCGGCGTCAGGCTGAACCAACCGTGGTGCCCGAGCAGCAGATGGAATGCGTAAACGGCGGTCGGTTCATCGTTGAAGTCGATCCCCTTGCCGAGTGGTGTGCCGCGCTTCGCCCAGTGGCTGCCGGAATAGTTGTACCAGTCGCTGCCGAACTTCTCGTAAGCGGGGGTGAACTCTCCGAGCGCGGCGTAGTTCGTCGCGAAGTAGGCCGCGATGGGAACGAGCGCCGCCGGAACGAAGAAGAGAAGCGTTCGCCTCGGTTGCGTGATTAGCAGCGGCACGCCGAGCGCCGCGAGCAGCGCCAGGGCCGGCAAGTCGAACGTCGCCGCGAAGGCCGCGAAGAAGCCGCAGATCGCGTATTCCCATCCGTGCAGCGGCCGGTTCTCCGCCATGGCCTTGACGATCGGATAGACGGCAACGAGAACGCAGAACGCCGCCGGCAAATGGTTGTTCAGCGTCCCGGAGAAAGTCAGCAGGAACGTGCCGAAGCATGCCGCCGCGAACGTCAGCAGCTTGCCGAAATCGGTCTTGCCGATCATTTCGATTAGCCGTGCCAGGAGGATCAAATAAATCGCGAAGGGAAGCACGTTGATCGTGAGCAGGATCGTCGGGATCACCAGCCAGCGATCGCGGACGATCGACCAGCCGAAGGCTTTTTTCAAGAGCCAGTATTCGCCGGCGATCATCGTGGAGAAGAGCGGCGGTTTGGTGGAATAGAAGTGGCCAGCCTGGGGCGTGTCCGGCGGCCCAAGAATGATGTCCAGCGTCTTGTACTGCGGCTCCGCAACGATGCCGGTATCCATGTACTTCGACGGATCATCGTCGGCAAACTGGCGTTGGCCGATGACATAGGCGCCGTCATCGACGAGTGACCGCACGGTGGCCCACCGCGACTTGTCGTTCGAACTGAACATCGGGGTGGGGTCGGGGCGGGTGGCGGGCCAGATGCGCGGCGGATCGGGCGGGCTCGCGCTGTAGGCCCCCGGCGTCGGCGGCGTGTAGCGGCTCGGCTCGTAGACATTCTCGGCGCCGACCACCTTCGCCGCGGCAATCGCCACCGCGACCGCGATCAGAGTCAGATAAACCGAACGGCGGATGTCGGCGGAACCGGATGACATGAACGACTCGCTCCCTTTCGGGTCGCGGCTAAACGGGAGGGGTTCGCTCCGCGACGCAATAGGGGTCCAGGTCCTCCGGGCCGCGATCGACGATCAATTCCGCGATCAGTCCCGCGATCGCTAACTGCGCCCCGAACAGCAACAACCCCACCGAGAGTATCGCAATCACGATCTGCGTGGTGGTGCTGGCGCCCACAGTGTGATCCGAGGCGAGCCGGAACACGGCATTCACGCCGAGGAACAGCATGCCGAGGATGCCGAGTGCGACGGGAAGGAGGCCGAAGTTGCCGAGCAGGTGCTGCGGGCGATGGCCGAAGCCGGTGAGGAACTTGACGGTGAGCAGATCGAGGAACCCCTTGGCGAAGCGGCGGACACCGTACTTCGAGTAGCCGAACTTGCGCTGGCGGTGGTTGATTACGAGTTCGCCGACCTTGAAGCCGCGCGATTCGGCGAGCACCGGAATGAAGCGGTGCAGTTCGCCGTATAGCCGCACTTCCTGGAACACCTCGGCGCGGTACGCTTTCATGCCGCAATTGTGGTCGTGCAGCCAAACGCCGGTAACCGCTCCGACCATCGCATTGAACAGGCGGCTCGGCCACACCTTGTGCCACGGATCGTGGCGAACCTTCTTCCAGCCGCTGACCACGTCGCGGCCTTCGCCGAGCGCCGCCAGGAAGCGCGGAATCTCGTGCGGATCGTCCTGCAGGTCGGCGTCGAGCGTGAGAATCGAAGTTCCGGCGGCGGCCTTGAATCCGGCCGCGAGCGCCGCCGCCTTGCCGAAGTTGCGGCGGAAGCGGATGCCGCGCACCCGCGGATCGGCCGCACTCAGCTTCTCGATGACCTTCCAGGAACCGTCGCTACTGCCGTCGTCCACGAAAATCACTTCGACGCGGAGGCGGTTGGCCGCGGCCACCTCGGCAATCTCGGCGTGCAGTGCTTCGAGGCTTTCTCGCTCGTTGAGCACCGGAATCACGAGGCTGACGAGTTCGGAAGCATCCGGGGGGCGATCGACCGCCGCAGTCGCGGGCTCATCGAGCAGGGCGGTCGTCATCCACGGCTCCGAATCGGCTGCATTCCACGCGGGTCCTGACAGCCATGAAAGTAATGTCCGTTTTGCTCTCTTCAGCCCGAAGGGCTGGGACAACATAGCCCAGGGCGACGCCCTGGGAACTGAGGTCGAAAACAGGACCAGCCTGAAAGGCTGGGACAGTAGCTTGTCGCAGCCTTCCAGGCTGCTGTTCAATGGTGAACTCTATCCCAGGGCGTTGCCCTGGGCTATGTTGTCCCAGCCCTTCGGGCTGAAGAAAATTTGCCAATCGCAGCCGTGGTACGCATCAATGGGGACATCACTCTTAAATCTCAAAGACATCACGCTTGCCGTCAATCACCGACGGTAGGCTTTCGAGATCGTCAGTCCATCCTTGGCGCGGTATTCCCACACCACGTCGCCGGACGGGTCGACTTCGACGGCGCGGTTCTGCGGCAGCGACGCCACCAGCGTATTGCCGCTCGGCAACCGCTGCACGGAGGTCGGCGAATTGGTCGCGTATTTCCACTTTTCCTTGCCGGTCTTCAAGTCGTACTCGGCCACCCGATTCGTCTCGCAGATCAGAATCGACTCGGAACCCACGAGGTCCATGGTGACGACGTAGCCGTAATTGATGTTCGGCAAGCGGCCGATGGTCGTTCCTTTGCCGATCAATTGCCCCTTCGCATCGAGGCGGAAGCAGTTGTTGCCCTGCTGGGCCTGCGTCAGGAAAAGAACTTCGCCGTTGGGAAGGCGGCAGCCGGTGTGGATGTCGGCGACATTGGGCCGGCGATACGTCCAGGTCTGATTGCCCGCCTTGGAATACTGGTTGATGAACTGGCGACCGAGAATGAGGAGATCGCCGTCGGGGCTCAGCTGAGCGGCGACGGCCTGATTGAGTAATTGCGTTCGCAGCTTCACCCCCGCGGCGTTGCGGACCACCACCGAGCTATAGTTCTCAATGGTCACGATGCTCCCGTCCGCCTGCACGCGGCCATCCATCACGCTATTGAGCCCGGCGATCTGCCACTTCTCCTTCATGTCCTGGCCGAGGCAAACGACGCGACCCATGCCGAACCCGCGCTGATCGGATTCGACCAGCACCGTCTGCCCCTGGATGCGCGGCTTGTAGGCCTTCTTTTCCAGATCGATCGCTCCGCCCTGGGCGCTCCACCAGCCGAGCCAGGCGTCGCGGGCCTTGGCCAGTTTCTCCGGCGTGTTGCCGAAGCGGCCCCCTTCGGGCGGCGCGCCGGCGAGGAACAGCAACAAGTCTTCGACCTGCCAGATGCGGCCGCGCGACAACTTCGGGATCAGATCGATCAAATCGGGGATGAATTGCTTGTCGCGGGCCGTGCGGATCAACGCCCACAGCCCGACGAATTTCGTTTCGGCATCGGCGTCCTTGCGGATGGCGGCCGTCACTTGCGGATAGGCGTCCTTGATGCGGATGCGTTCGGTGGCGGGGCCGCCTTGGATCAGGGCGATATAAGCGGCGCCGCGGCGAAGCGGCGAGGCGTCGCCGAGGGCCGCGATGAGCGCGGGATCGGCGGAACCGTTCGGAGCGGCGATGGCGATCAGGGCGCCGCGAATCTCCTGGGCAAGCGCTTCGGAATCGGCGAGCGGCAAGAAGCCGAGCAGCGCCGCGGCCGCTCCCGGCGGCTTCAGCTTCACCACGGCCCGCACCGCCGCCGCTGCGATCGCCGAGTGCGGAATCGTCTCCATCCGTTTCAGCACCCGCGTCGCCTGGTAGGCGATTTCCGGATCGACGTTCTTCTCGGCGGCCTTGAGTAGACCGATCGCGGCCGGGCCGAATAGTTCCAAGGATTCGCCCGCCTTGATCCGGTCGGCGAACAGGTCCGCCCCCAGTTCCTTGATGAGCGTGTCGATCTTTCCTTTTTCGGAATCGGAGACGGTGCGCTGTTTCAAGTAGCCGATGAGTTTGGGGCCGTCGGTCGCCGAGAGGCCGGCGGCTTTGAGGGCTTCCTCGTCCGTAAGGGCCGGAGGAGTGCCGTTCGGATTCCCCGGGGCTGGGTTCGGGGCGAGCGCCGGGCCGACGGGTTGCCCGACCACCTGCAATTTCTGACCCGCGGCGGGAACCAGGCCGACGACCAGTACAAACGGCACCAACACGAGGCACGACCGCGGCATCGGCAAACTCCCGAAAATGCGCAGGAACGGGGCTCCTCACACTTTACGCAACCGGGCGACCGCTGGGAAACCCT
>DATNBQ010000196.1:0-2699 GCA_035571955.1 Urbifossiella sp. | reverse complement strand
TCAATCAATACGCAAGGGCCGGCTCATTCGCCGGCCCGTTTCCGGAACCGTCTACGGTCAGTTCGTCGCGGGCGGGGCCGCGGGCAACCTCGGCGCGCCGGCGGTTGCCGGCGCGCCCGGCGGCGGCAACGGCAGGGTGGGCGATTCGGCAGTCTCATCCGGGGGCTCGGACAGCGTCACGTGAATGTGGGCTAGCCGCCGCTTGATCATGAACGCGGTGCCGCGGGCTCGCGGTTGCATCCGCTTGAAGGTCGGGGCGCCATCGACGCGTGCCTCGCTGACGACCAGTGAATCCAGGTCCGGGCATTCCAAGTGGTCGGCGTTGCCGAGCGCGCTGCGAACGACTTCTTCCATGAGCCGGGCGCCGCGGTTGTGGTAGAAGCGCAACAACTGCAGCGCTTCGTCCACGTTGCGGCCGCGAATCAAGTCGGCGAAGAGCCGAATCTTGCGCGGGCCGGTGTCGGCGTATCGGTGAATGGCCTTGTAGTCCATGATAATTACACGCTGATCCCAGTTTACTTGCCGGCCGGGGCCGCCGCGGCCGCGGACTTCTTGCCGCCGCTGTGCCCCTTGAAAGTCCGGGTTGGCGAAAACTCGCCCAGCTTGTGGCCGATCATATCTTCCGTGCAATACACGCGGTGGAACGTCTTGCCGTTGTGCACCAGGAACGTCGCGCCGATGAAGTCCGGGATGATCGTGCAATCGCGCGACCAGGTCTTGATCGGTTCCTTGTTCAGCCCTTGCTTCATCACCTTGGCGTGAAGCCGTTCGTCAACGTACGGGCCTTTTTTGATCGACCGGCTCATGCGACCTTCCCGAAAAACGCCCCGTCAACGCGGGGCGGGTTAATGTAACGACTTCGCTAAAGCCCGGCAACCATCCTCCGCAAAAACAGCCGCGTTCTCCCTCGGGTCGCGGCCAATCTTCGTCTACTTCGCGCTTTGCTGGAACGGTCCACTCGGGCGGCGACGGAGGATCGACTTGCCGCCGGGCTTCCGCTTGTTGCGGGTCTTGCCGCCCTTGGCCAAAACGCCGGTGGGCGAACAGGGGTCGCGGCCGCCCGCGGTGCGGCCTTCGCCGCCGCCCATGGGGTGATCGGTCGGGTTCTGGCTCGTGCCGCGATTGTGCGGCTTGCGCCCCTTCCAGCGCATGCGGCCCGCCTTGCCGATGCTGATGTTCATGTGCTCGGGGTTCGACACGCTGCCGATGGTTGCCCGGCACTTGCTCGATACGCGGCGAATTTCTCCGCTCGGCATCGTGAGCTGCGCCCAGTCCTTCTCGCGAGCGCTCAGGGTCGCGGAGCAACCAGCGCTACGGCAAATCTGTCCGCCGCGGCCCGGCGTCAGTTCCACGTTGTGAACCACCATGCCGGTCGGAATCTTCCAGAGCGGCAGGCAGTTGCCGAGTTTCGGCTCGACGGCCTCGGATTCGCCGGACATCACTTTGTCGCCGGCCTTCAGGCCGTTCGGGGCGAGAATGTAGTACTTGCTCATTTCGTACTTCTCGTCGCGCGGATATTCGATGAGCGCGATGCGAGCGCTGCGGTTGGGATCGTACTCGATCGAAACCACCGTGGCCTCGACCTCGTCGCGCTTCCGTTTGAAGTCGATCTGGCGGTACATCCGCTTGTGGCCGCCGCCGCGGAACCGCGACGTGATGATGCCGTGATGGTTGCGGCCGCCCTTCTTGGGAAGCGGCGTGAGCAGCGACTTCTCGGGGCGGTTGGCGCGCGGATTGGTGCATTCCGCGAAATCGGAAACACTCCCGCCGCGACGGCCCGCCGATGTCGGCTTGTATTGTTTGATGCCCATAGTGAAACCTCAAAGCCCACCCATAGCCATGGGTGGGCTTCATATCAAAAGAATTCGATCTTGTCGTCCAGATGGAGCGACACAACGGCTTTCTTCCACGAGGGAAGGTGGCCCATGGCGTTGCGGAAGCGGCGGCTCTTGCCTTTGCGATTCATGGTGCGAACCGCCGTGACGCGGACGCCGAACAACTCTTCCACGGCGGCCTGAATCTGCGGCTTCGTGGCCACCGAGCTCACCTGGAATGCGTAGGCGTTGTAACGGGTGCTCTGGTGAGTTCCCTTTTCGGTGACCAGCGGTCGGAGCAGCACCTGGTACGGGCGCAGGTCGAGGCCGGCTTCGCCATGGACGCATGGCTTCCGCATCGCCAGCTTGCGCAGGTATTTCTTCGGTCGAGGTCGTGGTGTCGCCATAACTGGACGCTCCGCTTCGCGTCGCGGCTAATCGAATAACGCGCCGCGTTACTTCTCCGCCGCCTTCTGCTTCTGTAACTGAATCCGGGCCGCGCGGCCGCGGCGGACGATCGCCTTTTCCTCGGCCGGGGCCGCCGGCGCTTGCTTCGCCGGCGGATTCGTCAATGCATCGAGTGCGGCACGGGTAATCAGGAGCCGCTTCTGCTTCAGGACAGTGAAGCAGTTGAATTCCGCCGCTGGAAGCACCTTGACACCGTCGATGTTCCGCGCCGACTTGTAGACGTTGGCATCGATGCCGTTCGTGCCAATTAAAACCGAGCCATCGAAAAGCGTGATATCCTTTTCGCCGCTCTCGGTGGTCTTCTTGCCGACCTTGATGGCCTTGAGAACGCCGACGATTTCCTTGGTCTTGGGGGCCGTCAGGCTCAGGTCGTCGATGACGACGGCTTCCTTGTCGATGAACTTGGACAGGATGGCC
>DATNBQ010000195.1:0-8102 GCA_035571955.1 Urbifossiella sp. | reverse complement strand
GCCGGGTAGCGCGGGTTGATTTCGACGATCCACGGTTGATCGCGATTCCAGATGAAGTCGATGCCGAAGATTCCCTGCACGCCGCACTCAGCGCCGAGCCGTTGGGCGGCATCCACAAGCTTTTGGATTCCTCCGGATGGTAAGTTGATCGGTCCAATTGTACCGGCATAGTGGAACGCATTCGAATGCAGCCATTCGGGGCCGGTGAGTTGTTCGGTGATGCCGAGCAATTGCGGGCCGTTGAAGACGGCGGAGATCGCCGGACCCGCCACGAATTCCTGGAGATAGCAGCCGGAAGGCACTCGTTCGCCGGCGCGGGCGGAGCGGACGCCGAGGCCGCCGGAGGAGCCGAGCGACTTGACGAGCCAGCGCCCGTCGCTGGGAACAAGCGATTGTTCGCATTGAAGCCGCGGCGAGTCGACGAGCAACTTGGCTACGAAAAAGGGATCGCGGACGAGTCGCAAGGCATCCGGCCCGCTGCCCCACAGCGGCCGCTTGGACGCCAGGGCAGCAACGACCTCCGGTGCGTTTTCGAGGCCGCCCGTGAATAGGAACGGCCCCGGCGGGAAGCGTTCCGCCAGGGTGGGGATCGCTTCCGGATAATCGGCCAGCGGGCAACGAGCGCACTCCGCGATTCGCTGCAAATCGCGGTCGGCGAAGAGATCGACAGCCCAGGCGGAATAGCCCGCCCGGGCCAGCGACATCACCGCCGCCCGCGCGCTCGCGCCGACAACGCCGACTCGCCCTGTCGTCACTTCGCCTTCTTCTTGTACTCGCCCTCAATAACCGGCTTGGCTTCCTCCAGGTTCTCCGCTTCGAAGTCGTCCAGCGTTGCCGTCTCCCCGGTCACCTTCCACTTGAACTTCACTTCCAGCCCTTTCGGCGGCTTGTTCTTGAACTCACCCTTCACTTCCACATCGGTCACCTTGGCCGTCACCAGGCCGTCTTTCACCGTGTACTTGGTGGTCACAATCACGCCGTTGTCCTCGGCGAAGGCGGACATCTTGAGCGTGTCCTTATTGACGAACTCGAACTTCAGATCGAGGCCGTTGGCCTCGCGGGTCCACGTGCCGGTCAGGCCGGGCTTCTTCTCTTCCTTCTTGTCGTCGGCGAAGCTGCCAGTCAGACAGATGGCAACCGCCAGCAAGGCCAAGGCGAACGAGCGAACCATCGGTAACCTCCTGAGAAATCGGGGAGCAATCGGATTGACGCCTGGATCATCCCGTCATTTCAACGGCTTCCTGGTCTCGGTGATGGAGAGCTTCGTCGAACCGTCCCACTTGGGGAGGGTCGCCGAGAACGTTAGTCTCTGGGTTCGCGCGAGCGACGAACCGTCGATGGGCGCTTCGACATCGATCTGCCCCGTGCCGTCCCCCTCCGAATCCTTGGCCTTCAGTGTAATCCGGATGTCGCCCCACTCCTGGCCATCGCGCTCGTAGACCTTGAGCAGTTGCCCCGTGACGGAACTCGCGGCCGGGTCGGGGTTGGCGATGCCGAGGTTGGCGAACAGTTTGAAGGCCCCGAGCGGCTCCACGGTCCACGGTTCGCCCACCTTGACGGCCGATGTCGGCAACACTTCCTGGATGCGGAAGTGGCCCTCGTGCTCGAACAGCACGGTATCGAACAGGCGAACGTCCTTGCCGTCTTCAGTCTTGTAGCTGTAGCGCGGCCGGGCGCCGGGCGCCTTCTTCGAAATGATGACCGTCTTGCCCTGGAAGTCAGTCGGCCATGTCGCTTGGGCAACCGCCCAGGTTCCGAGAACTGCACGCAGCGCGACTTCTGGCTTGCCGGCGCTCTCCGATACCTCCGCGACTTGGTAATGGCGCGTCAACTTGGTCGCCTGCGTTGCGTCGGCGGGCTTCTCCAGAATGGTCTCGGTAAATTGGGCTCGCGTGGCGATGGTTTTCTTCTGCGTCGCCTTGGTCATGACGATGTAGAACTCGCTAGTCGTCGATTGGCTTTGGGTGACTTCGAGCTTGTCGCCGGCCTCGGGGTCGCGAAGTTTGATGGTGTAACTGTCAGGTTTTGCGGCCGGATTATTTTGAGGCGGCTCCGGCTTGTTGCCGCACCCGAGGGCGAACGCAAGCACCATGGCCAAGGCGAATCGCGGCACGCACATGGGACCGACCTCGAGGCGAACCATCGCGGGCAGGATATTCCAATGGGGAGCGTTCGCCCACAGTTCTTATACTCAGCATAGCCGCGACTCAGCGGGGATCTCGGCACTTCCGCGCTCCCCGTTGGTCGCGGCTAATCGAGATTCGCATGACCGTTCTCGGGCTCGATATCGGCGGAGCGAACCTCAAGGCGGCAACCTCGGATAACCGAGCGATTTCCGTTCCATTCGCCCTGTGGAAGCAACCGGATCAACTACCCGCTGCACTTACTGAGTTGGTCGCCCGGTTTCCGGATGCGAACGAACTCGCCATTACCATGACCGGCGAGTTGTGCGATTGCTACGAAACCAAGCGGCAAGGGGTGAACGCGATTCTGGACGCTGCGGCGTTCTCGGCAAAAGGCCGGCCGGTGCGTGTCTGGAGCACGGCCGGCAAGTTCGTGGGCATCTCCGAAGCGCGGCAGAATCACCTTGGCGTCGCCGCGGCCAACTGGCACGCCCTCGCCACTTTTGCCGGACGATTCGCTCCGCATCGCGGCGCACTGCTCATCGATATCGGCAGCACCTCCACGGACGTGATTCCGCTTCGCGACGGCGTTCCCGCGGCCCGGGGCCTCACCGACCGCGATCGACTGCAATCGCGCGAACTGGTTTATCTCGGCGTTCGCCGCACGCCGGTGTTTGCCATTGTCCCGGATCGCGTCTGTGCCGAGCTGTTCGCCACGACGCAGGACGCCTTTGTCATTCTTGGTCTGCTTCCCGAGGATGCCGCGGATTGCGAGACGGCCAATGGTCAGTCGTTGACCCACGGCCACTGCTTGACCCGGCTAGCGCGCGTGAAGGGAGCCGATCGCGAGGAACTGAGCGAGGCAGCGATCGTCGCCTTCGCGGGGGAGGTCCACATGCGAATGGTGCAACTGGTCGCCGAAGCTGCGAAGTATGCATGCACCGACCCCGAAACAGCGATTGTCTCTGGCGCCGGTGAATTCCTGGCGCGGCAAGCGATCGCGGCTTCATTTCCCGGCGCGCCGATTGTCTCGTTGAACGAGGCACTCGGCCCTGAGATCTCGGCGTGCGCGCCGGCCTTCGCGTTGACCCAAATATGGGCTTTGCAACCTGGAGTGTAGGGAATCTCCGCCATTCTCATCCCCGCTTCCACTATTTCCCTGAAAAACCGGAAATGCTGTTGCAACCGGTCCAAGCCACCCTTAGCATCGAGTCTGGGAATGGATTCACCACAATTCCATCGGCAGTGTAGGACTCGACTTCTTTTTGCCGTTGCAGTGAGCGAAACTGGTGTCTCCGACCTTTTGGCCCGCGCCCATCGAACGTCGTGGTGCGCCTGGCCGAGCGATCTCAGGAGTCCGCGCCCATCGAAAGGAGTAGTGCCATGAGCGGTTCTCCCCTTCTCGCCCCGGAACCGGCGGAAATTCTCACTTCCAGCCCTTTGCCGCAACTGCGCAACCTCGTGGTGACCACGAGCGAGCGCGAAGTCGTGATTACTGGCCGCGTGTCCAGCTACTACTTCAAGCAACTGGCTCAAGAAACGATCCGGCCGTCGCTCGGTTGCCGCCGCCTACGCAACCGCGTCGAAGTGAAGCCGAGTTAGAGCAGCAACTTGTTGGCCCGGGAGATCTCGCCTCCCGCGCCATCGGCCACAACGCATCGCCCCACGTCTCGAAAAACCCAACAACGCTGGTTGTACCCGTTGCTCCGGAGCGGCGGGCGGGCTTCTTCCATTTGGAACTTGGCAAACGAAGCGCCGAGCGGTTACGTTAGAGGAGTGGAACCGCGCTTTTCGGAGGCCGCGATCATGACCCGCGCCGCTCTTGCTCTCGCCGCAATCGCCCTGTTCGGAACATCCGGCCTGGCCCAAACTGGCGCCGGCCAACGGATCGCCAACCAGAAGGCCGAGGCGATGGTCAAGAAGGCGATCGCCGACGCGGACAATCTGGTGCGCGCCCGGCCGGACAAGGCGATTCAATACCTGAGGCGCGCCCAAAGCGATCTGGACCTGAGCGGCGGAATCAGCACGGCGACTCGGAAAGCCTTGACCGAGCAGTTGACGGCGAAGTTGGCGGCCGCCCAGGGCAAGCCGGCCCCGACCACTCAACCGCTCGCGGCTCCCGGAGCGAAGTTCGACCCGCGCGGCGCCGCCGTCCGCACCGACAAGAAAGCCGTCTGGGAAGCCTACTTGATCGAGACGAAAGCCGTGCAGGACGGCCTCGCCAAGATCAAGGAGTACAACCGGTTGAACCAACCGCGGGCCGCCGCCGCGGTCGTGAATGAACTGGCGGCCAAGTATCCCGGGAGTCCTGCGGTGATCGCCTTGACCCGCAAGGGCAACTTCCAGGAGGCGGTCGACGATGCCCATCTGTACGCCAAGAATGCCGCCGACCGCATGAACAAGGCCTATCTGGCAGTCGATAGGTCTTCGATTCCGCTCGGCGATCGCGATGTCGAGTTCCCCAAGGATTGGGATCGCATCAAGAAGCGGCAAAGCGTCAACGCGGTCAAACTCACGGACAAGGAAAAGAAGATCATCGAGTCGCTTAACAAACCCATCACCATCATCGGCAAGGACAAACCGCTCGATTACTTGCTCCAGGAATTGTCCACGGCCATCGACCAACCGCTATTAATCGACGAGCGTTCCCTCCGCGACGTGGACATCGACTTGAAATCGAACGCGAGCCTGGAAGCGCAGGGCGTCTCGGCCCGCACGGCCCTGAGGCAACTCCTCGCTTCCAAGGGGCTCACTTACATCATCAAAGATGAGACCATCCAGGTGGTGACGGTCGAGTGGGCCCGCGAATCGCTGACCACGAAGGTGTACTATCTCGGCGACGTGGTGCAGGGGATCGGCCCGTTTGGCGGCGGCGCCACCTGGGGCCCGTTCCTCGACTTCCAGCAAACGGTCACCAATGTGAACACCATCGTGGAAGCGATCGAGGATTCGATCGATCCGCTGTCGTGGAAGAAGCGCGGCGGCCCCGGCACCATCACGTTTCACTACCCGACCATGTCGATCATCGTCCGGGCATCCAGCGAAGTGCACTCGGCGCTCGGGAGTAAACTCGGCGGCAAGTGAATTGATTAAACGCGACGCACAGCGGAGCGCTCCGGTCGTAAGATACCGGCATCTCCCGGAGGATGCCGATGAAGATCATACTCGCCAACCCGCGCGGCTTCTGTGCCGGCGTCAACATGGCGATCGAAAGCCTCGAACAGGCCCTCGCCCGATTCGGCGCCCCGCTCTACGTCTATCACGAAATCGTCCACAACCGCCCCATCGTCGAACGCTTCCGCGGCGAAGGCGTCGTGTTCGTGGACGACATCAGCGAAGTTCCCGTCGGCGGCACGCTCCTCTACAGTGCCCACGGCGTCGCCCCGGCCATCCGCGAACAGTCGCAAGCGCGCAACCTTCGCGCCATCGACGCCACCTGCCCGCTCGTCACCAAGGTGCACATGGAGGCGATCAAGTTCGCCCGCGAAGGGTATACCATCCTGCTGATCGGCCACGAAGGGCACGACGAGGTACTCGGCACGATGGGCGAAGCGCCGGCCAGCATCGTGCTCGTCGAGGACGTGAACGACGTGACCGCCCTGTCGTTCCCCGCTGACGCCAAGCTGGCCTTCCTCACGCAAACGACACTGAGCGTGGACGAGGCCAAAGTGGTCATCGACGCCCTGCGCAAGAAGTATCCGCAAATCGTAGGGCCGAACAAGGACGACATTTGCTACGCGACGCAGAATCGCCAGGAAGCGGTGCGCGACCTGGTTCCCGAGGCGGACGTCGTGCTGGTGCTCGGCAGCCGCAACAGTTCGAATAGCCAGCGGCTGGCGGAGATCGCGCGCGGCACCGGCCTCATCGCCCACCTCATCGACCGCGTCGATGAACTCCGCAACGACTGGTTCCAGCCGAGCGACACCGTGCTGATTACCGCGGGGGCGAGCGCTCCGGAGGAGCAGGTGCAAGCCTGCGTGGAGCATTTGCGGAAGGCGTTCGGGGCCGCGGTGGAATCGCGGATCGTTCGCGAGGAACACGTTCACTTCCCGCTGCCGCGCGAACTCCGCGTGCTGTCGAATGCCTGAAACGATGGGAGGAAGTTATGGCTCTCGTGCAACTCAAGCTTGGACCGGCGGACCGCCACGCGCCGCTTTCCCTCGACGATTTCGAGTCGGCCGAATTCGAGCCGGGCTTCAGGTACGAACTCATCGATGGAAGATTCGCCGTGTCGCACGAACCCGACCCGAGCGAAAAATGCCCTCGAACAATCATCACCTCGCTTGGCACGTCGGCACGGTGGTTGCCCCGCGTATTGAGGAACGCCTGCGACCCCGAGGTTTACCATGATCCGCACAACTCTCCTCGCGACGGCCGTACTTCTGGCCCCGGCTCCGCTCTTCGCGCAAGTGGCCGATCACGACGATGTCGAAGTGATTCAGGCGCCCGAGTCCCAGGCCGCCGGCGCGAAGAATCCCGACTTGAAAGCGGCGACAAAGGCCATCGTTGACCAGACGAACGCCTTTCGCGCAAAAGAAGGCCGCACGCTCGTCCGTGCCAATCCGAAACTCACGTCGGCGGCCGAAGCGTTCGCCGCCTATATGGCCAAGACCGGCCGCTTCGGCCATACGGCCGATGGAAGCCGGCCGACCGCACGCGCCGTCAAGCAGGGTTACGAGTACTGCATTGTGGCCGAGAACATTGCGTATGAATTCGACTCGGGTGGATTCGCCACCGACGATTTAGTCGCGAAGTTCGTCGCGGGCTGGGAAAAGTCCCCGGGCCATCGCCGCAACATGCTCGATCCGGACGTGACCGAAACCGGAGTGGCGATCGCGCAAAGCCCGACGACCGGCTATTGCTTCGCGGTCCAGATGTTCGGCCGGCCGAAGTCGCTGGCCCTGCGGTTCAGGGTTCATAACGAATCCGGCAAAACCGCAACCTACCGAATTGGGGACAAGACGTACTCGCTGCCGCCGCGCTACACGCGGACGCATGAGCAGTGCCGACCGACCGAGGTGATCTTCGAGCAATCGGCGGGAAACCAAAAGGAGCAGACGTTCAAGCCGAAGAATGGCGAGCGATTCAGCGTGACGCGGGACGGCGTAACGCATCGATTGCGGAAGGAGTAGGATCTACCGCCTTGCCGGCGCGCTACGGCCATCCTTCGTCCAGTTCTCCAACAGTTTCGCGAGTCGGGTCACGAGCTCGGGATGCTCGTTCTGAAGGTTCTTCGTTTCGCCGATGTCGGCATCCAGATTGTAAAGTTGCACGGCGGGCAGGCCGAGTTCCCGCACACTGTCTTCAGTGAATGGGAGGTCGAACACGTTGGTCACGCCCTTGCCCCGCCGGCCCGCCGTCTCCCGGCCGACCTTCAACGTGATCGGCTTCCTGGCCGGCACCTTTGCTGCGGGGCGTGCCACCTCTGCTTCGAACGGCTGGCTTTCCCGACGCTGGCCTCCGCCCAGAAGACGGGCAACGAGGCCCATGACTTCCTGTTCAATCACGCCCAGCACTTCCGGAGCGTCGTCAACGTGCCAGAACTCGACCCTCTCGGCCCAGGCCGGGAAGCGATCTTGCAGAAGCGGAAGGTGTTCGGTGCGATTCAGGGCGACGACGAGCGCCGCACCTTTGAGGTCGTCGGCAGTGACCGGAGCCGGCTTTCGGGAGATGGCGTCACCGGCCCGGACGCCCATCGCTTCCAGTGCCTTGATCGCCGACATGGCCATCGGGCCGACGGTGTTGACGCCTCGCTCCAGCGCCAGCCCCCTGGACGACGCCCGCCACGGCAGCCCCATCCGGTCGGCCACCGAGTTGAAGAGGGCTTCGGCGAACCGACTGCGGGAATAGTCGCCGGTGCCGAGGAATAGGACAGTCTTCTCGCTGCGCTTCGGCATCGAACCCTCGCTCTGATACGGTCGGGGCGGGCGACCGTTCGCTCGTTCTACACGTTGCCCGTGTTCAGCGTCGATGCCGGCT
>DATNBQ010000194.1:0-7305 GCA_035571955.1 Urbifossiella sp. | reverse complement strand
AGCAGGTGAATTCCGTCCTTGCCGTCGCCGCGATAGCAAGCCAGCACGAGCGCATTCGCCCACTCGGCCGCGGTTTTCCCCGCGTGGTCCTGGAATTCGATGCCCCAGACCATGCCGTCCTTCTCGCCGCGAATCGCACTGATCTGCGGGAACTTCTTCAAACGCACCAGGCCGTCCTCGATAATCCGCGACGACGCCTTCATTGCACCGATCACGTCGCGGGCTTCGAATTCGTCGAGCGTGGCCAGGACCGCGGCGCAGCAGAGCGGGTTGGCGCTCCAGGTGTCGGAGGCTTCCCCATAATCGAGAGCCGCGAAGAGATCGGCCCGGCCGACGGCCGCCGCCACGGGGACGCCGTTGCCGAGCCCCTTGCCGAGCACCACGATGTCCGGCTCCAGGCCATATGTGGTGAAGGCAAATAAGTTGCCGGTGCGGCCGAAGTTCGCCTGCACTTCGTCGAGGACGAAGACGATGTCGTTGGCCTTGCAGAAGCGATCGAGCAGTTGAAGGTAGGCTTTTGGCGGGTGATAAGAGCCGCCGCCGCCGAGGTACGGTTCGGTGATGAGGGTGCCGATCTTGCCGCCGAACTGGTGGAGCAGGGCGTCGAGTTCTTTCTGGTACGGCGCCGGGTCGAACGCGGCATCGCGGAGCGACACGTCCCGGCACTCGGCCATCGGGATCGAGATGAAGCGGACGCGCGGGTCGCGTTCGGAATCGGTTTCGCTGCCGGTGACGGCGTTGGCGAGCCCCTTTTTGCCGTGGAAGCCGAAGCGGGTGGCGAGAATCATCGGCCGCGAGCGGTCGCGGGCCTGGCCGACCCAGAGCGCTTTTTGAATCGCTTCGGATCCGGAGGCAGCCCACATGACGCGTTCCATGCGGCTGCCGCCGGACTGGCCGCGCAGCGATTTCAAGAGGCGGGAACTCGCACTGGTTTCGACCGGCGTGGCGGCGTTGTAAGCGGTGAAGGGCAGGGCGGTGAAGTACTCCTCGGCCCCGAGCGACGGGGGCCAACCCATGTACTTGCCGAAGCGGCGCATCCACGAGGCGGGATTGTGGCCGAGATTGGAGACGAGCACGCCGGAGGTGAAGTCGTAGAGGCGGCGGCCTTCGGGCGTCCAGTGGAAGACGCCGGCGCTGGCCTGGATGACGGCCTGCGTCGGCGTGAAGGTGCGGAGCGCCTTCGGCTCCACGCGGACCAGAAGCTCGCGCAGCTCGTTGCCATGCGGTTCGCCGGCATGATGGATCGATGGCGTCATGGCGCGCTCGAGCGGTCAGTTGATTTTCAGGTCATAGGCGCCAGCTGGGGCGCCCGCTTTGACCTCGATGCGGAGAGTCGTCGTCTTCTCCGAGGCATAATCCTCGTTAAACTCAGGAACCTTGACTTTGGACGTATCGCCAGAGACCGCAGCCTTTCCGACCGTGACTTTGTACCACCCCGCTGGAACGCCTTCCTTGACGCCGCGGGTTGTGCCGGTCGAGATCGAATAAGTTCCGTCGGGTTGAATCAGGCCGCTGGATACCTTGTTGCTGGTGTTTCCTTTCGTTTCATCCGGGTAGTAAGTGACCTGGCCAGTGGGCAGGACCTTCTTCCCCACGAATACCTTGCCGGTAACGGGAATCAGGGTGAGGTTCTCATCTTTTGGGCCGCTGCTGCAAGCCGAAAGAAAGCAGAGCCCGAACGCCAGGCAAGGAAGTGAAAGCAGTCGAAAACAGGAAGAAAGTGGCATTGCTGGTAAACTCCTGGGACGCCGAAGTTTGGCCTGACTAGTGGTTTATACCGCAGCTAGGATTCGACCAGATTCCGGCAATCCGAGAAAAAGCATGTCTCGTCTACGAAATGAATGACATTCAGGCCGAAACCGAGCAGCTCATGGAATTTGAAGAGAACTTTAATAATCCACACATTCTGGTTGATCGGAAGGAATCTGCTTGTTAAACTCGAAATTGTGGCTCGTTAAAGGCGTCATACTTTCGGGTCTTCGTATCCACTCTTCCTCATCCCTTACATCGGGAGCGCACGATGTCTCGACGCGTTCATCGACCGAGTTCAGCCTTTACGCTGATCGAACTGCTCGTGGTGATAGCGATTATCGCGATCCTGGTCGGCATGCTTCTGCCGGCCGTCCAGAAAGTCCGGGAATCGGCGGCTCGCTCGAGTTGCCAGAACAATCTCAAGCAGATCGGCCTTGCCATGCAAGGCTACCACGACTCCTACAATCGCATTCCGACTGGCGGAAGCAACACCGCGACGCCAGGCGACTGGACCGCCCAGTTCCAGATCTTGCCATATCTGGAACAAGGGAATCTCTACAATCTGGCGATCGCCAACTGGAGCACGGGAACGACGGGCGGCGGCATTCCGCAAGGCGTCAAGATTTACATGTGTCCGGCGCGGAATCGCATCCCATTCGCCAATCCCGGCACGGGCAGTTCGCCGCAGCACGGCGGCCCTTACACGGACTATGCCATCACGGTCAATTCCTGGAGTGGCACTAACAATCTCGCGATCGGCAACTATTCCCGGATCAACCTCTCCAACGTCACCACGATGAACGGTACGAGCAATACCATGTTTGTCGGCGAGAAGTCGATCGATCCTGGCATGTATACCAACACCAGTTCCAGCGGCTGGGATGAAGACATCTTCTCGGGTGCCTATGGCGGCACATGCCGCAGCGATATCATCGTCATCCAAGATTCGCCCGGTAATGGCGGCAACAACAACTACTGGGGCTCGGCTCATCCCGCCGGTTGCCAGATCAGCTTCTGCGACGGCAGCGTCCGCGCCGTCCCGTTCTCCTGGAGTGGAACGGCTAACATGAACAATATCCAGCACTGGAACAACAAGGTTCCGATCCAGTTCAACTGATCGCGAACAGCAAACCCGATCACCTACTCCTTTCCCGCGCTGGTGAAGGGTAGGTGTTCCCGTTGACGACTCTTCTTCGCCCACTCGCACTCGCCTGACCATTGATAGCCGTGGAAGTAATGGCATAGAACCAGCCAGCCCCACGCCTCTCCCCGCTGGGGAGAGGCCGTCATCGCGCGCAAGCGAGATGACGGGTGAGGGGTATTTTTGAACGAATTCAGCCCCTCGCCCGGTTTGCTCGCTGCGCTCGCAAACCACCCTCTCCCCGCCGGAGAGAGGGTCGGAAGGGTTGCCGCTCGATACCATCGCTTCCCCGACCGTCAGGTATACCGAGCACTCGATGAATGCTCCTCCCGACTCCCGGCGAGGCGTCCGTTCCCGTACCCTCTCCGTCCTGACGCTGGCACTTCTCGCATCAACGATTCCCGCTTGTTCCAGCCGCTCGGAACCCTCCCAAAAAGATCCCGAACCTGAAGGCGTCCCGTGGTTCGCGGACGCCACCGAGGCCTGGGGCATCAACTTCACCCACGACCCGGGGCCGCTGGGGACCTACTTCACGCCGCAATCGATGGGCTCGGGCGCCGCGGCGTTCGATTTCGACGGCGACGGCCTCCTCGATCTCTATCTGCTCCATTACGGCGGCCCCAAATCGAAATCGACCAACCGCCTGCTCCGGCAAACCTCGCCTGGCAAGTTCAGCGATGTCTCCGATGGTTCGGGGCTCGACGTCCCCGGCTACTGCCACGGGGTTGCCATCGGCGACATCAACAACGACGGCAAACCGGACGTGCTTCTGACGATGTTCGACGGCATCAAGCTGTTCCTCAATCTCGGCGGCGGCAAATTCCGCGACGCCACGCAAGAAGCCGGGCTCGTGAATCTGTGCTGGGGAATGTCCGCGGCCTTTCTCGATTACGATCGCGACGGCTGGCTCGACCTGATCGTCGTCAATTACCTCGATTTCGACCCGTCGAAGGAATGCTGGTCCCTGACGGGGGCTCGCGATTACTGCGGGCCGCGATCGTTCCCGAACGTCGCGAGCAAATTGTTTCACAATCTCGGTGCGCAAGCGGGGCAGGGGGGCTGCGCGAAATTCCAGGACGCGAGCTTCGAATCGGGGATCGGGCGGGCATCCGCGGCCGGGCTCGGCGTGGTCTGCGCCGATTTCAACCGCGACGGCTGGGTCGATATCTTCGTGGCCAACGACGGCAACCCGAACTGCCTGTGGATCAACAAGAAGAACGGCACGTTCACGGATGAAGCAGTGTCGCGCGGCGTCGCCTACACCGAAATGGGCAAGGCCTATGCCGGCATGGGCATCGGCGTCGGCGACGTGAACAACGACGGCCTGCTCGATTTGTACGTCACCCATCTCGGCTCGGAAACGAATAACCTCTGGCAGCAGGCTTCGCCCGGCCTGTTCGCGGACAAGACGGGTGAATCGGGGCTGCATTCCTTGCGCCGACGGGGCACCGGCTTCGGCGCCCTGATGGCCGACTTCAATAACGACGGCGCCGTCGACATTGCGGTCGCCAATGGCCGCGTCTTTTACGGCGGCAGCGCCAAGGACACCGGCATGGGCTTTTGGGAAACGTATCTGGACAAGAACCAGCTGTTCGCCAACGACGGGACCGGCAAGTTCGGCGACATTTCCTCGGCGAACAAGCCGTTCTGCGATTACTGGAACGTCGGCCGCGGCCTGATCGCCGCCGACTTCGATAACGATGGCGGCGTCGATCTTCTCGTCGTACCGCTCGGCGGCCAGGCCAAGGCGTTTCGCAATGTGGCGCCGGACCGCGGCCACTGGCTCAAAGTGAAGGCGATCGACCCGAAGCGGAACCGCGATGCCTACGGCGCGGAGATTCGCGTTCGCGCGGGCGCCAGGGCGTACTTCCGCGTCTTGAGCCCGGCGGAGAGTTATCTGTGCAGCGGGCCGGCCATCGCCCACTTCGGGCTCGGCAAACACGACCGCATCGACGCAATCGAGGTGACCTGGCCGGACGGGGATGGTGCGAAGGAGGTATTCGAAGGAGGATCGGCGAACCGAACGGTAACGCTTCGCCGCGGGGAGGGGCGGAAGCCATGAACCGCACCTGGCGGCTAATGCTCGTGGCGGGCGTGCTGTTGGCCGCTGGGGCGGGCATCGCCTGGTGGCAGTTCGGTTCGCCGCCGCGGCTCGATCCGCCGATGCCCCGGGGGGTTCAAGAAGCGGAGATCGTTCGGTTGCTCGAACGGCACCAGGCCAAGGTTCTCGCCAAGCGCGAGGATGCCAACGCCTGGGGCGACTACGCCCAGGTGCTTTTGGCTCATCTGTTTTCGGACGAAGCGAGGATTTGCTTCGCGGAGGCGGCGCGGCTGGCGCCGGCCGACCCGCGCTGGCGCTACGGCCAGGCTCAACTCGCCTTGAAACTGGACCCGCCTCTGGCCGAGGAACTCCTTCGGCAAACAATCGCCACGACGGGCCCCGGGGAAGAGTTCCGGGTGGCGGCCCGGCTCGTTCTCGGCGAGTTGCTCGTGGAGCGCGGCGACATCGACCGCGCCGCCGAGTTCTTCGAAGCCGAGTCCTCGCCATCGAACGGCAACCTCCGCTCGGCCTATGGGCTGGGCCTCGTCGCCATGGCCCGCAAGGATTCGGCGGCGGCCAGGCGCTACTTCGCCATGCTGCTCAAGAATCCGTATTCGCGCAAGCAAGCCCACATTTACCTGGCACGGCTGGCGCGAATGCAAGGCGATAGTGCGGCGGCGCAAAAGTTCGCGACCGATGCCGCCGCTTTGACCGAGGACCTGGCTTGGCCCGATCCGCTGCTGGATCACACCATGCATCTTGCCGTGGGCCGGCGCAGCCGCGACCGGATGATTTCCGAACACGAGAAGGCCGGGAACTTCGACGCGGCACTGCAACTGTGTCTCGCCCAGTTGAATGAAGAGCGCTCCGCCAAGGCGCTTTTGGCCGCGGGGGCGAATTGCATCCGCCTCCACGACTTCGACCGGGCCCTCGAACTCGTTCGCGAGGCAGTTGAAAAGGAACCTCGCTCGCCGCTCGCCCAGTACACCATGTCGCTCGCTTACTACACGCCAGCGGAGCGGGAACTCGACCGCGACCCGCGCTCGGAGAAGGGGCGCGAGTACATGCGGAAGGCACTCGATTATGCCAAGCAAGCGGCGGAACTGAAGCCGGACCACGCCCGGGCCCACCTTCACTGGGGCATGGCGCTGCACACCCTCGGGCAATCGAAGGAAGCCCTGGCGCCGCTGCGAAAGGGGCTCATCGCCCGGCCCAACGATTTCGACCTCCACTTCGCACTCGGCCTGGCACTGGCTTCCATTGGGGAAACCGAAGAGGCAAGGACGGAGTTCCGCCGCGCCGGCGACCTCGAGCCTGCCAATCCGCACGTTGCCGCGCAACTCGCACGCCTGAAAAAGAAGTGACCGGCACTTCCCGATCGTGTTCTAGAGTCAACTAACGCGCCCTCACACGATCGGGACCGCACGCATGACACCTGAGATTCCCGCGCCATCCTCAAGCCAACGGTCGGGGTTGTCGAAGCGTCAATTTTTGGCCGGGGCGGTGGCCGGGGCGTGTACGCTGCAGAGCGGTCGCTGGGCCGCCGCCGCGATGCAGAAACCCGAGGAGAACTCGTACGACCCGCCAGAGGCCGTTTCTTACGCCCAGGCCGGCGAAGACTTGATCGTCGCCTTCATCTTCAACCATCTCGGCGTGTCGCCGACCTACATCGACATTGGGGCGTACGATCCCGTTCGGATCAACAATACCTATCTCTTTTACACTCGCGGCTATCGGGGCGTGCTGGTTGAACCGAACCCCGACCTTACGGCACGGCTGCAGGGAATGCGCCCGCGCGACACCGTGCTGGCCGTCGGCATCGGCGTCACCAACGAAAAGGAAGTCGATTACTACCGCTGCACCGAACCGAGCTGGAACACGTTCGACAAGGCGACCGCCGAGAGCTATGGGACAGCGACCAAGGGAAGGGTGACGATCAAGGAGGTCACCAGGGTTCCGCTCGTTAAGATCACGGATGTATTCGCGAAGCATTTCGGCGGGGCGGCGCCGGATTTCTTCTCGATCGACGTGGAAGGGTTCGAGGTGCCCATCCTGAAGACGATGGATTTCGAGAAGCAGCGGCCGAAGGCGGTTTGCGTGGAAACGTTGGTGGCAGGTACCAATCGGCAAAAGCTCGAAGCGGTCGAATTCCTGATCGACAAGGGCTATGCGGTCCGCGGCTCGACCTTCGCCAACACGATTCTCATCGACAAGAAGATTCTTGGCTAACGTTCCCGCGGAGAGATCGGAGTAGAGGTCTCGGAGGTGTTCGAGCAGGTCGTCCAGGGTTTCGCCCTGGGTCCAGAAGTCCGGGTATGCCTCGAGAAAACCCAGTCAGAAATTGCCGTCCTGCCAGTGGACATATTTGACT
>DATNBQ010000193.1:0-6900 GCA_035571955.1 Urbifossiella sp. | reverse complement strand
CGAATACTGGCCACCGTTCCTTCGCGAGGATGGCCCCTATTTCGAACCCGATCGCATCGACCACGCCCGCCTCGGCGATCGCGATCGCGCCCTGGTTCGCAGCTACTTCTACAAGCCCGACAACATCGAACGGCAGATGTTTTTCGACCGCTTGAATCCGCTGTATCGCAATCGGCACCGGCTGATGGCGGAACTGTTGCCGCGCTGGCAGCCGTGGGACAAACGCATCGAGATGGGCTGGGCGAACCTCGACGGCTGGGGCTGGCTTTCGGGGCTGGAAGAACACTATCCGCCGGACCCGAAGATGCGCGAACTCCGGTTGAAACACTGCCAACCGACTTACGTCGCCCAGTTCACGAACTACCGCATCGACGACGTGGCCATGCGGGCACTGCACGAATCGGTGGCCCTGGCCCGTAGCCACGGCGCCAAAGTCGGCTTCGTCTACTTCCCCGAGGCAAGCGAATTCCGCGGCTGGATGCCGGCATCCGTGGAGCGCGAGGCCCGCGAACGCCTGGCCTCCTTGCAGGAAGAACTGCATGTGCCGCTCATCGACGCTCGGCTTTGGATGCCCGACGGCTACATGGTCGATGGCTTCCATTTGTCGCGGATCGGGGCGTGGGAATTCACGAAGCGGTTCGGGCCGGAAGTCGCCGCGACGTTCCCCGACCTGGCGAGGGGCCCATGACCCCGCTCGCCCTGCGCCTGCCGTTGCGACAATTCGCGCTTCCTTATTGGAAGAAAACCGATCGCCGTAAGCGAGCGCGCTGGGCAACGCTCTTGGGACTCGCGGCCGTGCTTGGCGCTCACGGTTGGCTGGCGGCGATGGTGGAAACGCGGCGGCCCGAGTGGCGCGATCCCGAGTTCTACCATCGGCAGAAGCGCGCCGCGGCACTCGTTCACTGGCAAAAAAGCCGCGGAGAAAGTCGACCGCTCGTCGTAATCCTGGGCGGTTCGCGGCCGCAAATGGGCCTCAGCCCCGAAGCTCTCAACCGCGTTCTCGGCGACGGCCCGACCGATCCCATCGCGTACAACTGTGCGCAATCCGGCTGCCTCCCCGTCGGCGAACGGCTCAACCTCGGCCGCCTCTTCGACGCCGGCCTCGCGCCCGATTATCTGCTCGTGGAGGTGCTGCCGCCGGTGCTTGCCGATCCCGGCCCCGTGGACGATCGCATTCCACCCGTCCGCCTCGGTTACGCCGACCTCCGCCGCTTGCAGCCGTATCAAGCTTCGCCCGAACGCGTGCGGATGGAATGGGCCAGGGCCCGCCTGGCGTCGTGGTACTCGCTGCGGTTGCCGCTGATGGCGAACTGGGGGCTTGCCGATTACTTCCCGCCCGGCCGATCCAGCCCCCATCACTTGTGGGCGAACATGACGTTCCACGGCTGGATGCCGTTTTCGCCGCGCGAGTGGCCGGCCGAGCAGCGAACGGCGCAACTGAACGTCGCCCGCGGAACCTATTCCTGGCTGCTGGACGATTTCCGCATTCAACCGGTGAACGATCGGCTCTACCGGGACTTGTTGGAAGAGTGTCGGATACGCGGCGTGCGCGTAGCGCTCTTTACGATGCCGGAATCGCCGACGTTCCGGTCGTGGTATCCAGCGGGCGTCCGCCAGCGCGTGGCCGATTACTTGCGGGATCTGTCGCGCGACTTCGGCGTGCCGGTGTTCGACACTTCCGCCTGGATTGACAACGAACTGTCATTCATGGATGGGCATCACTTGCTGGGCGAAGCGGCGACGGCCTTCAGCGAACGCTTCGGCAAGGAGTGCGTCGCGCCGTGGCTGCAAAGGAAGTGAGGCGGCGTAGCCGCGACCCAACCGGGAGCGCGGAGCGCCCCGGATCCCAATTGACACGGACGCGCGTTTTACGCCATCATCCTCGCCGCGGAGGGGGTCCGCGGTCGCCGCACTTTATTTCAAGGACGGAAGCAGCATGTCGGACGTGCTTGCCGGCTTGCAATCGCGCATCGGATCGCGAACCGCCACGGTCGGAATCATCGGGCTCGGCTACGTCGGGTTGCCGCTGGCGCGAGCCTTCTCGCGCACCGGCTTCCACGTCGTCGGCTTCGACATCGATACGTCGAAGGTCGCCAAGCTGAACGCCGGCAAATCGTACATCAAGCAGATTCCCGACGCCACCATTGCCGGGATGCGCGAAAAAGGCTTCGAGGCCACCGACCGCTTCGACCGGTTGAACGAACCGGACGCGGTGTTGATTTGCGTGCCGACGCCGCTGACCGATTCGCGCGAACCCGATCTCCGCTTCGTGGTCGATTCGGCTCACGCCATCGCGGCACAACTTCGCCCCGGCCAACTCGTCGTCCTCGAAAGCACGACTTATCCCACCACCACGCGGAATGTGGTGCTGCCGATTCTGGAACGCACCGGCCTCATCCCAGGCAAGGAATTCCTCCTGGCGTTTAGCCCCGAACGCGAGGATCCCGGCAACGCCAGCTTCTCCGTCAACAACATCCCCAAGGTGGTCGGCGGGCTCGATGGAGCCAGCAGCGATGCCGCCGGGGCCCTGTATTCCGCCGTCGTGCCGCAGGTCGTGAAGGTCAGTTCGCCGGAAGTCGCCGAGGCCTGCAAGATTCTCGAGAACACTTACCGCGCCGTCAATATCGCCCTCGTCAACGAATTGAAAGTGCTGTACGACCGCATGGGCATCGACGTGTGGGAAGTGATCGACGCGGCCAAGACCAAGCCGTTCGGCTTCCAGGCGTTCTATCCCGGCCCCGGCCTCGGCGGGCACTGCATCCCCGTCGATCCGTTCTACCTCACCTGGGTGGCTCGCCAGTACGGCTGCAACACGCGCTTCATCGAACTGGCGGGCGAGGTGAACACCGGCATGCCGGCATACGTGGTTTCCAAGGTCGCCGACGCCTTGAACGACCGCGGCTTGCCGATCAAGGGCAGCAAGATCGCCTTGCTCGGCATGGCCTACAAGAAGGACGTGGACGACCCGCGCGAGTCGCCGTCGTTCGAACTGCTCGATCGGCTCATGAAGAAGGGGGCCGACGTGAGCTACAACGATCCGCATATCCCGGCGCTGCCGCGCATGCGGCACTGGCCGAACCTCGGGGCGATGGCCAGCACCCATCTCACGGAAGAGTTCCTGGGCGAACAGGACTGCGTGCTGATCGCCACCGATCACAGTGCCTACGACTACGACTGGATCGTGGCCAACAGCCGGCTCGTGGTCGACACGCGCAATGCGACGCGGCGCGTCCGCGCCGGCTGGGAACGCGTCATCCGGGCTTAAGCGGTTCCGGAGTGCGTCAACGATTCTTGGTGTTTTCCGCAGGTGGGTGTCGGGCACAGCCCGACCTACAAGGCGCCTCGTCGGTCTGGCTGTGCCCGACAATCTTCGACTCCAAGAATCCTTGGCGCACCGCAGTTCCGAGCTTATTCCTGCGGCGCGTTTCCAACGGCGTACTTCTCGCATACACTGTCAGCCGACTCGCGTTCCCATCGAAACTTCGTTCCCCTCTCTTCATTAACGGAGGTGCGCCATGTCTGTCGCCAGTGCCAAGGTGCCGGCCACGATCGCCTGCGGGATCGTCTGCCTGGTTTTGGGGGTCGGCGCCGGCATCGTCGTCGGCACGTTCACTGATCTCGGGCTGAAGGAAGCCTCGGCGAAGCCGGAAGCGAATGCGGGCGATCCGCCGGCTGGCGGCACGTCCAAGGGAGGCATGGGCAAGGGAATGGGAAAAGGCGGCGGCAAAGGCGGCGGCAAAGGAGGCGGCAAAGGCGGAGGGAAGGGTGGCGGCAAGGGGTTTACGCCGAGCCCCAAGACGCAGCTTTCCCAGCTGGTCGTCAAGCTCGACACCGTGACGAAGAAGCCGATCGCCCTGGATCTTTCCGCCGACCAGAAGAAGGAAGTGCAGGGGTTGCTGGCCGACCTGGATGCGAAGGATGCCATGACGGACGAGGAAGCCAAGGCCAAGCTGGACGCCCTCTTGAAGGTTCTGGAAGAGAAACGCGAGACGCTGGAGGCGGCGGGGTATCGCTGGCCGGGAAGCCCGTTCGCGCCGCCGGGCGATCCGCCGCCGAACCCGTTCAAGGAGGGGGAAGGGGCGGTACGGCTGAAGTCGCTGCGCGATACGGTCGGTAAGTAATCCGGCGGACCTTGCGGAGCGTCCGCTTCCAGAGCGGCGGGGGCGGATGCCGCACCTCTTCCGTTAAGGCTGTTAACTCGTCCTGAAGGCGGCTCACCAACTCGCGGGCCGCCTTCAATTCCAGGCGCATCTCGTGCTCGGCCGCGCCCCGGCAATGCTCCGTCTGATCGAGCACGCGGTTGGTCACCCATTCCTTGAGTTGCGACAGCGTCGCCCCAACGGGGATCGCTCCGTCGGCGATGTACTGTTCGAGGATGAGCCCATCGATGGTCTTGGGATGTTCGACGGCCAGCGTGTGCGGGATGGCCAGCAATCGGCCGCGATAGAAGACGATGTCGTGGCCGCGATAATTGAGTTGCACCTGCCGATACGCGGTCCGGAACGTGGCTTCCATCGCGGTGATCCGCTCGATGTCCGTTTCCGCTTCAATGCCACGGGCATTCTTGCCTGTGCCCTTACCGCCTGCACACGCAGGAATGCCTGTGCCACCAGAAGTCATTCCATCCCACGCTGTCGGCGGCGTTAGCCCATGTTGCTTCCGCAGATAATCCACCAGTTCGATGGTGCGCGCGCCGAGTAGCTCCTTTAATGCTGCTTCCAGTCCCGGCGTCAGTTCCCCTTCCGGACCCGCCAGGATGCGTTCCTTCAACGGGAATCCCGCGAGATCGACACCGGCATCGGCGCCGAGGAATCGGAAGATGTCCCGGAGCAACGCCTCCGGCTGCTCGGCGATCGATTCGTAAAACCCGATGTACATTTGTTCGGCGGGGAAGACGCTGCTCCAGCGGCGAAGGTGGCCGAGATAGTCGCCGCTGGCGCGCGGCCACTCCGCCGCGAATGCAGCCTTCCATTCCGCTTCACTCATCGCTTCCCGGGACGTCGTGCAATTCTCGAAGATCGACTCACGGTAGCGGTGCATGTGCTTGGCGTGCGACCAGGCCCGCGCGGCCGGTTCGCGCATCAGGTAGATCAACTTCACGTCGGGCATCAGGCCGCGAATAGCTCGGATGCGTTCCAACGGCAGCGCCGCGTAGCTCGGCGACGCCTCCCCGGCCATCTGCTCCACCGTCGCCGGGAAGTGCCCGCCATACCAGTGCAAATCGAGCCACTGGTACAGCATGCTGAAGTACTTCACTTCCTTGATGCGCGGAACGAAGAGTTGCGGGTGGCAGCGGAGATTGTCGGCGAGCCAGGTCGATCCCGTCTTGGCCGGCGAAATGACGAGGAACAGCGGCAAGGGAGCATGCCGCCGCGTGTGCGGATCGAGGGAATGGAGGTGTTCCATGCCCCGGATGGTAATGATTGTTTACGATCGGGTTCAAGAGAGATTCGATTCGCCGCGCAAGCCGCTTGCGCTTCAGGGTGGCACAGGCATTCTTGCCTGTGCTCAGTAGCTTGCACAGGCAAGAATGCTTGTGCCACCGGGAACTGCACTCACTTCTTGCCCAAACGGGCCGGGTCGAAATTGGCGTCGGTCAAGCCGGCCGGCGCCTTCAAGTGCGTGTAGCGGTAGTACTCCATTTCCTTGCCGGACGCATCGAAGAGGATCACGAGCACGGCGAGCCCGAAGCTGGGCGAATCGGGCTTGGCGTCGAAGAACCACTGCCGCGTGCCGCCGGTAGGCAATTGCTCGTCCTTGCGAGCGGCTTGTTCCACGCCTTCGAGCGGCAAATCGCCGAGATCGTCGCGTTTCAAGAGCCCGAGATACTTCATGCCGCTCGCCGGCGCCTTGCCCTCTTCCAACTTGGCGACCGCGGCAATGAACTTGTTCCCGCTGACGACGATGCCGCTCTCGCGGATGCTGTGCCGGCTCTTCGAACGCACCTGCGGGCTATCCGGCGAAAGCGTCGGAGCCTTCGAACCCGCCTTCAGGAAGATCGTATCGCCTTCGCCGACGATGACGTGAACCTTCTCGCCGTACTGGCTCGGGTTGTAGAGCACTTCGCGCCCCTTGCCCGCCGCACTGACATTTTTCATGTAGACGGCCATCGGCTCGGCGCGGAAGCGGAAGATCACTTCTTCCAGCGGACCGGCTTTGCCCGAGACATTCTCGCGGCGAGCGAACCGCGCCTCGTAATTGGTGAGCGTCTTCAAGCGTTCGCTCAGGCGCGTGGAGATCTTCTTCAAGGCCGCGAGGTTGACGGCTTGTGGGGACGGCTGGGCTGTTGTCGGCGGCGGATTGCCCGGCGACTGGGCCGGCAATGGCGGCAAGGGCTCTTGCGGCCGCGGCTGCTCGACGGCTCCGCGGCTCGGCGGCAGCGGCGGCACTGGATTCGCCAGGAAGGCCTCGTCGCGCGGCAGCGGCGCCGGCGCGGGTTGCCGTCTCGGGAAAAACGGGCCCTGGGCCCGCGTCCGATAACGCTCGCAGCCGGCCAACAGGAACACAGATGCGAGAAGTGCAAACCGATAGCGCATGAGCCAACATCCGTGCAGAAACTCGACCGCCCGACACTTCCCGGACAATAGCGGACCCCGGCAAACAAGGCAACCCCGGTCGGATTCGCCGAGTGGGTTGGGAGCTGAGGCGCAGTCGAGCTGACCGCTCAGTATCAAGATAGGCGCGAGATGTGAATCCGAGCCGCGAGCGTCAGCGAGCGATCGTGTTGATCGCTCGCTGACGCTTGCGGCTCGGATGCTTACTTCTTCACTTCGTACTCGGCATCGATCACGTCGTCGCCCTTGGTTCCGGCGCTGCCCGGCGTGGTCGGGCCGGCCTCCGGGCCGCCGGGCTGAGCGCCGGCCTGCGAGTGAATGTGCTGGGCCATCGCGTTCGAGGCCT
>DATNBQ010000192.1:0-9880 GCA_035571955.1 Urbifossiella sp. | reverse complement strand
ACTTCCAGGCATTCTGAATCGAAAGAACAGCGGGTGTACTACACCCGTTGAAACCGAAAAACGGGGATTAGTATGGCTTCGTGCGGAGTGTAGAAATGCGCCTTTCTGGCCATGAAATAAGGCGTTTTTCGCGAATTGTCGGAACCTGCGAAAAGTGGCGGGAATCCTTTAGGAAAGCCCCGCTCTATCCAGCTGAGCTACGGGGCAAAGCTCCGCCACGCTTCTTATTTCTACATGCGACGGGCCAGCGGGCCAAGAAGGTTCGCGGCAAACTCCACTACTCGGGGCGGTGCCGATGCCGCCCTCGACAAAGTGGCTCGCCGAACGCGATGACCTTTTGGCACCCGTACACCTTGACTACACCAGCAAGCCGGGCCGACCGTCCGGGAATTGGTGAACCGGTTCCTCTCCGCTAAGAATTAGTTGGAACCGGGGAGCTATCGCCCTCGACCTGCCGATCGACAGCAATCGCCTTGAGTTGACAAACTGCTTGCCGAGGTGAAACTCAAACACCGCGGCCTTGGCTTCTACTGCCTGCGTCGCACCGTGAGAACCATCATGGACGGCGCGAAGGACCAACCCGCTGCCGACGCAGTAATGGGCAGGTCCGGGATGATATGGGCAATCTCTAACCGCGAAAGAATCGCCGATGATCCCATGAAGGCCGTCGTCACCGCGGTGCGCGAATAGCTGTTTCCTGTAGAAGAAACGCAGCGAACTGAACTCGATCCAAATTATTCGGCGGTTATGAACTTGGACCGCCGCTGCGACCGGAACGCCCCAGGTCGGACGCGCCACGTGATCCACCAGTCGCTCGACTGCCGCTCGCCCGGCTTCCAGTTCGGATGAAGCGAGGTCCGCCCACCACACCCCGGCCATTAGTGTTCTTCCGGATCTCTGGTGCTCTGCTACTTCCGGCCCTCGCGGAAGAGCATCGGGGCGATCTGGCCGAGATATAGCCGCCAGACGGCAAAGTTATGCCTCCCCTCGGTCGGGTAGAACGTGTGGCCGATCTGGTGGTCCGTCAGAATCTTGTCCAGCTGCTGGGACCGAGCGAATGCCCCGTCCTGCTTGCCGCAGGCGACGAACAACACCTTGAGCTTGGCGTTCGTCCCGGCCGGGTCGTCGAGCAACGCCTTGAACCGGATCGAGAAGTTGCTCGGTATCGCGGAACTGAACGCGCCGACGTGACTGAACAGGTCCAGATGGCTCAGCCCGATCGTGAGAGCCTGACCGCCGCCCATCGAAAGCCCGACGATCGTTCGGTTTTCCCGTCCTGCCGCCGTTCGGTACGTCTTCTCGACGGTCGGGATTACGTCTTCCAACAGGTGCTGTTCGAACACCTTGGTGTTGTCGCCTGGTTCGCCGAACGGGAGCGCGTGGCCGAACGGCATCACGACCAGCATCGGAACCGCCTTCCGCTGAGCGATGAGGTTATCCAGGATGTAATTCGCCCGGCCGACGTCGGTCCAACCGGCGGCCGTGTCGTTGGAGCCGTGGAGCAGGTACATCACGGGGTATTTGCGGGTCGCGTCCTTTTCGTACCCCGGCGGAGTGTAAACTCGAACCTCGCGCGTCTGCCCGGGCAGCGCCGCCTTCGACCGGATGTACACCAACTCGACCCGCCCGTGCGGCACGGCCCCAGCATTCCACAGTTCGGTGCCGTCGCCCGGCACATCGACGAGGCTGGCCGAGGTCCGCGCCCGCAGCTTGATCCGCGGGTTAATCGGATCGGGCACGGCTAGGCCGTCGATATTGAAATTGTAGATGGCCGGCCCCGGTTCCAGAGGCCCGACGGTGACGCTCCACACGCCCGCGTCGTCCTTGGTCATTTTCTCGGCACCGCGCGCCTGCCAGTCGGCGGTCAGCGTGACCTCGGTCGCTTTCGGAGCACGGATACGGAAGGTGACTCTGTGGTCCGGGAGGATCTCCGGGGAAACCGGCGTTCTGCTCTTCGCGGGCTGCGCGGGGCTCGCGGTCGCAACCGCGAGGAGGCAGACGAGTGCGAGGGCCTTCATCGTTGCACCGCCGAAGGAAGGGATCGGTAGGTAGGATTGTTACGTAGGTAGCCGGTTTACGGGAATGTGCCATCTACTCTATCGGGCGAGCGCACGCCCAGCCATGCCCTTGAGCCGCGCCTGGAACTGGGTCGGGCCATTTTCGCGGGACATTTGGCGGCATGTTTGTTGAGGCGGTGGATGCGATGGGATTGGACTTCAACAACAATGGAGGCGTCGCATCAACCCGCGATTCTTTCGATCCGCTCCACTTCGCCCGGTTCCAGGCGGAAATCGAAGACGTCGAGATCGGATTGCATGTGGGCGGCATCGGTCGTCCCGGTCAGCGGGATCATCCCGACGTGGAGCGCGAACCTAAAGACGATCTGCGCAGTGCTGCGATCGTGGCGGCGGGCGATCCGTTCCATCTCGGGATGAGTCAGCGCATGGCGATTGGCGGTGAGCAGCGAGAAGGCCTGGTACATTATGCCGCGTGCCGCGCAAAATGCCCGCACCTCGCGGTCCCAGCCTCGGACGGCGTAGCAGCGGTTCTGCACGAACCGAGGTTGTACCCGCGACCCTTCGCACAGCAGCCGGAGTTGGTCGAGGGCGACGTTGCTTACCCCCAGCAATCGGACTCGTCCACTGCCCTGGATCGCTTCCATCGCCCGCCACGCCGCCCAGTCATTCGCGTTCAAGCCCTCGTCGCTCTCCGGCCCGTGCAGCACATGCGAATCGACGAAATCGCATCCGAGGTGCTGCAGGGAACTCGCGCACGACTGCTCGACTTGCGTCGCGATGGAGGCGGATGCGTCATATGGCAGGCGGTGGTCCTGCCCCGAGCGGAACGTGAACTTGGTCTGGAGGAAGAGATCTTGCCGGGTCACAAGGCCGTCAGCGATCGCCTTCGCGACGGCCCGTCCGACGGCCGCTTCGTGGTAGTGCTTGCGCTGGTTGGCGGTGTCGATCCCGCGAAATCCCTGTGCGAACGCGAGCGTCGTCAGACGCTGCGTCTGGTCTTCCTTCCAGGCCGTGCCGTAGAGGAAGCGGGGCACGCGCACGCCGTCGATGAACAGAGATGGATTGGCCATCGGTTCCTCGGGAGCGTGCAAGGATCCGTCTTCAATGATCGGGGCTGTCGCTGCCATTGCGGGGTCAGGCCGAGCGGTGAATGGGCATCATATCTGTAACCGAAGTTTACAAGTCCCAGGTTTCCGATTCGGGCTTTTTCTTGCGGGGTTTCGCAGTGGGCGGCGCCTCGTCGCGCTTTTTGCGCGTCGGCAGTTTCCGCACCACCGGAATCTCGTCGCCGGGCTCCGCCGATTCCACGGGCTCATCGGCGATCGCCCTCGCGCTCTCCCCCTTGGCCCGCAGCACCAGCTTGATCGCCACCTCGGGAAATGGGAACCGCTCGCGCAATTCCTTCTTCAAGTAGCGCAGGTAGGTGTCGTCGAAGAGATCGGGGCCGTTCGTGAAAAGCACGATGGTCGGCGGGTGGGTCGCGATCTGCGTGGCGTAAAAGATTTTCGGCTGCCGGCTGCCGTGCATGATCGGCGCGTTCTTCTCGACTGCATCGCGGATGGCCCGGTTCAGGTCGCCGGTGCCGATCCGCGTGCCCGCTTGCTTGTGCAACTGGATCGCGAGTTGTAAAAGCCGCAGCACGTTCTTACCCTTCTTCGCCGTGATGAATGCGATCGGGACGTGATCGAGCATCGGGAACACAGACCGCACGTACTTCCCCATTTTCTCCATCTCCATCGCGTTCTTGACGAGGTCCCACTTGTTGATGACGAAGATGGCGGGTTTGTTGTGTTCGAGAATGTATCCGGCGAGTTGCTTGTCGACGCGGCCGATGCGGTGGCGAGCGTCGAAGAACTGCAGCACGACATCGGCGCGCCTTACGGAGCGTTCCGCCCGGTGCGAGCTGTAGTATTCCACGTCGTTGGCCATGCTGGTCTTCTTGCGAACGCCGGCCGTGTCGATGGCGACGAAACTCTTGCCGTCGCGCTCGAAGCGCACGTCGATGCTGTCGCGGGTGGTGCCAGGCACTTCCGAAACGATGACGCGATTGGCTTCGGCGAGGCTGTTGATGAAGGTGCTTTTGCCGACGTTGCGGCGGCCGACGATGGCGAGTTGCAAGGCGGGATCGGCGGGCGGCCGCGCGCCGTCGTCCGCGGGCAACCGCTTCACGATCGCGTCGAACAGGTCTTGCTTGCCGAGCTTCTGCTCGGCGCTGACGAGCACCGGCTCGCCGTAACCGAGGCGGGTGAACTCGCCGGCCAGAGTCGCCAGCTTGTCCGTATCCGCCTTGTTGGCGGCGAAGACGACCGGTTTGTTCACGACGCGAAGCCGCGCCGCCACATCTTCGTCCAGCGGCGCGATGCCGTCGCGGACATCCACCACGAAGACCACGACTGCCGCCGAATCAATGGCGAATTGAATCTGCTGCTCGACGTCGGCGGTCAGGTTGTCGGCATCGACGATGCCCATGCCGCCGGTATCCATCAGTTCGAAGTAGCGGTCGCCGGAATGGACAACAGTGGAGACGCGGTCGCGGGTGACGCCGGCGGTGGGGTCGACGATGCTGATGCGCCGCCCGGCCAACCAGTTGAAGAGCGCCGACTTGCCGACGTTCGGCCGCCCGACAATCGCTACGATCGGAAGCGAGGCGTTGGAACTCATTCGCACGATTCCCGAGCGCGAAGTCAGTTTGATCGCGGGGCGGGCGGCCGCCACGATTCCTGGAGGGACGGGTTTGGCGTGCGACTCGAAGATCTCGAATGGCTCCGTGACGGGCAGTTCGGAGCCAACGGCGCGCTCGCGCCCCGGCGGTCGCGGCGGGGCAACCGATGCGAAGGCCGGGGATGCTCTTACATCGTGCACGGCTTCGGTCAGGGCCGAGTCCGAGTTCAGAAGAGGCTCCGCTTCCTCGTTATCCAGCATCAGTTTGCCTCATCGAGAATCCGCAGTACGGCGTCGTCCACGAACGAACCATCACACGTCAATTCTACCCAATACTCTCCTGCCGCCTGAATAGCGATATCGGTTATTCGCAGTACGAAATAGCGGGTTTGCCGTCGCTCTTCGAATCGCAATCGGAAAGGTTCCGATTCGTAAACGAGGCCGCGATTCGCGGAGTTCACGATTCGAACCACGCATGCGACATCGCCTTGACCGCCAATCAATTGTGCAAAAACGCACAACTTCTTGATTCGATATGGATAGGAGGGAGGGCGTATCGCATTCATGACTCCGATTAGGTGAGGTTTCGTGCGCGTCGGATCAGCCAAAACATCATCGCAAAGGTAAAGAGCTTTCACGACCGGAATCATCGCATCGATCCCAAGGTTAAAAACGACAGGCATCATCCGTCGCGGCTAAACTCAAGTCACCACAGGGTAAAGCCGCCGTCGACAACGAGGGTGGCGCCGGTGACGTAACTGCTGGCGTCGCTGGCCAGGAACAGCGCCGCGGGGCCGAGTTCCTCCGGTTCACCGAGCCGGCCCATCGGTACCTGGGCCTCGAACACATCCTTGAACTGCGGCTTCTCGGCGAACCAGCGGCGGTTCGGGGCCGTGAGAAAACCGCCCGGCGCGATCGCGTTCACTCGCACTCCACGACCCGCCCAGTCGACGGCCAATGCCCGCGTCAAGCCGGTGAGGGCTGCCTTCGCCGTTTCGTAATGCCGGCCGTGGATTCCCTTGATGGCAATGAGCGGCCCCGCCACGGACGTGATGTTGATGATCGAACCGCGGCCGAAATTGAGCATCGCCTTGCCGATCTTCTGGCAGCAAATCAGGGCACTGGTCATATTCAAGTCGAAGAGCGTTTGCCATTCGGCGAGCGGCATGTCTTCGGTGGGCAAATCGACGCGTCGGCCGCCGACGTTGTTGATGAGTACGTCGATCGGCCGGCCCAGTTTCAGGGCGGCGTCGCAAGCGGCCGCGGCGCCGTCGGGCGTTGCCATGTCGCCGGCAAGGGTCTCCACATGGCGGCCGAGGGCGGCAAGTTCAGCCCTCGCGGCCGCCAGGGCATCGGCCTCCCGACCCACGAGAATCAGATCCGCCCCCGCTTCGGCCAATGCCTGGGCCATCGCCCGACCGAGGCCGCGGCTCCCCCCGGTGATCAGCGCCGTGCGGCCATCCAGCCGAAAACGATCGAGCACGCCCATGAGAACAACTCGTTGAACGGAACCAAGTCGCGGCGAATCTCATCTATCATACAACGTGGTGGAAACTGCGAGCGATTGCCATGGCCAGGTGCGACCAAGGATACCGGTGCGAGGTGTGCGGCTGCGATGTCGAGGCGATCGTCGATTCCGACTTGTACCTCCGCTACGTTCTTGGGGAAGTGCCGCTGGAACAGCTGCACCTATTGCCGGAACGGCATATTCGCTGCAACCCGGCGCTCGCCCAGTACATTGCCGAGGCGAATTTCCCGGCCGTCGCCTGCACGGGCCCATTTAGCAAGACGGAACTCGACGCCGCTTATGTTACAATCGAGCAACAGCGCGTTAGCCGGGCCTGGCGAAGATTGCAAGCACTCCCCAGCCTCGGGCTCTCCCTGGCCGAATACCCGTTGATGATCTCGCCGGATGGCGACGCCGCATGATACTCGGAGAATTGGGATGAAGAGATTCATCGCGCCGCTGGCCTTCTTGCTGGCGGCCACGCTCGTGCAGGCCCAGCCGGGCGGCGGCGGCCGCGAGATTGCCGTCTCGCAAGGGCAAATCAATAACGTCCTGATTTCGCCGGACGGCAACTACGTCGCGGCCCAGGCCGCCCGCTTCAAACTGAATGCCGACGACAAGAAGGTCGGCGACGGCACCGAGATCGTGGTCTGGGACGCGACGCGCGGCACCGTCCGCTTCAAGACCGGGAGAACCAAGGACCGCCCCGTCGCCTTCACCCCCGACAGCAAGCAACTCGTCTCCGTCGGCACCACCGAGGACGGCTACGCCGAAGTCAAAACCTGGGAGGTATTCAACGGCAAACCGAGCCCGAAACTGCAAACGAATCAGCCCTCTTCGGTCGTGTTTTTCCCGGATGGAAACACCGTCATGACCATCGGCAAACTCAAGCCGAGCGTCGAGGTTCTCAACTTCACGTCCGGGGTCATCGTCGATTCGTTCACGATCGAAGACCACAAGTACCGCAACTTCCGCCCGTCGGCGCAAAGTCCATTCCTGGCGATCGTCGAAACTGGGCCGCGAACCATCGGCCTCTATTCGCGCGATACCAAGAGCGGTAAATCGAAGACGACGCGGCTCGCCGGCATCACCTCGGCCATCATCACTCCGGACGGCAAACAAGTGATCGGCAACGGCGAAGGGAAACTGCGCTCGTTCGACGCGGCCGGCAAGCTTCGCTGGAACTCGACCGGCGAATACCAGCGCTTCCACGTCGATGGCAAAGCCATCGTCGGCATCGAGGGGCGCGGCCGGGTCACGCTTCTCGACGCGGCGACGGGACGGAAGATCCGCAGCATCGAAACGGGGTTAAGAGGAACGATGTCGGCGGCCCTTTCGAAAGACGGCAAGACGCTAATCGCCTCCGGTTCGAAGGACAACACCCGCTGGGCCGTCCTGGCGTTCACGGTCCCTGGGAAGTGATCGCCGCGGGGCAGGCTTAGCCGCGACCTATGCTGAGCCGCGACCCAACGGGGAGCGAGTCGCAGCCACTGACCGCATCCTTACTTCTTGCCCGCCGGCTGGCGGAAGCCGCGTTCGACCGCGTCGTTCGGGTCCGTGGAAACCGGGCCGTCGCGCCACAGCCAGCGCATCATCTCCGGCATGATCGCGCCGCCGAACTTCTGACCGTGATTGTTCATCCCCCACGAATAGTTCACGTCGTAGCCCTTTTTCGTTAGCGCTTTCATGAGTCGCACGTTCTGGTAAAACCAGTCGCGGGTCTCGTCGTACTTGCCGCCCCGGCGCAGGCCGCGATTGTCGTTACGGCCATCGCAGAGGAACACGCGGATCGGCTTCTTCTCGGCGGCGAGCACCTTCTCGGGGTAGACGTGGCCGCCGCGCAGGTTCACGAAGCTGCCGACGTTGCTCAGCACCTTGCGGAAATCGTTGGGCCGCTCCCACGCCACCGTGAACGCGGCAATCGCCCCGGAACTCGAGCCGCCGATGCCGTGCATCTCCGGGTCCTTCGAAATGTTGTAATCCTTCCGCAGCGCCGGCATCAGTTCCTCGGTAATCACGCGGGCATACTTGTCGTCGAGCGAGTTGTATTCGGTGGGCCGGTTGGTGTCGCGATCGCCCCAGTTGCGCGGCGTCGGTTCGGGCTGGTCCGGCCGCCGACCCGGATTGATGAACACGCCGAGCATCACCGGAATTTCGCGCCGGTAGATGAGATTGTCCATCACGTTCTGAGCGCGCATGTCGCCCTTCTCGTCCTTGAACGCCTGTCCGTCCTGGTAAACCATGAGCGCAGCGGGCACGGCGGCGTCGTACTGGGCGGGCACGTAGATCCAGTAGGTGTGTTGGGTGCCGGGGTAGGCCTGGCACGGGAGAGTGAACGGGCCGCGGATTTCGCCGTGCGGCACGCCGTCCTGACGGAGCGAATCCGGCCCGAGCCGGTATTGGGAATCCGGATTCGGCGCACTTGGGTTCTTGGCCGGTTGAGCCAGGACCGATGCGGCAATGCCAAAGCTGATGGCGAAGCTAATAGCCGATTTCATTGCGATGTCTCCGTTGAATCGCGTCTGATCTCGAACGATTCGCGGCGGGGCAGAGTCCGCGGAACATCAAACGATTCGCCGCAAGGCCAAGTCCGCAGAGCCCGAACGTTTAGCCGCAAGGCCAAGTCCGCGGAGCCCGAACGATTAGCCGCGAGGCGGAGTCCGCGAAGCCGAGCGCGGTTCCCTTGACGTGCGAGACGCCAGGCCGCTCCGACGTTCTCGGAGCCCATGCGTGCGCTCAGGCCGCCTCAAGGCCTTGGCCGTCGAAGGTAGGCGACCACCGCGCCGTAGATTACCCCCTCCACGCCGCCCGGCGTCGCGTGGCTCACGGTACAATCCCAGCCCAGTTTGCTCGACCAACGCCCGTCCGCAAGCTGCCGGGCCACGTGCGTTGGCACTCCGCTTCGCGCGTAGACCGCTACCTTCTCGAACCCCGGCTCGTGTGCGCCGTCCGTGCAGGAGCTATATCCGACTGTCGCCAGGGCAGCGACCACCGCACCAATGGTCAACTGGTCCGGCACTCCCGGCGGCCAAAAACCATCCGGGTCGGCCGGCCACCAGACCGCATCCGTCACGCCCGCGGCCCATGCCACGCAATTGTACGCCGGGTCCGGGGCGTGGGTAACGACGCCGCCGTCTGCGTCCAGATCCGGGAATGCGGCGAGCAGGATGGGCGGCAACATCGTCACGCCAACCCACACCCGCGACCCCAGGCCAGCCAGTGCTCGGCCGCTGCCCGTGGGTGGCCGCGGTCGGCAGCCGGAACGGGGTCAACTCCCGTGAGTTCCCGCAATGCGGCGAACCACGGTTCTGGGGCAGCGGCGAGATCGGCCAGAATGAGCGGCACGATGGACGGTCCAAGGGCGACGATTGCCCGATACGCCGGGTGTTCGGCAGCGGCCGAAGGAGACGCCAGCAACCGGGTGGCATCCCGCCACTCGCCTGCCAAAGTGTGGAACCGGACGGCGAGCGCGCGTGGAGGAGCAGCAATGGTATCCATATCGCCATTCTCGCTCGTTGCCACCGACGTGTCCACCCGGAGCCAATCCGGGGCGTCCGCCGCCCTCACTATGAAGCCTGTTCGGGGTTCTCGCGGATCTCGCCGTGCGGCACGCCGTCCTGACGGAGCGAATCCGGCCCGAGCCGGTATTGGGAATCCGGATTCGGCGCACTTGGGTTCTTGGCCGGTTGAGCCA
>DATNBQ010000191.1:0-22801 GCA_035571955.1 Urbifossiella sp. | reverse complement strand
GCGCCTTTACCCTCGCGTTAGCTGGCGGCAGCAGCACCGGATCGTTCGGGACCGTGACCGAAACTGGGACGCCCGGCACCTACACGACCAACTTCACCGGCAACCTCGCCGGCACGGCTTCGTCGTTGACCGCCAAGGTCAACGGTGTGACGTTAACGACGCAGCCGACCGTTCAGGTGACGCCGGGTTCGGTCTCGGCGAGCCAATCGACGGCCGGTTTCGCTTCCTCCACCGACGTGTCGGGCGCCACCGATCTCACGACCGTCGTCGTTAAGGACGCCGCGGGGAACGTGATCAGCGGATTGGCCAACGCCGCCTTCAACTTGACGCTGGCCGGCGGCAGCAGCACCGGTTCATTTGGAACCGTGATCGAGACCGCGACGCCCGGCACCTACACCACGCAGTTCACCGGCAACCTCGCCGGCACCGCCACGACGCTGACCGCCAAGGTCAACGGCGTATCGCTGACGATGCAGCCAACCGTGCAAGTGACTTCGGGTTCGGTCTCGGCAGGCAAGTCGACGGTCAGTTTTGCCTCTTCCACCGATGTGTCGGGTTCCACCGATCTAGTGACGATTGTCGTCAAGGATGCCGGGAACAACGCGTTGACGGGGCTCTCAAACGCGGCCTTTACCTTGACACTGGCCGGCGGCAGCACCGGATCGTTCGGGACCGTGACCGAAACTGGGACGCCCGGCACCTACACCGCACAGTTCACGGGTGTTGCAGCGGGTTCTGCCGCGACTCTGACGGCCACCGTCAACGGCGTATCGCTGACGGCCCAGCCCACCGTTCAGGTAACCGCGGGCCCAGTCTCGGCGAGCCAGTCGACGGTCAACTTCGCTTCTTCCACCGACGTGTCGGGTTCCGCCGATCTCACGACCATCGTCGTCAAGGACGCCGCCGGGAACGCCATCACTGGACTGGCGAATGCCGCCTTCTCCTTCACATTGGCCGGCGGCAGCACCACCGGTTCCTTTGGAACCGTCACAGAGACCTCAACACCCGGCACCTACACCGCGCAGTTCACGGGAAGCCTGGCCGGCACGGCTTCCACATTGACCGCCAAGGTCAACGGCGTTTCGCTGACGACCAAGCCGACCGTGCAGGTGACCGTGGGCCCCGTGTCGGCGAGCAAGTCGACGGTCAGCTTCGCTTCCTCCACGGATGTCTCGGGTTCCACCGATCTCACGACCCTCGTCGTCAAGGACGCCGCCGGGAATGCCATCACCGGACTGGCGAATGCCGCCTTCTCCTTGACACTGGCCGGCGGCGGCAGCACCGGATCGTTCGGGACCGTGACCGAGACAGCGACGCCAGGCATCTACACGACCAACTTTACCGGCAACCTGGCTGGCGCGGCCGCGACGCTGACCGCCAAGGTCAACGGCGTGTCGCTAACCACCAAGCCGACCGTGCAGGTGACGGCGGGTTCGGTCTCGGCGAGCAGGTCGACGGTTAGCTTCGCCTCCGCTTCTGATGTTTTGGGCACCACCGACCTGGTGACGATCGCCGTCAAGGATGCCGCTGGAAACGCCATCAGCGGACTGACCAGTGCCAACTTCGCGTTGAGCCTGACGGGCGCCAGTCAGGGATCGTTTGGCATTGTCGCCGAGACAGCGACGCCGGGTACTTATCGCACCGCGTTTATCGGCCTCGTGACCGGCACGCCCTCGACCCTATCGACCACCGTCCAAGGCGTTTCTCTCACGGCCCACCCCACGGTGCAAGTCACGACGGCAACTGTCTCGGGAAGCAACTCGACGGCGAACTTCGCTTCCTTCAAAGACCCGGTTGGAACGATCGATCTCTTGACCATCGCGGTCAAGGATGGCAACGGCAACCCCGTGACTGGCTTGTCGAGTTCCGCATTTACTCAGACTCTCGCGGGCGGTTCCAGCAGCGGCCAATTCGGAACCGTGACCGAGTCGGCCGTGCCCGGCACGTATACCGTTGCATTCACCGGCGCCCAGGCCGGAACGCCTTCGAGCCTGACGATCGCGGTCAGTGGCGTCACCCTGAACGCCCAGCCCACGGTTGAAGTCACCGTCTCGTCGATGCAGGTCGGCTACCCAACGATCCTTGTGGGTGTGGATTCCGGCGTCCCGTCGTCGATCGAACAGTACACGGCGGCCGGGACGCTCGCCAACACCTTTACTCCCTTCCCAGGGTTCACTGGCGGCCTTCGCGTCGCGGTCGGCGACTTCACCGGGGACGGCTCGCTCGACTACGCCGTCGGCACCGGTCCCGGCGTTACCGCGGAAGTCAAGATCATCGACGGAACGACCGGAGCCGTGCTGTTCGACGTGCAGCCCTTCGATTCGTTCGATGGCGGCGTGTTCGTCGCGGCCGGCTCCCTCTCCGGAAACGGCGTCGATTCTCTCGTGATTACCCCAGACCAAGGGGGCGGCCCGCGCGTCGAGGTGTATCAGTTCGAAAGTGGGCAGTTCGCGAGGACGAATAACTTCTTCGCTCTCGAGAACCCGTTCTTCCGCGGCGGCGCCCGCGCGGCCGTTGGCGACATCAATGCCGACGGCTTCGCCGATGTCATTGTCGCGGCCGGCTTCGGTGGAGGGCCCGTGGTCGAGGTCTACGATGGCCACACGCTGGACCAACAACAGAAGCAAAGCATTTTGATCCCGGACTTCTACGCCTTCGACCCTTCGCTCCGCAACGGCGCCTATGTGGCGATGGGCGATATCGACGGCGACGGCTTCGGCGACCTCGTTATCGGCGCGGGCCCGGGCGGCGGGCCGCGAGTACTCGTGGTGTCCGGGCAGATGCTTTTGAATCAAGGATCGATTGCCGCGGAGGAGGCTCCGATCGCCAACTTCTTCGGCGGCAGCGCCGACAATCGCGGCGGCATTCGCGTGGCCGTGGCGAACCTCGATGGAGACGCTCGAGCCGACGTGCTGACGGGAAGCGGCCGCGGCGGCGGTTCCCAGGTCGCGGCTTACATGGGAAGCAATCTGACCTCGGGGAATCCGACGGCCGCCGAAAGCTTCGATGCCTTCCCGGGATACCTGGGTGGTGTTTTCGTGGGGTAAGTGGAAGATCAATCGTCGCTCCTCGGCCAGTGCCCACTGGCCTTCCTGGTCGCGCTGCTTAGCATTTCCTCATGGCCAGCGCGACCGATTGTCCCATGTGCGGGAAACTGACCGGGCTGCACGGTTGGCCCGCCGCCGACGTGGCGTGGAACTTCCCGAACTCCGTCGCCGTGCTCGGGCCGTGGCAGTTCTACACCGGCTACTGCCTGCTCATCGCCCGCAAACACGCCGCGGAGTTAAGCCAGCTCGGCGAACGCCGCACGGCGTTCCTCAATGAAATGGCCACCCTCGCCGAGGCCATCGAGGGCTGCTTCCAACCGCACAAACTGAATTACGAACTGCTCGGCAACCAGGTGCCGCACCTGCACTGGCACCTCTTCCCGCGTTCCGTAAGCGATCCGGATCACCTCCGCCCCGTTTGGTTCGCACTGGAGCGCGCCGAGAGCGACCCGGCCGAGAAGTTGCGGCTAGAAACGGGAAGCATCCCGCGCGAGGAATGCGCGACCCGACTGGGAACTTGGTTAACTCGCCACGGGACTGCCGGCCGATGAGCACTTCCCTGAAACCGTTGCGGCTCGGCACGCGGGGGAGCGCCCTGGCTCTGTGGCAAGCGAACTACGTCGCCGAGCGATTGCGGCCGGCGGCCCGTCCGCGCCCCGTCGAACTCGTGCTCATTGAAACGCACGGCGACCGCGACCAGATGTCGGCCTTGGCCCAGATGGGCGGGTTCGGCGTCTTTACCAAGGCGATCCAGAACGCGCTCGTCGACGGCCGGGCCGATGTTGCCGTGCACAGCTTGAAGGATCTGCCGACGATCCCAGAAGCGGAATTGGAACTGGCCGCGACGCCGCCGCGCGCCCCGACCGGCGACGCCTTTATTTCGCACAAATCCAGGCATTTCGACGACCTTCCGCAGGGCGCCGTCATCGGCACGAGCAGCCTGCGGCGCCGAGCCCAACTACTCAATCGCCGCCGCGACCTCCGCCTGCTCGACCTTCGCGGCAACGTCGATACCCGCCTGCGCAAACTCGCGGAGCAGAACCTGGACGGCATCATTCTGGCCGAGGCGGGGCTCGTTCGCCTCGGTCTCGCCGAGCGGATCACGGAGATTCTCGACCCATCGTGGATGCTGCCGGCCGTGGGCCAAGGGGCGATCGGGCTGGAATGCCGGGCGGACGACGCGGAGTCGCAGCGGCTCGTGCTAACGATCAACGATGAGGAAACGATGCAACGGGTGCGGGCGGAGCGGGCGATGCTGTTCGCTTTGGGCGGCGGCTGCCTCGTTCCCATTGGCGCGACTTCCCGAATCGTGGATGGTGTATTGACGGTGCGGGGGGCGGTGCTGTCGCCGGACGGCCGCCGCCGCGTGGTGGCGACGCATAGCGGCCGCGCCGAGGCGCCTCTGGCAATCGGTCAGGAACTGGCGGCGATGCTCAAGGCTGAAGGGGCGGAGGAACTGCTCGCGGAGCCGCGGCCGTGAGCGAACTCGTCCGTCTCGATCGCGTCACGGTCGTTCGCGGCGGCCGCCCGGTGCTGACCGACTTGTCGTTGACGATCCGCGACGGCGAGACATGGGCCATCACCGGACCGATCGGCTCCGGGAAAACGACTCTGGCGGAGACGCTGCTCGGTAAGCATTCCCTCGCGTCTGGTTCCATCGACTGGCCGATGCTGCACGGCAAGAATTCGTATCCTTCGCAGGCGATTCGACACGTCGCCTTTCAAGAGAACTCGCGGCTCTTCCACTATGCCGGGCACTATTACCAGCAGCGATTCGAATTCGCCGACGCCGACGAACCGCTGCCGCTGGAACAATACCTGCGGGCGGATAGTCACGCGACCGATGCAGCAATCGCGAAGGTCAGCGAGCAACTCGGCATCGCGGCGCAGTTGCCGCTGTCGTTCATGAAGCTCTCGAACGGCCAGACGCGGCGCGCGCGGATCGCCCGGGCCTTGCTCCTTCATCCGGAGCTTTTAATCCTGGACGATCCGTTCCTCGGCGTGGATGCCGGCGGCCGCGAGGAACTGGCGCTCTTGCTCGGCGGGCTGGTTGCGCAAAGCTGGCGGCTTCTGCTCATCTGTTCGCCGGATGCCATTCCGAACTGGATCACTCATCGATTGGAGCTGAAAGTCATGACAAGGGTGGCACCGGCTTCCAGCCGGTGCGAGTTAAAGGACACCGCCAGGAAGCCCGGTCCACCTAGCACTAACACCGGCAAGATGCCAGTGCCACCCATTGAACTTCGCGACGTCACGGTGGCTCACGGCGGCCGCGTCATCCTCGACAAGATTTCCTGGACCGTGAACCGCGGCGAGCGCTGGGCCGTGATTGGCCCCAACGGCAGCGGCAAGACCACGCTGCTAAGCCTTCTGTGCGGCGACCACCCGCAGGCCTTCAGCAACGACGTGCGCCTGTTCGGCGCCCGTCGCGGCAGCGGTGAAAGCATCTGGGAAGTGAAGTCGCGGGTCGGACTCGTCTCGCCGGAGTTCCATCTCTATTTCACCGAACCGATCACGGCATCGCGAACTGCGGCCACGGGCTTCTTCGATTCCGTCGCCGACCGCCTAACGAGCCCGGATCAAATGGCGAGAGTGAAACAATTGTTCGACGAGTTCGGCGCCACCCATCTGGCGGATCGCCCATTCCGTCAGCTTTCGACCGGCGAGCAGCGACTGGTGCTGCTGGTGCGAGCCCTGGTGAAGCGGCCGCCGCTCCTGATCCTGGACGAGCCGTTCCAGGGTCTCGACGCCGCGGCGATGGCGATGGCCCGCGACTGGCTCGACGCCAACCTGAACCCGGACCAGACGCTCTTATTCGTGAGCCATCACGAAGATGAAATCCCGCGCACCGCCGCGCATCGTCTGACGCTTTCGGCGGGCAAAGCCATGAGCACACTGGCAACCAATGCTGGGTCACCGCTGAACAAGAGTCGGGCACAGCCCGACCTACAAGGCGCCCCGTAGGTCGGGCTGTGCCCGACAATCTTTGACCATGACACCGTTGTCGTGCGGTAGTTGTCGTACCATGAAGCCATGCGTCTGCGTTGGCCCCTTTCGTTCCTGATCGGCATAGCGGTGGCGTCCGCCGTGGGGGTCGTGCTGTGGGCGGTTTACTTCCGCCCCGGCCTCGGCTTGCCCAAACCGCTCCCGGTTCCCGATAACGATCGCGAGATCGCCTGGATCAACAATACGTCCGCCGGCGAAACGTGGTCGATGTTCGTCATCGGCGTCAAACGGATCGAGATGCCGGTGAATGGAACGCCGAGCGGCCTGACCGTCGACGATTCGAACGCCTTCCCCGAGCAATCGACGACGGTCCCCGAGTTGGTGATCGCGCGGGCCGGCGTCGCCGGGAAGCTCCGCATCCGCTGGTACAAGGCGACGACCGAGGCGCCGATCGAGGGATGGGTAAAAGCGCTGGCGGCCCGCGACCCGGCCCCGCTTGCCGTCGTCGGCGGTTGGAGCAGCGATTGGGCCCACAAGCTCGCCCTCGCCCTCGAAGAACAATCGTCCTGGCGCGGCGACCGCCCGCTCCTCCTCATCACCACCGCGACCGTCGACAACGTGCTCGGCGTTCCCGACGATGCCGGGTTCGCCCGCGTTTCCGACCAGAAGAACCTGATCGACGTTTACTCCGGCCGCTCGTTCCGCTTCTGCTTCAGCAACGCGCAGATGGTCAGCGCGGTGAGCCATTACGTATTGCACGACCCAACGCTGCGGCCGGGGGCGGTGAATTGGCCGGGATTGCGGGCGCTGGCCAGTGCCGCGGCCGGCCCGTTCAACCTATTGCCGAGTCTGGCCGGGCTTGCCCATCGGCCCACCGTCTTCCCGCTCGAATGGCAAGACGACCCGTATTCCGGCGACCTGTATAACCAGTTCCGCGAGCACCTTTACGATTCGCTGGCCGAAGGCGGCGGACCGGGCGCGGGGCCGCGAATCGTCCGCGATCCAGCCTTCTCCATCCCATTCAGCATCGGCGGCTTCTCGCGGGTCAATGCCGGCGAGGCGGCGGCGGTGCGGGCCGTCTTAACGCAGATGCCGCCGGTCGGCGAGCGGACACTGCTCGTAATCCCGACCGGTTCGAGCGCCCCGGCGCGGCGGGTGCTGCTCGCTCTGTCGGACCGATTGCCGGCGGCGGGGCGGCGCGTCGTGGCCGTCACCGGCGACGGTTTCTCCGTGAACACCTTCTACCGCGATGCCGAGTGGGCGTGGCCGGCGCGGTCCATTCCCATTCCCGTCGTGCTGTTCGCCCACGACAATCCGTTCGGCTGGGATACGCCCGGCGACACGCGGCCGCCCCCCGGTTACCGCCTCGAACCCAAAACCACCACGGAAGAAGTGCTGCTCGATTCCAAGCTCGGCCGCATGGTCTGCGAGGCGGTTTTCGCCGATGGCGCAGGCGACCGACGGATTGCAGCGCGAGCGGACGAAGTGGCGGAACGATTGCGAACGAGGCCCGACAAGTTCTTCGACGACCACGGCAATCGCCGCGGGTTAAGCGGCGAGCACGTCGCCGTGGTGCGGCCGACGGTGCGCTATGGCGATGCCGCCCCCGGTACGCCGCGCCCGGAGTCGGTGATCGAGGTTTATCGCCGGGAAGAAAACGGACGAACCTGGGTCAAGGTCGGCGCGGTTCAGGTGCAACCGCGCATGGAAAGGCCCGATCCGGGAGCGTGAGCGACCGGAGTTCCCAGCAAAAGAACCCGGCTATTTCAAGAAACCTTCGATTGCCGACGAGTCTTTGAGGCGCTCGTTCAATTCGCGGAAGAGGCCGCGAGATTCGTCGCGATAGCCCCCGAACCAGAGCTGATAGGCCAGGAGGAATTGCAGCGAGGCCTCGTTCGGCTTGGCTCGCAGTGCCTCGCGCAACTCGCCGAGGTGGCGCTCGAAGCGGTCGGGTGTGCCATAAAGCGATCGCGGGTTAACGAGCGCCGCCGGCCATTGCGGCGCCAGTCTTAAGCCGCTACAGATACTGGCGACGGCGTCGGCGTATTGCCCCGAGGCGAACAGCGCTTGCCCCTTCAAAAAATGCGTCTCGGCCGACGCTCGCGCCGCTAGCGCTCGGTCGAGATGTTCCACCGCTTCACCGTAATCCTCCGCGCGGAATGCGGCCCGCGCCAGGGACGTCAGGCGGGCGGCTTCGGCGGCGGGATCGATCTCGGGGCGCTCGGTCGCGCCCGGCAATCCCGTCTTCTCCATATCGAATCGGAAGGCCACGGGCACCGTGCGCGGCGGCAATGGCGCCACGCGATCGACCTTGGGAGTTGCCTTGGCGGTCTTCGGGGTGATGACGAGGTATTCGCGGCGACGGACGGTGGCCGGCAGCGCGTTGGCGGCGGGTTCGCCATCCGCGGGCGCATTGTTGGCCACGGGCAGAACTATCACGACCGGCGGGGCGGGCAGCACGAACGCGGCCTGCGGAACGAAGAACGGGTTGCCGAAGCCAAAGGTAAATGGATTGCCGAAACCGCCGACCGGGACGAATCCATAGGAGTAATATGGGGAATAGAAGCTTCGCGAGTATGCGGAGAAGTGGAAGCCGGGGCCGCCGGCGGCGAAGCCGAAACTGCTGCGGTAGCCCAAGCCGCCGAAGCCCGAGGAGAAGCCGAAACCGCCGCGGTAGCCGAACCCAAATCCACCGTGATGGAAGCCGTGGTGATGCTGGGCCGCGGCCGGCGCGGCAACGAGCATCAGCAGCGCAAATGCACCCAGGAATCGGCGCATGGCATCCTCCGCTCCGTGGATCGCTTCGATCCTATCATATCCGGCGCATTCGGAATATCCGCGTCGCGGCTAGTAATCAAAGGCTGGTCGGTTTCTGGGCCGTTTCCACTTGCGACATGATTTGTTCGAGCAGGATCTCCGCGGGATCCGGTCGAGGTTCCTTCGGTTGAACCGCGGGCCGAAAACTGCGCCACCAAGCCAGCGCCCATTCGCCGAATGCCACGAACAGGAACCCCCACAAGGCCAGCATCGCCGGGACGCGGTACTGGAGCGCCGTCGGGGTCTCGGTCTCCGGGGCCTTGGCTGCCAGGAACAAGGCGGCCAGTTCCGCGAAGCCGATGCCGATCACGGCAAGCGTCGCCGCCGCCATCAGTCCGTTCACCAGAATGCGTTTGAGTATGGGAGGCATTCCCTTAACATAACACGCAATTTCCCCACGGGCCTATCGCGATGTCCGTCCTTCTCATCGGCACGCTGGACACCAAGGGCGCGGAAATCGCTTACGTCCGCGATCGGTTAAGAGAAACGAATGTTCCGGTGCGGGTGCTCGACGCGGGTGCGCTCGGCGAACCGGCGATTGCCGCGGATGTTTCGCGCGAGGCGGTATTTGTCGCGGCCGGCGCGAATCTGGAGGCCGTGCGCGCTGCCGCCGATCGCGGCCAGGCCGTCGCCCTCGCGGCCCAGGGCGCATCTCGCATCGCAATGGACCTTCACGCCCGGGGAGAACTCACCGGCGTGCTCTCGCTCGGCGGTTCCGCGGGCACCACCATCGGCACCGCAGCCATGCGCGCCCTGCCGCTCGGCGTGCCCAAGCTAATGGTCAGCACCCTCGCCAGCGGCCAGGTTCAGCCGTACGTCGGCACCCGCGATATCCTCATGCTCCACTCGGTGGTCGATATTTCCGGGTTGAACCGCATCAGTCGGGCCGTGCTGGACAATGCCGCCGCGGCCATGGCGGGAATGGTGAATGCCAAATGGGAATATCCAACCTCCCGTATGGCGGAGCGGCCCATCATCGCGGCGACGATGTTCGGAGTGACGACGCCCTGCGTGGAGGCGGCGCGGAAGATTCTCGAAGCGGCGGGGTACGAAGTTCTGGTCTTTCATGCGACCGGATCGGGCGGCCGCACCATGGAAGGCTTGATCCGCGACGGGCTCATCGCCGGCGTTCTCGACATCACGACGACGGAACTCGCGGACGAGTTAGCGGGCGGCATCTTGACCGCGGGGCCGGAACGCTTGACCGCGGCGGGAGCAGCCGGCATCCCGCAGATCATCTCGGTCGGCGCCCTCGACATGGTGAACTTCGGGCCCCCAGAAACTACGCCGGTGCGCTACAAGAACCGCCGCTTCTACCAGCACAACCCCACCGTCACCTTGATGCGAACCACGCCCGACGAGATGGCGAAGTTGGGAGACGAGATCGTGCGCAAGGCCAACGCGGCCACCGGTCCGACGGCCGTTGTCTTGCCGCTCAAGGGCGTTTCGGCGATCGACGCGGAGGGGAAAGCGTTCTGGTGGCCGGAGGCCGATGCCGCGCTATTCGAAGCGATCCGCCAAGGGCTGGCGCCGAACGTGCACCTTATCGAGGTGAATGAACTCATTAACGCCCCGGCGTTTGCCGCGACCTGCGCCGAGGCACTTTTGGAAATGATCGCCGAGAAACGGGTGCGCAAGTAAACCCCGTTATTTCTTGCGTAACCGTTCCATCCCCACTTATCATGAAGGGGTGGGCCGGATTGCCCGCGCTCCCCGTTCGCCCGTCGATGAAACCCCATCCCCTTCGTGAGGTTTGCATCATGATCCGTTCCTTCTTTGGTTCCTTGATCGCCGTGGCGCTGTTCGGCGGCGCCGCCAACGCCCAGTACCCCTACTACGTGCCGTACAGCACGTACCAGGGGCTGGCCCCGATCGGGCCGCTGCCGTTCAGTTATGGCATGGGGCCGTTTATTGGCAGTTATGGCAGCGTCTACGGCAGCAGCTTCATGTACAGCGGCGCGGTGCCCTCGTTCTTCGGCATGTCGGCCGCCGGCCTCTTCGCTCCGAACTCGCTGCCGCTGCCCTATTCGGAATCCGGACCGGCGCCGTCGTACCTCGTCGAAGTGAGCGGCACCTTCAGCGCGTCGCTCGCGTTGCAGTTCCCGGCGGCGGCCACCGTCTGGGTCAACGGCAAGGAACTCGCCGGCAAGCCCGCGACGGATCGAACCATCACCTCGCCGGCCATCGAAGCTGGCCAAGATTACACCTTCCAAATCAAGGCGCAGTGGAAGGCTAATGGCAAGACGTACGAATACAAGCGCGAGGCCAAGGTCGGCCCCGGTGACCGCAGCAAACTGATCGTTCTCAACGGCACTGAAGTGAAGAAATGATTCGCCGCGACCCGAAGGGGAGCGCGACGGCTACGGAATGTCCGGCAGCGTCGGCTCCTCGATCGGCTTCGAGGGCTTCGGAACCGGAGGCTTGGCAGGCGATGGGAACGGCACGGCCGGCGCCGGTATCGAAGATGCCGGGCTGTCGCTGCCCGTGCCGGCGCTGCCGCGAACGCCCGTGATGCCCGCTGACGGCACATCCAGGTCGACGATCACCTCGTTCTTCCACTGATCCTTGCCCGTATTGCCGGCCCGGTCCACGCTGCGAATCCGGGCGTGGAACTTCCACAACGTCTCGTCCTGCACTTCCCACTTGAAGTCCCCGACGTAGCGGCGTTGCCCCACATTGTCCGGCCGCTCCGTTCCTGGTGGCAGCCGATACTTGATCTCCTTCCACACCGCCGCATCCTTGTCTACCGAGTATTCCAGCGTGATCGGGTCGGGCATCAAGTTCTGATCGGTCGTCTCCCAGGCGATCTCGACCACTGGCCCGCGCGCGCCGGGCGAAACGCGGACATCGGTGATCTTCACGTATGGGGCGGTGCGATCGACGACCACATAAAGCATGGGCGGATCGTCGCGGCGCGGCGGCGGGGCCTTGGTGCGGGCACCGCTCTCCGGGGCCACGAAGAAGCCGTATAGCCCTTCCTTGTCCGCTCGGTAAGCCATGGAAAGCGTCTTTCCGGCTGGGGCCGGCGGATCGATGTTAAAGCGCTTCTCCAGTTGCCAGGGGCCGGAATCTTTCTGCACGTACAGTTCGGCGGCTTGGACGCCGGAGCGCCCCGCTTTCTGAATCTCGTAATTGACCGTGATGTCGTTGCCGCTAACGTACTCGATGCGCGGCTTGGGCAAGTTGCCGATCGGGGTGGCAGGGTTAACCGGATCGCGCGGCGCCGGCGGGCCCGGCGGCCAATCGGGAGTGGTTCCCGGTGTCGAACGCGGGAACGACGTGCCGATGGCATCTGTTCCCGGAACGCGGACGATGGCCGAGTGAACTTCGTTGCCCGCCTTGTCGCGTGCCGAAACGCGCACATCAAGCAGTTGGCCCTTCAATTGCCACGCATAGCTATCGCTCGTTTTGAATGGCCCGGAGACGGTTTTCCAGTTCGACCACGTCGACAGTTTCGCTTCGAGTGTGACGGCCTTCGGACCCGTGTCGAGATTGTCGTCGGTCGCTTCCCAGCGCACGCCGTTGGCTCCGGCGACAATCCGAATGACCGGCGGCGTGGTGTCGATGGTCACTGCCAGCATCTTGCCTAGTTCGTCCGCCGACCGCGGGCTGGAGTCGCCGCTCGCGTACCAGTACATGACGCTAAATTCGTATTCGCCGTCGCGATCGGCGTTGAATTGGAAGCCTTTTTTGCCGTTGCCGATGTCTTCGAGGCCGCTGATGGGCAGTTTCGCTCCGGCCTGCCAGCGGCCGCGATTGAGCGAGGAAAAGAGTTGCAGGTGCGTCGGCCGCGAGGTCTCTTTGTTGATGCGGTCGACGTTCACCGGGATGTCGAACTTGCGGTGCGGCCAGTAGTAGGCCTGGCCATTCTGGGCCGTGGCGGTAGGCGCGGCCGCCAGCAAGGCAGCCAGGCCGACGATCAGCACCGCGGCTCCCCGCCGTTGCACGCTCGCGCCTCCCTACGCGGAACATCGCTCCTTCGAAGAATCGGCTTTATCGGTTGCGGGAGTTGAGCGGAATTGGGCAATTCCAAACGCGACGACGCGGATCTGCAAGTCGTGCGAAGGGAAGAAACGCCGCTGCGTTTAGGGCTGCCTCACTTGACGCAGCGGAAGCCGATGTGCGAGGTGCCGGTGTCCGGCGGGGTGCCGCGGCGAGCGCTCGGCCGATAGCTTTCGCAATAGCTCGCCAGGCAAAGGAACGATCCGCCTTTCATGACGCGGCGCGTGTTGAACGGGTTGGCCCGGTCGCCGGCGTCGAAGCAGTCGCCGGGGCCCTTCGGATTCTCGCAACACGACTGGCCGCGGCTCTCGAAGTGCGCGTCTTGCCGGTAATAGTCCGAGCACCACTGCCAGACGTTGCCGCCCATGTCGTACAGGCCGTAACCGTTCGGCGGGAACGATCGCACCGGCGACCTTCCGGCGAAGCCGTCCTCGCCCAAATCCTTGACCGGGAAGACGCCCTGCCAGGTGTTGGCCATCCACTTGCCTTGCGGGCGGAAGTCGTCGCCCCAGGCGAAGCGCTTCCCTTCCAGACCGCCGCACGAGGCGAATTCCCATTCCGCTTCGGTGGGGAGCCGCTTGCCGGCCCACTTCGCATAGGCCACGGCGTCGTCCCACGACACCTGTACCACCGGGTGGTCCTCGCGGCCGGCGATCGTGCTGATCGGACCGTCCGGGTGCGACCAGCAGGCGCCCGGTTCCCAGCGCCACCAGGCATATACGTCGTCGAGTGGAATCGGCTCGGCTGATGGCGTGAATACCAGGGCGCCCGGTTCTTCCTTGAAGTCGTCCGGCTTCTCGGTGCCGGGCGGGTACTGCCTCTTGACCTCGTTCCAGTCCGGCCTGCGTTCGGCCGTGGTGACGTATCCCGTGGCCTCGATGAACCGCTGGAACTCGGCATTGGTAACGGGATGCTCGTCCATGTAGAAGCCGTCGACGCGGACCCGGTGGCTGGGCCCTTCGTTGTCGAGGCGTACGTTCGTGGAATCCGAGCCCATTGTGAATTCGCCGGCGGGAATCCAGACCATGCCGGTCGGTGCTGTGATCGCGGGTAAGTAGCGAACGACGCCGTAAGCGGCGCCGAAGGCGGACAGGCCAACAATGGCGATGAGCCCGTAGCGCATCCGCCGCGGGGAAGGGGCGACCGCCTTGAGCTTCGGTTTGCGCGACATGGTGCGGCTACTGGAAGAGGGTGCGTAGAGACATCATATCCAATCTTGCGGCCTCGGATCGCGGAAACCGTTGCCCGAAGAGCGGCCCGGTCCTAGGTTGAGCGCACCCTGCCGATTCCCTCTTCCCGGAGAGCCCCGATGCGTCATGCGATTTCCCTGGCGGCCGCGATTGTCGTCGCGTCCGCCTTACCCGCTGCCGATAGCGATGCCCCGAAGCCGCCGCCGGGATTCACTGCCCTCTTCAACGGCAAGGACCTTACGGGCTGGAAGGGTCACACGACCATGACCGAGCGGGCGACCAAGAGCCCCGGCGACCTCGCCGAACTCCAGGCCAAGCGCAACAAGATCGCCTCGGAACACTGGTCCGTGGACAAGGGCGCCATCCACCTCGACGGTAAGGGCGGCGTCAGCCTCGTTACCGACAAGGATTACGGCAACTTCGAATTGTACCTCGACTGGAAGATCGAGAAGAACGGCGACAGCGGCATCTATCTGCGCGGTCAGCCGCAGGTGCAGATCTGGGATTCCGAGAATACGCCGGGTGCCCGCGGCGTCGACAAGAATTCCGGCTCCGGCGGGCTGTGGAACAACCCGGCCGGCGACAAGGCCAAGATTCCGTTGAAGAAGGCCGACAAGCCCGTCGGCGAATGGAACACGTTTCACATCACCATGATCGGCGAGGAAGTGACAATCGAACTCAACGGCGTTCTCGTCGTCGAGAAGGGGAAGCTGGCGAACTACTGGAACCGCGGCAAGCCGCTACCAGAGAAGGGACCGATCGAACTGCAGTATCACGGCGACCCGCTCTGGTTCAAGAACATCTTCATCAAGGAATTGCAGTAAGGCCCTTTGGTTAGCCGCGACCCAAGCGGGCAGCGCGAAACCATCGATAATGCGAAGCAGGGGGCTTTCGCCCCCTGTTGCGTTTGAACCATGAACCGAGCGCAATCAATAGGCGCCGGAGATGATGCCGCCGTGGATGCGTTCGGGCGTCAGGTGGCCCGGCTGGTCGTTGAACCAGAAGCGCTTCCATTCCTGCTTGATTTGCCGCAGATCTTCCGATTGGTTCAGCAACTGGTGCATCCGCTCGTTCGGATCGCCGGAATACTGGTTGATGAGGCAACCGGAGTTAGCGGTCAACCCGATCGCGGCCACAACCCCCAGCACCAGTCTCTGGCCCCACTTGCGGTTCATGGCCCGCCTCCGTGCGCGGTATGCTTCCCCCAGTCGCCCCGCTTGCCAAGTCCCCCAACTCGGGAGCGGGTCCAGCCCCAAACCACGGGCCGTATTGCTTCTATCGACCGCGCCCGTGCGACTCTTGAATTCGATTCCATTTTCCCGACCGGAAAAATCGGAAGTGGATTACTGGGGCAAGCGGATCGCTTCCGGGGCGGCCTCCCCGATTGCCCCGTTTGCCGAGGCCTCCGGGACTGGGGCGCCGTCCGCTGCCTTCGCCTCCGCCGAATGGTGGCCGACGTGGGCCATGTGCCCGACCACGCCGGCCGCTTTTTCCACGGCATGGGTCAACGCCTCAGCCGGCTTGTTGATGATCGCCGGCGGCGGATCGCCCGTCGAGACCTTCCGCGTCAGCAAGTAACGCTGGATCAGCGCCCCCGCCACGCCGGACAGGATCACCAGCACCACTTGCGGCCGATAGGCATTGATGCGGTTAAAGATTTCGAGGATCTGATCCGTGAGCAGATAGGCGAGCCAGAAGAGGATATTGACGCCGGGGATGGCGTACAGGCCGTCGGCAATGAGGAAGCGGCCGAGCGGCACGCGGAGCATCCCGGCGATGATGAAAATCGGCGTGCGGATGCCGGGCAGCAATCTTGCCCCGAGCAGTACGGCGATGCCGCGATCGTGGAAGTTCTTTTCGATCTCAGCGCGCTTTTCCGGGGCAAGGATGCGCCGCTCGACCCATCGGCGGCTCAAGAGCCACGGCCCCCAGCAGCGGCCCATGCCGTACAGAAGGCCATCGCCCAGCACGACGCCGGCGATGACCACCGGCAGCATGATGTACCAGTGCAGCGCGGTGTCCTCGTGGCCGACCATTACGCCGGCGGTGAGGACGGGCAATTCCTCGGGAATGGGCAAGCCCAACCCGGACGCCAATAGCGTCAGGAAGATGCCGAGATAGCCGAACTGGTTGAACTGCTCGAGCATTCGCGGTTTCCCGAGATGCCAACCGATTCCGACAGGCTACAGTAAAGCCGTACGAACGGTCTAGCGGAATCCGAGTCTCTCACCAGGAAGATTCGCCATGAAACTCGGCCTCATCAACTCGGCGTGGGCCCAGGCTGGCCGCGGCACCGCCTACGGCATCCGCCAGACCAAGGCCATCGGCTTCGATTCCATCGACATCTTCGCCGACCCGCTCGACATCGACGCCAAGGAACGCAAGCTGATTCGCACCGAATGCCAGGCGGTTGCGCTGCCGATCGTCAGCGTGGCCTGCGTCGCCGTCGGCCTCATCGATTTCAACCCGAGCGTCCAGCGCTTCCATCTGGACCGCTGCCGGGCCTACCTCGACTTCGCCTACGAACTGGAAGCAAAAAACGTGCTGCTCGTGCTCGGCGAATACATCTGGGACAGGCAAGTGATTCCGCCGGCGGAACAATGGGACATCGGCGTCAAGCATCTGAAGACGCTCGGACAGTACGCCGCCAACCTCGGCGTGCATGTCGCACTCGAACTCGAACCGTTCAAGCTCTCGCTCCTGAACAACGTCGCCAGCATGGTGCGATTCATCGATGCCGTCGATCATCCCGCGGTGAAGGCGAACATCGACGTGAGCCACTTGCAACTGGCCGGTACGAAAGCCGAGGAACTGCGGGCGTTGAAGGGCAAGGCGATCCACGTGCACATCAGCGATTGCGACGGCAAGATTCACGGCGACTTGCCCCCTGGCCGGGGCGTCGTCGATTTCGGCCCGTACTTGAAGGAGATCGCGAACCTCGGCATCGACGGCGCCATCAGCATCGAACTGGAGTATTCGCCGCAACCGGACCGCATCGCCGAATGGGTGACGGAGGCCTATGCCGCAACCGACAAGTTGATGAAGGCCGCGGGAATCTCGAGACATTAGGCGCGAGGCGCAGTCCGCGGAGCCGAGCGCGAGTTGCAAAACTTGCTGGCTGGAAAGCAATGGCCTTTAAGTTTAAGGCAACCAGCCATTTTGACCCTCTCCCCAACGGGGAGAGGGTGGTTTGCGAGCGCAGCGAGCAAACCGGGTGAGGGGCAGAATTCGCGTAAGAGACCCCTCACCCGCAATCTCGCTGGTGCGAGATTGCGGCCTCTCCCCAACGGGGAGAGGCGTGGGCCTTCTCTGACTACCAGTAGCCGCGAGCCAAGCTCAGCGCGAGTTGTATAACCTCAGTAACCCCAACCTCGTGGAGTTTCGCCATGATCCTTCCTCGCGCCGCGGCCATGCTCGTCGCGGCCCTGGCCATCGCGGCCGCCGTCCCAGCCCCCACGGCCTCGGCCGCCGACGAACCCGGCCCCGACGCCTACTGGGTCTTCCTCGGCACCTACACCGGCAAAGAGAGCAAAGGCATCTATCGCTCGAAGCTCGACGCCAAGACCGGCCAACTCAGCGAGCCGGAACTGGCCGCCGCCATGGGCAGCCCGTCGTTCCTCGCCATCCATCCGAATCACAAGTTCCTGTACGCCGTCGGTGAGGGGGGCGGCAAGGACGGCGGCCCGGTGGTCGCCTTCGCGCTCGATGCCGCCACCGGCAAACTCACCAAGCTCAACGAATCGACGAGCGGCGGCGCCGGACCGTGCCATATCTCCGTGAGCCCTAATGGAAAATATGCGGTCGTCGCCAACTACGGCGGTGGAAGCTGTTCGTTCATGAAGCTGGGCGAGAACGGCAAGATCGAGCACCGCACCGCGTTCATTCAGCACCAAGGGAGTAGCGCGGACAAGAACCGCCAGGAAGCCCCGCACGCGCACTGTGGCTTTTTCGATCCCACCGGGAAGTTCGCACTCGTCGTGGACCTGGGCCTCGACGCAATCAAGTATTACCGAATCGAGAAGGATGGGGCAGTGTCGAACTCGGATGCCGACGATATCAAGTTGCCGCCCGGCACCGGACCGCGGCATATCGCCATCGCTCCGGACGGCAAATATGCCTACGTTTGCGGCGAACTTAATTCCACTGTCAACGTCATCAAATTTGATGGGGAAGGGAACAAGCCGAGCGTGATCCAGACGCTTTCCACACTGGACGCGCCGGTGAAAAACAATTCGACGGCCGAGTGCATCCTGGCCCGGAACGGGCAGCACGTGTACGTTTCCAACCGCGTCGGCAACAACGTCGCCGTCTTCACCGTCGGGACGGATCGCAAGCTGACCGCGGCCGGGCACATCACCGGCGACATCAAGATTCCCCGCGGCTTCAACATCGACCCGAGCGGCAAGTGGATGCTCATCGCCAGCCAGGATGGGGCCAAGGTCGGCGTTTATAAGATGGACGCGAAGACGGGCGGCGCGAAGGAAACCGACGTGGCGGTGAAGGTCGGCTCGCCCGTCTGCGTGAAGTTCGTGGCGGTCAAGTAATCTCTGAGTCGGGAGCGCGAGCGACCGGTCAAACGAGCGGATCGGCAAGGCCGACTCGCTCGTTCGCATCGCGATAACGTACGGCACGTCAATTGCATTATCACTCCCTGCGATCCCCACCTCTTCCGCGCACATCGCAGGATCCCCATGCCACTGGAATGGCCACGCGCGATCGTCATGCTCGCCTCGACCGTCGTGACGGCGATCGTCGTGGCGACGCTATACTGGGCGCGATCGCTGTTCATCCCGATTGCGTTGGCCATCCTGTTTTCGTTCGTGCTATCGCCCATCGTCGTTCGTTTGCAGCACCGCGGCCTCGGCCGAAGCGGCGCCGTCGGGGCAACAATTCTTCTCACGCTGATCGTCATTGTCGCCATCGGCACGGTGGTTTCGCATCAAGTGGCGCAGTTGGCCGGAACGCTGCCGGATCGCCGCGAAGCGATCAAGCAGAAGATTACCGCGGCCAAGGAAGCGATTGTCGGCGACGGCCAGAGCCGCTTCGGTCAAATCATGAACGACATCACCGGCGTGGTCGATCCCGCGCCGGCGGGCGAAGCCGTGATCGTACGATCCGAGCCGCCGTCGATCGTCTCTCTCGCCGAAAAGTACCTGGGGCCGGCCGCCGAACTGATGGGGCAGGCCGCGCTCACGTTCATCCTCGTTATCTTCATGCTGCTTCGCCGGGAAGATCTCCGCAATCGGGCGATTCGGCTCCTCGGCAACGGCGCCGTCATGACCACGACCCGCGCCGTCGACGACGCCAGCCATCGCATCAGCCGCTTCCTCCTCACGCAGGTATTGATCAATTGCAGCTTCGGCGTGTTGATTGCTTTCGGCCTGTTTCTTCTCGGCGTCAACTATCCGCTGCTCTGGGGTTTCGTCTCGGCGCTGATGCGCTACGTCCCCTATTTCGGCACCTGGATCGGCCTCATTCCGCCCTTCTTGTTTTCGCTCACGGGCACACCGTCGTGGGGCGGCGCATGGGGGCAACCGCTGGGCGTTCTCGGTCTTTACGCCGGGCTCGAATTGTTCTGCATCAACCTGCTGGAACCGCGACTGTTCGGCCGCAGCATGGGAATCTCCGAAGTGGCGCAGGTCATCGCGACGGCGTTCTGGGGCTTCCTCTGGGGCCCGATCGGGCTCATTCTCGCCAGCCCCATGACCGTTTGTCTACTGGTGCTCGGCCGCCACGTGAATCGCTTCCGCTACCTCGTGGTGCTCCTGGGGGATGAACCGCCGTTGACGCCGCGGCTGGCGTTCTACCAGCGGTTGGTGGCCCGCGATCAGGATGAAGCCGCCGAACTGGCCATCGCCGGGGTGCAAAAGCACGGCCTCGAAGCAACCTTCGACGATCTCTTGATTCCCGCGCTCTGTTCGGCGCGCGGCGGCGCCGAATCGGGCCAGATGGATCAGCGCGAAGTGGCGTTGATTGCGAGCGCCGTGCAGGAGATCGCCGAGGAAGTGAAGGGCGATCAACCCGAGGATCACGGCGACGATCGCGTGCGTATTCTGCTTTGCTCTGCACGCGATAAGATCGATACCGTCGCCGTTCAGTTGCTGGCCTTGAGCCTCGATCCGCATCGCTGGGAGGTGATAGTTGCCGGCGACGAGGCGCTCGCTTCCGAACTTCTGGAAATGGTGGAGCGCGATCGCCCGGCAGTTGTTGTGATCGGCTGCCCTCCGCCCGGGGGCTTATCCCACGCCCGCTATCTGGTGGTCCGCTTGCATCGCGATTGTCCGGAAACGAGCGTAGTGATTGGCCGCTGGGGTTGCACCGACGAATCGCAAATGGATCGCGAGAAAGCGGTCCGCACAGGAGCTGCTATCGATCGCACGCTGGCGGATACCCGCAAGCGCCTGGACGCGCTGCACGCGACGTTGCCCGTGGAATCGGCCCAGCAAACCCGTGGATAAACTGGCCATTCGACCGCGAAGCTCTCAAAATCGCGGCGCTTCCTTGCGGACGAGTTCGTTCGCATAGTCCAGCGAATCGAGCGTTCCGGCGTCGGTCCAGTAACCGTCGAGGACGCTGTAGCCCATGCGGCCTTGCTTGATGTAGTGGTTGTTCAAGTCCGTGATTTCCAGTTCGCCGCGGCGGCTCGGCTTCAGCGTCCGGATCAAACCGAATGCGTCCGGCGGGTAGATGTAAATGCCGACCACAGCGAGATCGCTCTTCGGGTTCACCGGCGGCTTCTCTTCGATATCGACGATGCGGTCGCCCTTCAGTTCGGCGACGCCATAACGGCCGGGGTCGGGAACTTGCTTGAGGCCGATCCATGCCCAGTCCGGGCGGGTGCTGGCTTTTTCCAACAGCGGCACGAGCGGGTCGCGGAAGATGTTGTCGCCGAGGAGCACGCACGAGCGGCTGCCCATGCAGAAGTGCTCGGCGAGGCCGAGGGCCTGGGCGATGCCGCCGGCTTCGTCCTGGACGCGGTACGTGAGCCGGCAGCCGTGGGCCGTACCCGAACCGAGCAGTTCGACGAAGTCGCCCATGTGCTCCGTGCCGGAAACGAGCAGGATTTCCGACAGCCCCGCCCCGACCAGTTTTTTCAACGGATGGTAGACCATCGGCCAGGCGCCGACCGGGAGCAGGTGTTTGTTGGTCACCTTGGTCAGCTCGCCCATGCGGGTTCCCTTCCCGCCGGCGAGAATCACTCCGCGAATCGTCATGTGCGGCTCCAGAAACACCGGAAGCCTACCCGTGGCAACGGGTGGGCTTGCGCGGCTAAACAAGATTTCTGTTCTTGATGCCGTCGATCCACGGCTGGTTGTTCCGATACCAGGCGATGGTGTCCTGGATGCCCTTCTCGAAGGTCCATTCCGGCCGCCAACCGAGTTCGCGTTCGGCCTTCGAGCAGTCGATGGCGTAGCGGCGGTCGTGGCCGGGGCGATCCTTGACGTAGCGGATCAGCGTCCGCGGTTTGCCGAGCAAATCGAGTAAAGTGAACGTCAGGTCGAGGTTGGTTTTCTCGCAGCGGCCGCCGAAGTTGTAGACCTCGCCGGGCGTTCCCTTCCGCCACGCCGTTTCCACGCCCGAGCAATGATCGAGCACGTGAATCCAGTCGCGCACCTGCTGGCCGTCGCCATAGACCGGCACCGGTTCATCGCGCATCAGGTTGGTGATGAAGAGCGGGATCAGCTTCTCGGGGAACTGATACGGGCCATAATTGTTGGAACAGCGGGTGATGACGGCCGGCAGGCCGAACGTGTGCTGGTACGCCTGGACGAGCATGTCCGCCCCGGCCTTCGACGCGGAATAGGGGCTGTTCGGATGCAGCGGCGTCTCCTCGGTAAAGAGGCCGGTCGCCCCCAAACTGCCATACACCTCATCCGTGGAGACCTGCACGTACTTGCGAATCTTGAATTCGCGGGCGGCGTCGAGCAGCACCTGCGTTCCGACGACATTGGTCCGCAGGAATGGCCCCGAGTCCTGGATGCTGCGATCGACGTGGCTTTCGGCGGCGAAGTGGATGAGATCGGTGACGCCGTTTTGCATGGCGGCGCGGACCTGGTCGCGGTCGGCGATGTCGGCCTTGACGAACGCGTAGCGTGGATTCGCGGCAATGTCGGCGAGGTTCGCCAGGTTGCCGGCATAAGTGAGGCAATCGAAATTGATGATGCGAACGGTGGAGTCGGCCGCGAGCAGGCGGCGAATGAAGTTCGACCCGATGAACCCGCAGCCCCCGGTGACGAGCAGTGTGGACATCCTGACCCCTGCGGCAAGGCGATCCGGGCAATTCCAACCCGGCGAATGAGATAGGTTTACACGGAATGGCAAGCCGCGTCAAACGCTCTTGGCGCCTTCTCGTACAACCGCGGCCCAAAGGGGGAGCGGGTGCAGTACATGCTTTGTAACGGTCACGCCGCTTTTCGGTAGCGGTTCTGGCCCGATTCCGCCGCCTCCCTCCGCCGCCAAAACGACTCCAAGGGACGATCGTCGCGCAAGTGATCCCCACGCAGTTGCAGGATTTCCTCCGCTCCTTCCTCCGTCCAAAACTTCTCGCTCCCCTTCACCCGATAGTTGAATTGCTTCACCGCCGACTCCACATAACTCGACACCATCGGCAAACCCGCCCGCCGATACTCCGCGTACTTCATCCGCTCCCGGTTGTTCTGTACTGCGCCCCAAAAACTGGGCGCTCTGATGAGTGGGGATACCCTATAGCTGAGGAGGTATCCCGTCATGGCGAAGCCGAGGAAGTTCAGCCCCGAATTCAAGGCGAAGGTCTCCCTGGCCGCTCTGCGTGGCGATCGG
>DATNBQ010000190.1:0-6560 GCA_035571955.1 Urbifossiella sp. | reverse complement strand
GAACGCTGTCGCGGGTGAGGACGTGCAAACCGCCGGCGCCGGACCATTCGGTGCGGTTGCCGCGGCCCGCATCCCCGGCTTCCCACTTGGAACAGGCCTCGGTGGCCAACCGCACGAAAGCGTTCCAGTCAAAGTTCCCGGCCGCGGAGACGATGATGTTGGTGGGGGCGTAGCGGCGCGAAAAGTAGCCGTGCATCTGGTCGCGGCTCAGCGCCCCGACGCTAGCCGAGGTGCCGAGTACGCTGTTCCCCAGCGGGTGAGTCGCGTAATAAATGCGGCGGGCGTTCTCGCTGGCGACCGACGCCGGCTGGTCCTCGTACATCTTGATCTCTTCGAGAATCACTTTCTTCTCGGTGTCGAAATCGTCTTGCCGCAGGCTGGGGCGAAGGATGTCCGCAAGGATATCCACGGCCTTGGGCAGGTATTCCGGCAGCACCGCGGCGTAGTAAACGGTGTTCTCTTCGCTGGTGTAGGCGTTGTAGCTGGCGCCGATGCGATCGAAGTCGAGGTTCACATCGAGGGCGGTGCGCCGCGGCGTCCCCTTGAACATCATGTGTTCGAGGAAGTGCGATACGCCGGAGACTTCGGGGGTCTCGTCGCGGCTGCCGGTGCGGACGAAGAAGCCCAGTGCAACGGACCGGGCAGACGGGCTCGTCTCGCCGATGAGTTGGAGCCCGTTTGGCAATTTGTGCGAATGGAATGGCATGGAGTATCCTTAACAACCCCCCGGCCATTGGGCAACACCGGTCGGGATTTAGATGTCTTGGAGACCGAAGCTTCCGGCGGGGATCACGTTCGGGGACGCCTTGATTCATAACAAATCGGCGCATCTCCGGAGTCGGGCGATTGTCTGTGCTAACCCTTGGCTCTCGAGCGTGGTGAGTAGTTCCTCGGCCGTCTTTGGCGGGTTTCGCAATCCCTCCCGTTGCCGTTTGACCGCGCCGCAGACTGACTCAGGGGCGACGTCGAACAACGCCACTACGAATTCGTCCGGGTGCATCGCCGCGATGCCGTGGCTGGCAAGCGCATCCGCCGGAAAGTCTTTCAGGTTGAAGGTAACGATCACTTCGGCGCCGGCATGGATAGCGGCGGCGAGAACGTGGCGGTCATCCGGATCGGGCAGTGCAATTGAGTCAATTAGCCCCTCGTATCCATCAATAAGGCAATCGCGCACGCTGAGGTTCATCAAGTCCCGCACTTTTTCGGCTTTTTCGCGGGTGATGGTGGGCTTGTTTCGCACAACGCCGCGCATCCACTCGTCGTGAATTGCGTTTGTCCACCGTGCCCGCACAGATCCCGCCAATGCCAGCCTGACGAATAGGTCGCGTAACGGTGCCGAGTAGAGGATGTTCGCGTCGTAAACGGCGGTGACGGGCAGTTCCATCAGTAGCCCATGCCACCGAGCTCTTGGGAAAGGGCCGTTAATTCATCGGCGAACTTTGCCCGCATCTCGTCGTCCTTGCGCTTGTACGCCATTAGATCGTCGAACCGGATGCGGCGGAATTTGCCAATCGTGCGGAATGGCATCTTGCCTTCGTCGAGCAACTTAACGACGTAAGGCCGCGACACATTGAGCAGGTCGGCCGCTTGCTGAGTGGTAAGTTCCGCATGCGTGGGAATCAGCGTAACAGAGTTGCCCCTCGACATCTCGGTGAGCAGATTGAGGAGCAGCCGCACGGCGGACGACGGCACGGAGATCGGCTCGGTATCGCCGCCGTCCTCGACGCGGATGCGGATACTGGCACGCTTCCCGATCTTGCGAGTAGCCAGTAGGCGACTCGACTCTAAAGCCAAGCGGGAATCGGCCTTGCTCGGAGCGACCGTTTCGAAGTTCTCGGGAATGAGTGTTGCCATTGACTTCCCTCCTCTTATCTTTGCTCACGGCCTTGAGTTTACCACGCCATCGAATTATTCGCAACAGTCGAAACAGTCAAAACCAGCTTGCCGAAAACCGCCGCTCTTGTTGCCCCATCGGTGACAAGTTACTTCCCGATGCAGAAGCGCGAGAAGATGCGATCGAGAAGGTCGTTGGTATAAATGGCGCCGACCATTTCGCCGAGCTGGTCGAGGGCGCCGCGGAGGGCGAGGGCCGCCAGTTCCACCGGGTCGTCGAAGAGAATGTGGCGGTGAGCCTGCTGCAAATCGCGGATGCAGGCGTCAATGTGGTGCCGGCAGCGGCTCTGGCTCGGAGCGAGCGGCGGCCGGGTCAAGGAAGCCACGGTCTCCGCGAGAACGGCGCGCAGGCCATCGACGCCACCGGGTGCAATCGCTGACGTTTCCAGGAGCATCTCTTCGGTGGCACAGGCATTCTTGCCTGTGCTTTGAACCCAATCGCACTTGGTTCGCACGCGGAGCACGATCGCACCTGAAGCGGCAATTCGTGTGGCATCAACTTCGAGGAAGTCGCGACCCGGTTCGGCACACCACAGGATCACGTCCGCGCCGCGCGACTGATCCGCGCCGAGGCGCTGCGCTTGCTCCTCGATGGTGTCGGCAGCAGCGGCCCAGCCAGCGGTGTCGATAAGTTCCACCGTCGCGCCGTTCAAGTCGAGCCTGTGCGTGAGGTAATCGCGGGTGGTGCCGGCTTCGGCGCTGACGAGTGCCGCCGCCTCGCCGGCCAAGGCGTTGAACAAGCTGCTCTTGCCGGCATTCGGTTCACCCACCAGGGCCACGCGGATCGGCCGCCCGCTGATGGTGCGGCTCTCGAATTGTCGCTTCAAGTTCGCGAGCCGGCCCAAGGCCGCCGTCAATCGCGACAGCGTTTCTGGCTTCCCCACGAACTCGATCTCCTCGTCGGCGAAATCGAGAGCCGCCTCGGTGTCGGCGAGCAAGTTCAAGAGATCGTCGCGGAGGACATGGAGCGATTGCGTGGCGCCGCCGGCCAGTTGCTTCAAGGCGTCGTGGAGGTCGGCGTCCGAGCCTGCGGCGATGACCGCATGAACCGCCTCGGCTTGCGGTAGGTCCAACTTCCCCGCCAGAAATGCGCGTAATGTGAATTCGCCCGGCCTGGCCGGCCGCGCACCGGCGTTGAGCAAGTCCGCGACCAGCCGTTCCACGAGCGGCGGCGAACCGATCGTATGCAACTCCGCCAGGTCTTGGCCGGTGTACGAGTGCGGGCCGTGGAAGTAGTACAAGTCCGCGGGGAGCGGCGAATGCACGCCGGTAAGCCGGATTGAGCCGGGCGCGAGATGGCGCGGAAGTGGTGGTTCGGCAGGTGAAAAGACGGCATCGACGACTTCCCGCGCCTGCGGCCCGCTGATACGGACGATGGCTCGCTGCCCCGGTCCCGGCGCCGAGGAGAGAGCGACGATTGTTTCCTCCGGGTGCGGAGCGGCAGCGGAGACCAGCGACATGCCGAAACCTCGACGATTGGGTGGCACAAGCATTCTTGCCTGTGCGAGCCTTGCACAGGCAAGAATGCCTGTGCCACCAGACCGAGATACGCCCCGCGATTGAAACGGGCGGTTCACTTATCGTATGATGGGTTCCACCGATTTCCCTCGCCACGGAGCCTCGCATGCGTCAGGCCTTCGCCATTGCCCTGTTTCTGGTCGTACCGGTCGCCGCGGCCGATAAGCCCGTGAAGGTGAAACTCGGCAAGCTGGCCGCAGACGCGCCCGCCGCCTGGAAAAGCGAGAAACCCGCCAACCGGCTCCGCTCCTTCCAGTTCAAACTGATTGGCGACAAGGGCGGCCCCGGCGACGCCGAACTCATCGTGATGCCCGAGAGCAATCCCAAGCCCGAGAAGGTCTTCCCGCGCTGGAAAGCTTCGTTCGTGCCGGCGGATGGGAAAACGGAGTCCGACAGTGCCAAGGTGCGGAAGATCGAGGGCGTGAAGAGTGCAACCATCGACATGCTCGACATCACCGGTACCTGGAAATATCGCGAACGGCCGTTCGATCCGAAATCGAAGGAAGAGTTGAAAGACGATTACCGCGTGATCTGGGTGATCGTGAATGACGGCGACGAGGCGTGCCACATTCGGCTGAGCGGTCCTCGCGCCACCGTCGATAAGTACGCCGCCGGACTGGAGGCATTCCTGAAAGCGCTGAAGTAGGCGAACACATTGCGTTGACCGCGCATTCGACGGCGGGTAGGCTTCGAGTATGGACCTCGCGCATCTCATTACCATCGAGCCGGGGAAGCGGAGCGGGCAACCGTGCATTCGCGGGATGCGGATGACCGTGCGCGATGTGCTCGAGTACCTCGCCGGTGGAATGCGCGTCGAGGAACTCCTCGCTGACTTCCCGGAATTGACACTCGACGACATTCGGGCCTGTCTGGCCTACGCGGCCGCACAAATACCGAGACCCGCCGCGTGAGTTTGCTGTTCGATCAGAATCTGTCGCACCGTTTGCCGGCGTTGCTGGCTCCGGAGTTTCCAGGATCGGAACAAGTTCTCAGTGCAGGATTGGCCAACGCGGACGACCGAATTATCTGGGCTTACGCAGCAACTCACGGGCTGGCCATCGTCTCGAAAGACGTGGATTTCTGCAACCTCTCGGCGTCCTTGGGCGCTCCTCCGAAGGTGATTTGGTTGCGGATTGGCAACGGCCCGACGCGCGATGTGATAAATCTGTTGCGGGCGAAGGCGGCAGATGTCCTGGCATTTCTCGCTGACGCTTCGTCCGATGTGTTGGAACTTCCATAATCGCAGAAGTGTGGTTACGCAGCTAGTGATGTGAGCGACCGGAGTCCGCTCAGCACTCCGGTCGCTCACGCTTCGGCTCGCCAAGGCCCAATAGACGACTCGCCTGCTCACTTCATGGCGGGCGGCGGGTAAGCCTTGACGCTATCCTCCACCAACTTCTCGAATGCCGGGCTCGGCTCTTCGAAGCCCTTCAAGTTCCACAGAAACAAGAACGCCTTCCCTTGCGGATCCTTGTGAGCTTTGAGCAAACCCGTGCGAATCTGGCTTATGGTCCTCTCGGTAAGCCCCTTCTTCGAATAGACGAGCACCGTGGGCGGGAAGACTTCGCTCGCGCTGAGTAACTTCAAGCGGACGGCCTTGCCGGGGTTGTTGACCTTGTAAGCGGCGAACGTCGAGTGGTCGACCATCGCGGCCGTCGCCTTCCCCTTCACGATCTCATCGAGGGCTTCCTCCGGCCCCAGGTCTTCGGGCGTGTTTATCGCGAACGACCCCGGCGGGCACGACTTCTGAAGCTTGTCGAGATACAAGAAGCCGTGGGCCTTCATGTTAAACGGAATGTCGATGTTCGCGCCTTTGAGGTTGGCCGGGGCGAGCACCGGATTCTTGGTATTCACGACGATGCAGGCCTGCGGCAGCTTCGCCGGAAGGGTAACGACGAGCGGGGCCAGTTGCGGGTTCTGCTTGGCGAGCCAGGCCCATTCGTAGCCGTGGATGACGCCGAGTTGAATCTTGTTCTCGTTGACCTTCGCGGCCAGCTTGCGGTAATCGTCCTCGACCATCACGTCGCCGGGCAGTCCGGTGAACTTCTTGAAGAGGGTATTAAACTGCTGGCCGCCGGCCTTGATGAGCGGCTCGGGGATTCCCTTGAACATCCCGCTCATGATGCCGACGGTGATGTTGTCCTTCGCGGGGTCCGCCGGGACATCGGCCGCCGGAGCGAACCCGGCCACGATCGCGAGCAAGCTTGCGGCAAGACAGGCAGACAGACGCACGTCGCACCCCCTGGGCCGGGCGATGCCCGGAAAAAAGCGAGCCGTTTAGTTGCACAGGCATTCGCAGCAATCTCGCACAGGCAAGAATGCCTGTGCCACCAGAAACCAAACGTCGTTCATCGTCCGGGGAAAGCCGGACGGACGCCGCCGGCCGTGACGCGTTCGAGCGCCGCCAGGGCGAGCAGGTAGCGGTAAGCGGCCTCCACATAGCCGGTCTGGGCTTCGGCGGCCTGAGCGTAGCCGAGCAGCAATTGCTCCTTCGGCGCCTTCGGATTGTCGAACTGCTCGCGGACGCGGTCGACGAGGCTCTTGGACGCCTTGAACCCTTCCTTGGCATCCGCCAGGCCCTTCGAAGTCTGCTCGAAGTGGTAGAAGGTCGTCTCGGCTTCCACGATCATCAGATCGCGCACCTTGTCGTAAATGGCGTCGGCGCGATGGCTGTACTGCGTGATCCGGGCGACGCGGGCCTTGCGGTCGCCCACGACCATGGGCGGCATCTCGGGCGGGATCGGTTCCGGCCGATAATCGTGCTCCGGATCGCGGCTACCCGTCGGCAGCAATCGCGAGTGAATATCCGAGGCGGAACTGAGCGTCGGCACCGAGCGGCGGAAGCGGAGCATCCCCTGGGCGTAAACTTCGAGGCGGAAGGCGTCGGCGCCCGCGGCGGCCAGCGCCAGTTCCGGCCGCCGGCCCAATGCCATGTCAACTATTTGCTGTTCCGTCAAGGCGACGTTCTGCCCCATGAGCGGCAGTTCCTTATCCTTGATGCGGAACTTGAGCGAACGATCCGCGACGCCCATGATTTCCCGCAAGCCGGCCTCGGCCGATTTCACGCCCGCATGAGCTTTCGCCTGGAGGATCTTGATCTTCGTTTGGCCGATAATCATCACATCGAGCTTGGCCTGGGTCATGTCGCC
>DATNBQ010000189.1:0-3508 GCA_035571955.1 Urbifossiella sp. | reverse complement strand
AGAGCACCTTCCCTTGCTTCACTTCCGTGCCGGGCTGGAACTGGATCGATTTCAAGTAACCGCTGACGCGGGCGCGGATATCGACTTGCTCGATCGGTTCGACGCGGCCGGTAGCGAATTCGTAGCGGGTCACGGTTTTTTCGATTGGCGCAGCGAACGCGACGATCGGAGCGGGAAGCTCGGCCATCTTCTTGGCGTCGGAGCCGCCGCACCCCCCGAGGAACGCCAGCCCGACGATTCCGACGAGCGCGACTCCTGCCGCGGCGCAGCGAGGCATGCCGTTCATAACGCCCCCGTTCCAAGTGTTGGTAAGGTCTGTTATTGAAACCGACCGACAATCGGCAATGCGCGATGAGGAGTTCCGCGGGCGCGTCGGTCGCCAGCGGATCGTGAAATGATCGAATTGATGTGCGATTCCGGCGAACTGGTTACTGCGTCAGCCGCCCGCCCGATGTGTCAGTTTTTGCTTTCAGACCACGAGTTATTTCTTATCGATGTGCAGCGTGAATTGATTGGTGGCATCGGCGCCCGTCGTCGGGTGACCGATCACTTTGATCGTCGATTCGCCGACCGCCGCATCCTCGGCGGCCTTCAACAGGATTTTCACTTCCGTGTCGCTGTGCTTGATCACGGGCGATGCCGGTTCCATGGAAACACCTTGGGGCAGTCCTTCCACCTTGATCGACACGTCTTGATCGAAGTTGTTGCCGCGATGAATGCCGATCGTGTATTGATGGGCCTCCCCTTGCTTCATGCGGTTCTGAATGGTCGGCACCGAAAGGGTGAACGTCCGGTCGGCCGGGCCGATGTGGGTGGAGTTGTCTTTGGCGGTTGCGCCGGGGCCGCCGGGCGTTCCCGATCCGCAACCGAGAACTCCGATCGACGCCACGACTGCGATCACAAGAGCTGCCAGGGTGCGTTTCACGATGTGCCTCTTCTTGGGCGGGCGGGTGCCTGAGTGAATGCAAGTCGCGCGCCGCTTCTTCCATGACGACCTGGGAAACCACTTTTTCCGCATTCCGCGCGCGCCCCGGGCCGCCGTGGCGTCTATCATGCTGTACCGGCGAGACACGCATGAGCGACAGCGACACCGCCCTGGTCGTGCGGGCGCGAGAAGGCGACCGGGCCGCGTTCGAAGAACTGGTCCGGCGGACTTCCCGCCTCGTCTTCGCACGCCTGTTCCTGGACACCGGCAACGCCCACCGCGCCGAGGATTTGCTCCAGGAAACGCTCCTCCTCGCCTTCCGATCGCTCGGTAGTCTGGAAAACCCCGCCCAATTCCGCCCGTGGCTGTTGACCATCGCCCACAACGCGGTGATCGACGCGGCGCGCCGCGAACAGCGACAAAAGCGGATCGGCGCGAACGGCTCGGCCAGGAGCGACGACGAGTTGCTCGGCGCCGTGCCGGCCAACGGCCTGTCGCCGGAAGATGCCGCCGAACGCGAAGAGCTCCGGCAATCGGTGCTCTCGGTCTTGCGCTCCATGCCCGAGGAATACCGCTTGCCGCTGACCATGCGCTATCTCACCGGCGCGGATTATGACACGATCGGCGAACAGTTGGGGTTAACGAATGGATCGCTGCGCGGCTTGTTGCATCGCGGGCTTAAGATGCTGCGCGACCGCTTGCCGCCCGAACTGGGGAATTAAAGCTTGGCGAGCCGGCGACGTGATTCGCCGGAGGGAGTATTGTCATGACCGATCACGTGTGGGCTCAGGAACAGATCGCGGCGCACCTGGCGGGCGGGCTGTCGGCCGAGGAAGCGGATCGCCTGGAGCGGCACGCGCGGGAGTGCGCCGATTGCGCCGCGACGCTGGCCGCGGCCGCCCACCTGGACCGCGGGCTCGATACGCTGTTCGCCCCGTTGCGCCCCAAGATTGGTCTGGAAGACCGAGCCATCCAGGCGTTTCGAGCCGCTCCGTCGCCGCGACTGGTGCTCTTCCTCGGCTGGCCGCGCCGCGCGACCCGCATCGCCGCGGCGCTTATCGTGGTCACGACGTTCGGTGCGCTGGCCGCTGCCACGATGAACGGCGGGCGGCTGCCGATGCCGGGGGAAGTAGCGCAAGCACCAAACGCGCGGATCCGGCGCGAAGCAGAATCTTTCGCGATGACCCCCAGCGCGAGTGAACCTGCCAAGAACCTGTCCAACGAAGATCCGGGGTTGGAGTCGAACCTCGCCTCGGCGATTCCCGACCTCGACCGGGTCGCGGAACAGACCGTCGATTCCATCGTCGTCAATGATCCGATTGGCGTTCCCGCTTTGAGGGACGGTAGTTCGACAGCAACTTACTCAGGCAAATTCTCGGAATCACCCGGTCAAGTGCTGGCAACGGTAACGAGCGCCCCACAGGCCCCGAACGGCAAGACCGCTCCCGCCACGCCATCGCCGGCCCTGGGTTTTGGCTTTCCGGCGACCGGCCAACCTCACACTGCCACCAACGGCTACGGCACGAATTTCTTCACCAACGGCACGAACCTCTATTCCTACGGCGATGGCAGCCTTCACATGGTCCAACAAGGGCTGGGCGGGCAGGGCAGCGGCGGCATGAGTCCCGGCACTGGCATGGGCATGGCCGGCGGCATGGGCGGCATGGGAAAGCAGCCGCCGGCCAGCTATGCCTACTTCAATCCGGCGCAGCTTTATCGTCCGGCCGATCAATCGAAGCCCGTGGCCAGCGAAGTTTCCGCTCCCAAGGCCGATTCATCTCGCGAGCTCGCGAAGATCCTCGATGATAAGATGAAGGTCGTTGGGAAAGACGGCTTCCCCACCGGAGTGTCTCAACTAATCAGCGCGACCGCCGCGCCGCCGTCCGCTACGCCTCCTGCTGCCGTGCGCCGCGTCGTCATCCGTTCCGGCGACATCGAGTTTGAGATCGAATCGTTCGACTCGGCCCTCGCCACCGTCACCAAGCTGGCGACTAGCATCAAGGGCGCCTACGTCGACACCGTGAACAGCGAGAAGTTGCCCAACGGCAAGGTCCGCGGTTCGGTCGTGGTCCGCACGCCGCCCGAAACCCTCGATAGCTTCGTGCTCGACCTTCGTAAGGAACTCGGCAAGGGGGGCGAACTCAAAAGCGTGAAGATCAAGAGCGCCGACATCACCAAACAGTACACGGACCTGGAGAGCGATTTGCGTGGGGCCCGCGCCATGGAGACCCGCTTGCTGGCGATGATCAAGGATGGCAAGGGGGACATCAAGCAACTGCTTGAGGCCGAGCGCGAACTCGGCGTCTGGCGGACCAAGATCGAACGGGCCGAAGGCGAGATCCGCTATTACTCGAACCTGGCCGCCCTCAGCACCTTGACGATTACCTTGACGGAAAAGGAAATCCGCGCGGCCGTCGGCGTCGCCGAGAACGAACGGGTGCAGGCCGGCGTCGAAGTCGAGGATGTGGACAAGGCCTACCAGACCTTGCTCAAGGAAGTGCTGGACGCCAAGGGACGGGTGTCGAAATCGGAGTTAAAGCAGCTTTCCGCGGGGCAGTTCAATGCGTCTTTGCACTTCGAAGT